>NZ_DIJR01000002.1:104685-573744 GCF_002421245.1 Sphingobacterium sp. UBA5639
CTTGCTTGCTTGCTTGCTTGCTATACAGATAAAAGATCAATTAAATGATGAAATATGAAACAATAGATGCTTACTTCCAACGACAAGAACTCATACGGATAAATTCAACGTCTTTCAAGACGCAAAACTTTTTTATAGCGAACTGCTAACGGTCGATAAAAAATCAATTGAATCAAAGCGAAACATCCTACCAAAACAAGTCCCAATGGTGAATAAAAAGTTAGACCAATATACAGTAGTAATAAGAATAACCGCAGCATCTCAAGTGGAAAAACCCAGTCTTCATGTTCTAGAAGTCCTCCAATACAAATAACACTACAAAGAATAAATCCCCCGCCAATAACGAGTTGTATCAGTTGCTGATAATTACCATAAAGCAGGAAGAAAAAAAGAAGTGTCATCGTCAACATGGACTGAAAAAAGATATAGCGGCTTAACGCCTGCGCATGAACTTGCGGCTTAGCTCCGGCAAATATGCGCTCTTCCAGTTCTTCGCGAATTTCAGGCTGTATATCGTCAGGCTTACCGAATATAGTCCGCATTTTGTTCCTAAATCCTTTCGCTCGCTTAAATGACAAACCAATTTCAAATAAATAATGAAAATGCTGCCATAGAAAAGTATAGCGGTGAATGGGCTTTGTGAGCCCATAGACACAAGGCTCCTCCTTTTGTTCCGATATAAATGTTCCAAACAGCTTATCCCAAATAATCAGGATATCCCCATAATTCTTATCCAGATAGATTTCGTTGCTGCTATGATGCACCCGATGATGGGAAGGCGTTACAAATAGCCGCTCCAAAATACCCAAATTTCCAACAGTCTGCGTATGGGAGAAAAATGGATATACGCCATGAATCAACAGAATAGCGGTCATCATAAAGGGCGGGAAACCCAAAAGGGGGATAAAAGCCCAAAATAGCGAACGGAAAACGGCTTGAAATATGGTGATCCGGGCCGCCACCGTAAAGTTATAATCTTCACTTTGGTGATGTACAACGTGCGCAGCCCACAATAGGTTTATTTCATGGCTATAGCGATGATACCAATACCAGAGAAAATCTGTAAATAGGAAAAGTACAACCCAGGTCCAAACATTAGCTTCAATGTGAAATATCGCAAAATTTTGATACACCCAAACGAAAAAAAGTAAAATAAACTAACGGAAAACATATCACACATACGCTCAACGATACCAACATTAAGATTTGAGATCGATTCATCAAAAGAATAAAAACGTTTCTGTTTTTTGAGGCTATACCCATATTCCAACACCATCAGAATTAAAAATAAGGGAATGATAAATGCCAAAAAATTAAGTTTTTCCGTATACATCCATTTGCTATTTTAAAGACAAACAATCTACCTGAGTCGCTATTTGATAAGATTCGTCTTTTCTGATGCCAAAAGATAAATTCTTTCAAACTCTTTATTATTAAACAATCAATTTTAAATCAGGTTTTTCAATTTATGGTTTTTCAATTGATCAAAGGTATGCTTGCTCCTGTTTAGACAAGACCAAACGCCAACCTTAAGGACTTTTCTATCGCAAAAGAAAATGCACAAAAAAATCCTCAAAAAGCTAAACACTTTTTGAGGACTTCTGACTGAACGATAACCAGTACTTTACTGACAAGTCACCGTGATACCAGCTTACCGGACTATTTAAATGCTAATGCACACTGGACATATCGATCTGCGTCTTTCCTTGTTTGATCATCAAAACAAAGGGGACACACAGCAAAAATACCACACCCAGATATAAAAACACATCCATGTAGGATAATACAGTAGCCTGTTTCATCACGCTCATATCGAGTATCTGGTGTGCTTTGGCCAAAGCTTCATTGGGCGAAAAACCTTTCGCCTGAAAGCTCATTTGCAATTGCTGCACCCGTTGTTGCACATCAAACTTGCTTGGATCTAAATTAGCCACCAGATCGACGCGATGTTTTTGGCTATCACGGGCAATAAATGTCGTAATTAAGGCTATACCAAACGAACCACCCAGCTGGCGCATCATCCCTGTAAAGGCAGCTCCTTCACCGATTGACTTACCATGTAATGTCGATAGGGAGAGTGTCATGACAGGTACGAACAACAATCCTAAGCCAACTCCACGGAGAATTAGGGGCCAAAACATGTGCTCTGCTCCCGTATCATTGGTCATGAGACTGTACATCCAAAAACAGAAGCCAAAAAAGATACTTAGTCCTACGGCAACCATATATTTTTGGGGAACACCATTTTGGATCATCTTCCCAATAAAAGGCATCATGATACCGGTCATGATTGAACTTGGCAACAATAACAAACCTGCGTCTGTGGCCGTCCATCCCAATATCGACTGTGTATAGATTGGAATAATAAAAGTCGATCCAAACAAGCCGAAACCAAGAATAAAACTCATCACTACACCAACCTGCAAATTCTTGTCCTTCAATACCCGCAAGTTAACAATGGGTTTATCATAGACCAATTCCCGCCATATAAAGAATAATAGTCCGAAAACAGACAAGATTGATAAGCCTAAAATCAAGGGATCGTCAAACCAATCATCCTGTTGTCCATGTTCCAATACAAACTGAAGGGAACCAATAAACATGATCAAAAAGATCATACCAAACCAATCCACTTCCTTTGCAGATTGCTTTTGGCTATATTTAGGACTGCGCACAAAAGATAAGGTCAACAAGGTCGCAATAATCCCTAACGGCACATTGATATAGAATATATATGGCCAGGAGAAATTATCGATAATATATCCACCTAACGGTGGGCCTAGCGTTGGACCAATAATTACCCCCATACCATAGATAGCCTGAGCCATACTACGTTTTTCTTTCGGATAACTCTCTGTAATAATGGTCTGCGCTGTTACCAACAACGCTCCCCCGCCCATCCCTTGTATAAAACGAAATGCAACAAGCTCCCAAATATTGGTCGCGTTACCACATAAAAATGAAGATACTGTGAATATGATAATAGACGCAGCAAAGTAATTTCTCCGTCCAAATTGTTGGGACAACCAGCTGGTCATCGGAATCACAATTACGTTGGCGATTGCGTAAGCCGTAATAACCCATGCCACATCTGTCAAGGTCGCCCCCAACGAACCTTTCATGTCGTTCAGAGCCACGTTGACGATGGTTGTATCCACGATTTCCAACAGCGCACAAAGCACCGCTGTAATCGTGATTACAACACGTCGAAAACCATATTCAACCAGACTATCTTGTTGATTTAAATTTTCCATAGTTATTGAACATGCACATCTACGTCAGCATTCATGCCCGGTCTGAGCAAAGCCACATTTTCTGCTTTATTGTCTTTTGTCAATTTGATTTTTACAGGTAAACGCTGAACAGTCTTCACAAAGTTACCAGTCGCATTATCTGGCGGCAATAAAGAAAAACGCGATCCTGTCGCCGGTGAGAAAGAATTTACTTCACCTTCAAATTCGATATTAGGATAAGCATCCACTTTGATCCCCACCTTTTGACCAGGCTTCATTTTTTCCAATTGCGTCTCTTTAAAGTTGGCTACTACCCAAGTTTCAATATTATCGACAATGTAGAATAAAGATTGACCTGGATTGACCATTTGTCCAGGCTGAACCTTAATGTTGGATACCTGACCATCCACAGAAGCCAGTACCGCGGTATAAGAAAGGTTCAATTTAGCCGCCTCAAGCTGTGCATTCGCTCTTTTTATATTCGCCTCAGCAACAGAAGTTTGTTTTGAAGCCACTGTAGTCTTACTGACGATTGCATTACGTTGCGACGCACTGGCATTGCGTTGCTGTTGCAAAATTTCAACCTGCTTGTCGGCTTCCAATTTCGCAGTCAATGCCTGCTCGTACTGCTGTTTCGTAATGGACTGGTTATTGTATAAGTTTTGGTAGCGGATATAATCATTGTTCGCTTGCTTAGCACGAATACGTGCCGCATCGATGCTGCCTAAATTAGATTGGATCGTTGCATCTGAGATCGCCACATTAGCCGAAGACGCAGATACATCTGCCTTTGAAACATCAAAGCTACTTTGAGCTGCTGCCAAGGCTGCTAATGCCTCGTCCACACGAACCTGATAGTCTTGACTCTCAATGGTAAATAACGTATCCCCTTTTTTAACCAAATCATTGTCCTTTACATAGACTTTAGCGATAAAACCACCCACCCGTGGAATGATCGGGCTCATGTTTTTCTCCACCTGTGCATCGTCTGTAGTCTCATGCGCCTGGCCATGCATATATTTATACACCCCATAAGCCCCTCCGAAGATGACCAATGCAGCCAAAACAATTGTAAATTTTTTATTTGTACCTTTTTTTTCAGGTGCGTTTTCTACTGTATTTTCCATGTCTAGATTAATTGCTATTTAATGTTTAAAGACCCATTTGCTAACAGCAGGTCGTAATATTTTTCAATGGTGTTTGCTTTGCTGATTGCCAGATTGATCTTACTTTGCAGCTGCTGTACGTCTGCGGTCAACAAGTCGTCAGTATCTGCGATACCATTATCGTACTTATCTTTGGTGATCCGATAATTTTCAACAGCCTGATCCACCGCCTGATGATAGACCACATCCTGCTTTTGTGCCAGCATATAGTTTTCATTGGCCTGTTGAACCTGCACTTTTACCTTGTCATTTAATAATTCAATATGCTCATCAATTTCCTTGATACGGTTTTTTGCCACATTCACTTCTCTTTTATTTTTGTAAAGCGAACCGATATCGTAAGAAACGCCGATGCCAACCATGGCAGCATTCGTCACGGTAACCACCTTTTGAAGACCAAAAGCATTGTATCCAGCTGTTGCAGCAACAGTTGGCATGGCAGCCGCTTTTGTTACTTTCAACTGATCTTCAGCAACCAAACGTTGCGATTCCATCGATTTTAGATCTGAGCGCGAGGTTTTTGCTGCATCATATGATGCTTTTAAGCCCAAATCCACACCTGTGACTTCGCCCAAATTGATCTGATCCAGTTGGGTATCTTCATCAATTTTCAAGAAATTAGCCAATTGATAATTCAGCACCTTGATATTTTTCTGTGCTTCCTGAAGCGAAACCTGATAGTTTGAAAGCTGCAGTTCTGCTTTTAATAAGTCATTACGTGCGATCAAACCATTATCCAACATCGCTTTAAAATCCGAAACACGTTGCTCCGACTGCTTAATATTTTCAGCAATCAACAAATTGGTTTGCTGAGCCTTATAAAGACTCAAATAAAGATTTACTGCACGTATAGCCAATTGTTCTTTGCTCGCTACAGCATTGTATTCCTCGGCTTTCAATACATCCTTTGCAATATCAATGCCGCCCTTAATTCTGCCACCGGTATAGATTGGCATACTCACCGAAGCCTGACCCAACCACAATTGGTTTGCAGCGATATCTGGAGCAGATCCCCCCTCACCTAAAGCCAACTTTAAATTCACATTTGGTGTGGTCATAGCCATGTATTGTCCACTCAATTTTGCATCAGGAAGTTGTTTCGATTTGGCCGTTTCCACCTCGAGCTGCCTACCCAATATCTTGGTGTCGGCAGACTTCGCTTCCACGCTTTGATTTGCGGCCAAGTGAATTATTTCTTCCAAAGTCATGTGCTTGTTGTCCTGTGCCAACAAACCCATGGGACTTAAAAGCAATAAAGCACTCAAATTGGCCAACTTATTTTTCATATGTCAATAAAGCTTTAATTGTTGTCTGTATAAATTCTGTTAAAGTTGTTTCTATATAATTTGCATATTCTTCATCGTTATCGATATGCAACTGATCTTGCAAAAAGCAATGATTCATTTGGAAATTCATAAAAGTTCCCATCATCATCGAATGGATTAAAATTGGATCATATCCACCTTTGAACACCCCCTGTTCTACACCTTCATTGATCACGGACGAAATAACCTCCAGGTTATGCAATTTGAGCTTCCTGAATGCTTCAGAGATCAGCATCCGCTGTTTTAGTGAACTTTCAATGGTAATAATATGATACAGCTTACGATGCGAATTCATCGATTTAATTGATCGATCTACCATCGCGTCTATTTTGTCCAGCGCATTGTCAATAAGCGCCAACTCATCCACATTGATCATAAAATCAGGAACACGCCACTCGAAAAACGTATCCAGCAACTTGTCCTTTGATCCAAAATAATAGTTGATCATTGCAACATTTACATTCGCTTCGTTGGCAATATCACGCACGGAAGTCCCATCAAACCCTTTTGTTGCAAAAAGACGCTCAGCTGCAAGTAAAATATCAATCTGTTTCTCGTTAAATTCCATTTTAAACCTCGATCTTTTAAAGATACCATCGCATATTCATAGCGATAATAAAAGACGTTCTCGCTAAATGCGCGACAAAGTTAAACAAACGTTTAATTTAAACAAGCGTTTAATTATTAAATTTGTGTAAAAAAAAACACCATTTCTGGTGTTCGCTATATGTAGCTGGCATTTTCGCAATATCGGATGAAATGTATTTCGCCAATGTTGGATCGAGCTTGCTTCGCTATATTGGATGAGATTAGTTAAGTATCCGGTAGATCATTTCTTTTAAAATCTCTTCGCTATTGAAATTGCTCGGTACATTGACACCTTTGGATTTTAAATCCGTATCTTTCAACACATTAAGCACATCGAAAGTTTTCCGTCTATTGTAATTCCGTGCAGCAAGCTCGTATTCTTTTAGAAAGAAAGGATGTACCCCCAGTTCTTTTGCCGCGACGGATTTGTCTATCAGATAATGGTATTTGAGAATCTTCGTGAAGTAGGTGGCAATTTGTCCAATAACCATCACCAGTGGATTATTTTTGGGATTGGCGACAAAATAATCGACGATCTGATATGCTTTTAGGGCATTACGTTTAGCCAAAGCAGTATTTAATTCAAAAACATTATAATCTTTGGAAATACCTATATTCCGTTCAACATCTTCCATGCTTATCTCTTGTCTCTTCGGAACATTAAGCATCAGTTTGTCAAGTTCATTGGACACCTTGGACAGGTCATTACCGAGATAATCCGCAATCATCACCGCAGCTTGCGGATGAATGCGCCAGCCCGCATCTTTCACATACGTCCCAATCCAGGGGCCAACCTTATCGTCGTATAGTTTGGCCGCATCAACAACTAGTCCCTTTTTTTCAAAGACTTTATAGACCTTTTTGCGTTTGTCAAATTTCCCATGTTTAAAACAGAACACAAGAATGGTTGTCGGTGTAAGATGCTCCAGGTATTTAGTTAACAGTTCTTCCGTATCCGATTTCCATTTCAGCTCCTGCGCTTCCTTAATAATAATCACCTGATAATCACTCAACATGGGATACCGTTTTGCTGCATTGACAATGGTAGATATATCAATATCTTTTCCATAGAAAATCGATTGATCAAAGCCCTTTTGTGCTTCGTTCAACACCGTCGCTTCCAAGGCGTCAGCAATGGTATCAATGAAATAACTCTCCTCCCCTTGCAATAAATACACTGGTTTAAAAGACCTGTTCTTAATATCGGATAAGATCGGATTGATGTTCATATTTAAAACTATCGATAGTATTTATTTTCCCTGGGCCCAATTAAGCTCTTTACACGCGGCAACTTGTCTAAAGTTGCTATGGAGTACCCGGTCTATTTATTTATTTTTTCACTGCAGATCGGTTACCCCATTACTTTCCCGCATCCAAACAATCTGCTACAGTCTAAAATGTCCCATGTTATTGCATCTTCACATGGTGTATCTAGTTCGACTATGGACATTTTATAGGAAGCAAAATTACGATTTTAATGGCAATTTAAGCGGGTAACCTTGCCGAATTAACGCTTTTATAATTGATTCATGTACGACCATCGCTTTAAGCTATTGGTTTAAAGCCATGAACATTTAGCACCACAACTTCCACAATTCTGGTCAAGCAATACGGCCACAAAAGCAGACCTGAGGTTTTTTACAAAAAATCATCTTCGTCAGCAAAAAAACACCATATTTCATGCCTGATGAATGTATTTTTTTTGCTAAAATTTTAGTATATTTGTGTATGTTTTCACCGACTCCACTGAACTTACCGCCGTATCAAGCTAAAATATCTAAAAAGAACAATGCGATTTATATATTTGATGAGCTCAGAAAAAAGGATCTGGTATTAACACCGGAAGAATGGGTTAGGCAGCATTGGATCAACTATTTGTCGCTCATGAAAAATTATCCCAAGGCACTGATGCACATCGAAGGCGGTTTGAAATTAAATAACCTGCAGAAACGAAGTGATTTGTTAATTTATAACAGCAGCGGGCATAAGGTGGTCTTAGCCGAATTTAAGGCACCTCATATAAAAATTACACAACAAGTATTTGAGCAAATTGCAAATTATAATACAGTTCACCGTATACCATACCTGCTAGTAAGCAACGGTATGAATCATTATTATTGTAAAATTGATTTTATCAAAAAGTCTTACGAATTTTTGGAAGACCTCCCCAACTACAACGAAATTGACTAAGGAGCTATGCATGAAATAGATAAAAATTAATCCGGAGATTCAGTCTCCCTTAGGTCTTGAACGGGGAGCACCGAAAAAATGTAAAGTAGATGTAAAACATCTTTTCAATTTATTTGATTTTTAAAATATAGTTTTATATTAGTCCTACAGAATAGAAAAAATAAAAAGATGAATATAGATAAAAACGAATTCAGAAAATATGCAGTAAAGCATCACCGTATTGGAAGTCAACATGTTGATAGCTTCATTGCGCGTACAGAGACTAGCATTCCGACAAACCTTACGCCTTACATCGTTGAAGAACGTCAACTGAACGTTGCACAAATGGATGTATTCTCACGTTTGATGATGGACCGTATCATATTTTTAGGAAGCGGTATTGACGATCAGGTTGCCAATATTATTCAGGCACAGCTCTTGTTCTTACAGTCTACCGATGCACAACGTGATATCCAGATCTACATCAATTCACCAGGTGGAAGCGTATACGCTGGACTAGGAATTTACGACACCATGCAATATATTACGCCAGATGTAGCAACCATCTGTACCGGTATTGCAGCATCTATGGGCGCTGTTCTTTTAGTTGCTGGTGCAAAAGGCAAACGTGCAGCCTTACGCCACTCACGCGTCATGATTCACCAACCTTCCGGTGGCGCTCAAGGAGTTGCAGCCGATATGGAAATCAACTTACGTGAGATGATGAAATTAAAAGAAGAATTATACACCATTATTTCAGATCATTCTGGACAAACTTACGAATGGGTAGAAAAATCTTCCGATCGCGATTACTGGATGCGGGCTAATGAGGCCAAAGAATTTGGTATGATTGACGAGATTTTACTTCCAAAGAAGGAGATTATTAAATAACAATGGCAAAAAATAACGATAGAGACATTCATTGTTCGTTTTGTGGCATAAGCAAAAATGAAGCCCAGATGCTTATTGCTGGCAACGGTGCGCACATCTGTGACCGTTGTATCCAGCAGGCAGGCGAAATCTTGGCAGAAGAATTAAAACAACGAAAAAGTAAAACTTTACAGACAGCTTTAAAGTTGATCCGTCCTTTGGAGATTAAAACCCACTTGGACCAATATGTCATCGGTCAGGATGATGCCAAAAAAGTAATTTCAGTAGCCGTTTATAATCACTATAAACGTTTAAATCAGAAAGTGGATAAAGACGAGATCGAAATCGAAAAATCCAATTTGATTATCGTGGGGGAAACAGGCACTGGTAAGACCTTGCTGGCAAAAACTGTCGCCAAGATACTTAATGTACCTTTCTGTATTGTGGATGCTACTGTATTGACCGAAGCAGGTTATGTAGGGGAAGACGTCGAAAGTATATTGACGCGTTTACTGCAAGCGGCAGATTACGATGTGGCTTCTGCTGAGCGTGGTATCATCTACATCGATGAGATTGATAAAATCGCACGTAAAAGCGACAATCCTTCTATTACGAGAGATGTATCGGGTGAAGGTGTGCAGCAAGCTCTACTGAAGATTCTCGAAGGTACAGTTGTCAACGTTCCACCGCAAGGCGGCCGTAAACACCCTGATCAAAAAATGATCGCGGTTAATACAAGCAATATCCTATTCATCTGTGGTGGGGCATTCGACGGTATTCAAAAGAAAATAGCAAACCGTCTGCGTACCCAGACAGTAGGTTATAAAATGAACGAGGACGAAGAGGAAATTGACTTGAACAATCTGTACAAGTATATTACACCGCAAGACTTAAAGAACTTTGGTTTAATTCCAGAGCTGATTGGTCGTCTTCCTGTATTAACTTACTTAAACCCGCTGGATAAGGAAACCTTGCTGAGTATTCTGACTGAGCCAAAGAATGCTTTGGTAAAACAATATAAAAAGCTGTTTGAATACGAAGGTATTGAGCTAAAATTTGATCCTGACGTTTATACGTTTATTGTTGATAAAGCTGACGAATTTAAACTTGGAGCCAGAGGCCTACGCAGTATATGCGAAGCCATTATGCTGGATGCCATGTTTGAAATTCCGTCAACGAAAGAGCAGACGGGACAGAAAGCATTGGAAATCACGCTAGACTATGCGAAGAAGAAATTCGAAAAGTCTGATTTAAAAAAGCTTAAAGTTGCTTAAAAAAATCCCGTTCGCTGAACGGGATTTTTTTTTAGAAAAGAATTAAAAATCTTATATTACAATAATAACATAGCCATAACGGAATGTTGACAGGAAGATAAGAGATTCAAGAAATTAAATTTAATGACTATGACAACAAAGAAAAGTGCAAAGAATACCGTAAATAGTCCGATCACACCAGGTTTAAAAACCAAAGAAGAAATCGTGAACAACTGGCTTCCCCGTTATACCGGAAGACCTTTGGAAGAGTTCGGGGAATATATCCTTTTAACGAACTTTTCGAAATATATACACCTATTTTCTGAAATGCATGATAATGCGCCTATTTATGGAGAAGATAAACCGATGCAATCCGTCACTGCCGGAGGCATCACCATTATCAATTTCGGGATGGGAAGTCCAATGGCCGCAACCATTATGGATTTATTATCAGCAATTGCACCAAAAGCAGTGCTATTTTTGGGTAAAACCGGTGGAATCAAGAAAAAAATTCCTGTAGGCGAATTGATTCTTCCAATAGCCGCTATCCGCGGTGAGGGAACTTCCAATGACTACTTTCCACCCGAAGTACCTTCATTACCCGCCTTCGCCATGCAAAAGGCCATATCCACGACAATCCGGGATCACCAACGTGACTACTGGACAGGAACGGTATACACCACCAATAGACGAGTTTGGGAACATGATAAAGCCTTCAAAAAATATTTAAAATCAATCCGTGCCATGTGCGTGGATATGGAAACCGCAACGATATTCAGTGTCGGATTTGCCAATAAGATTCCAACAGGTGCTCTGTTGCTGGTTTCGGATCAACCAATGGTACCCGAAGGAGTCAAAACGTCTGTCAGTGATGTAACAGTTACAGCAAAATATGTAGAAGCACATATCAGCATAGGTATTGATGCTTTAAAACAGCTTATCAATAACGGATTGACCGTGAAGCACCTTAAATTTTAAGCTGTATTTCAACCAACATCATATTTTCCCTTTCTAGGAAAATATGATGTATCCCTCTCCATAAAACCATAACTATCAACCCCTTAAAACTATTAACTATTATTTTTGATTAATAATTGAACGCTTATTAACTAAAATTTGAGGTGTTAACAAATGTTAATCTTCACAATAATTAAACGATTTGTCGTTTATATTGTAATATTCATATTACTCAACACATATATCGTAAAAATTAATCAAGCATTGTGAAGAAAAAAACATTATCTATTTTTAACGTAACCTTTTTGATTTGTTCAGCCTTAGCCACACAGGTAAGTTGTTCTTCAAGTTCTTCAAAAGAAAATAAAACCAAAGAAAAAAACGTAGCCTTGCCAGTCTATACCGTCACTAAATCTGATGCCACCACCATCAAGGATTATTTGGGAACCATAGAAGGTAAAGTTAACGTGGAGGTCCGCCCACAGGTCGAAGGGCTGCTTCAGGAAATTTATATCGATGAAGGCTCATTTGTTCAAAAAGGCCAGAAACTGTTCAAGGTAGACCCCTCTACTTACCAAGAAAATCTCAATAACATGGTTGCTACGGAGCAAGTCGCCAAAGCCAAACTTAAAAATGCACAGCTCGAAGTCGACCGGTTGAAACCGTTGGTTCAAAACGACGTTATCTCCGATGTCAGACTGGCGTCGGCAAAATCAGATTATCAAGTAGCCAAGGCGACGTTGGACCAGGCCATCGCAGCCGTACGTTCAGCGCAGATCAGCAAAGATTTTACAGTGATCACCGCTCCGGTAAGTGGTTACATTGGCCGCATTCCAAAGCGTATTGGAAATTTGGTATCAAAAGGCGATAAAGAACCCCTTACCTATCTTTCAGACATCCAGGAAGTGTATGTATATTTCTCCATGAATGAATCTGACTTTCTTTATTTTTCCAAAGCACAGGCAAAAAAAGATAGCTTGGAAGGGAAAAAATACAACCAGAATCAAAAGCTCGTATTTCCAGAAGTTACTTTAGTCCTTGCAGATGGTGAGGAATATTCAAAAAAAGGTATTGTCGACGCCGTCAATGGCCAGATTAACCGAACTACGGGAGCAATCTCTTTGCGCGCCACCTTCCAAAACCACGACAACATACTTCGATCCGGAAGTAGCGGCACCCTTAAGATTGCCGAAGTAAAAAAAGACGTTCTTCAAATTCCGCAGATAGCCGTCAATGAATTGCAGGATAAAACCTTTGTCTATATACTGGACCAAAACAATAAGGCGCAAAAACGAAATATCCAACTGATGGGCAAAAGTAAAAACAATTATATCGTCTATTCAGGCCTCAAGGAAAACGATCGCGTTATTACCAGCGGATTTGACAAATTAACCGACGGTTCACCAGTGACTCCGATTTTACAGAAATAATTATCGATCATTTTTGCATACTACCCGGTGCCAGGCATACTGTGCACCAGAAGTAGCGTGTTTAAAATTCTATGTATATGCTAAAAACATTTATAAATAGGCCTGTATTAGCTACGGTGGTTTCTATTATCCTGGTTATCTTAGGCTTGGTGGGCCTAAAACTCCTGCCTGTCTCGCGCTTTCCAGAAATTGCCCCACCAAGTGTGCTTGTTTCACTAAGTTATCCCGGTGCTAATGCGGAAACCGTAGCAAAAAGCGTTTTGCTGCCTATCGAAGAAGCCATCAATGGTGTAGAGGATATGACCTATATCAAGTCGTCTGCCTCCAATTCAGGATCGGGAAGTGTATCGGTGTACTTTAAGACAGGTACCAATCCTGATATTGCTTCGGTCAACGTACAGACACGGATTTCCAAAGCAATCAGTTCCATTCCTGCCGAAGTAAATGAAGCCGGCATCACGGTCATGCCTCGGCAAACCGGTGTCATCATGACCATCAATCTCTACTCCGATCACCAGGATAGCGCCTACGATGAAACCTTTCTCCAGGCTTATGCACAGATTAACCTGATGCGACCTTTGCTGCGTGTCGATGGCGTAGCTCAAGTTTCCCGTTTGGGGGCCAGGGATTATGCGATGCGCCTTCGGCTGAACCCAGAAAAACTAGCCCTTTATAACCTCGTTCCACAAGATGTTATGAATGCTATAAAAGATCAAAACTTTGAGATTGCCCCAGGCAAATTTGGAGAAACCTCGGATGAAGCTTTCGAAACAGTGATCCGTCATAAGGGGCGTTTCACCACACCGGAGGAATTCCAGAGTATTGTGATCAAAACCAACACCGACGGTTCAGTGCTCTATTTAAAAGATGTGGCCCGGGTAGAATTCGGAGCTACAAATTTAAGCAGCGACAACAAGGTGAATGGCCATCCCGGTCTTACACTCAACTTAACACAGACCAGTGGTTCCAACGCCCATGATATCGATATTGCTGTCAGAAAGGTTCTTGAAGAACAATCAAAAACATTTCCAAAAGGCCTACACTATGAGGTGACCTATTCAGTACGTGATCAGATCGACGAATCGATCAACCAAGTGGAGCACACCCTTTTTGAGGCGTTTATCCTGGTATTTATTATTGTCTTTATCTTCCTGCAAGATTTTCGATCCACCCTGATTCCGGCAATTGCAATCCCAGTTTCCTTGGTGGGAACCTTCTTTTTTCTGCAGCTTTTTGGATTTTCGCTCAATGTCCTCACGATGTTTGCCCTGGTGTTGGCTATTGGAATCGTAGTGGATGACGCCATTGTCGTCGTCGAAGCTATCCATGAAAAAATGCACAGCACAGGATTGAAACCCAGAGCCGCAACATTGTCGACGATGTCCGAAATTACGGGAGCCATCCTGTCAATAACCATGGTCATGGCTGCTGTATTTTTGCCTGTAGGATTTATGGAAGGGCCAGCAGGTATTTTCTATCGCCAATTTGCCTATACCTTGGCAACGGCGATTCTGATTTCAGCACTCAATGCCTTAACTTTAAGTCCAGCCTTATGTGCTCTCCTACTGAAAGCCCCGAAACAGCATACCAATCAAAAAAGCAGCAAAATCAATCAATTTAAAGATCGTTTCTTTAAAGCATTCAATACGTCTTTTGATCGGCTGACGGCCCGTTATGTCGCTATTATAGAAATACTGATCAAGAATAAAAAAATAGCCTGGGCAGGCTTAATTTTAATTACAGCACTTGGCATCGTGTTCATGATTAAAACACCCAAAAGTTTTATTCCTACCGAAGATGATGGCTTTATTACATATAACATTGCCCTCCCTCCCGGCGCTTCATTGAGTCGGACTACTGAGGTTCTTCATCGTGCCGATAGTATTTTAAAGAAAAGACAGGACATCAATGGCATGACAACAGTCTCTGGTTTTAATGCCCTGGACGGAAGTTCGAGCCCGGCATTTGCTGCTGGTTACATTACCTTAAAACCACATGCCAAACGCGAGCACATCAAAAACATTAATGCGTTTATGGATACCATTAGGCATGATCTATCCCAGATCAATGAAGCAACGTTTACGTTGTTCCCCCGACCTACCGTACAGGGTTTTGGAGACTTTGCCGGCATTGAAATGGTTCTTCAGGATCGGATGGGTGGTGACATTCGGGATTTCAACACCATTGCAGATACCTTTATTAACCAGCTCAATACGCTGCCTGAAATTCGCAGCGCCTACACAAGCTTTAAATCGAACTTCCCTCAATATGAAGTAAATATCGATGCCGTAAAGGCAAAATCGCTGGGCGTCGAAATCAAAGATCTTATGTCTACAATACGGTCTTATTTTGCACGTGTACAGGCGAGTGATTTTAACCGGTTTGGTCGCCAATACCGCGTTTATGTTCAATCGGATTTCGACTTCCGGAAGGATCCCGAATCCTTCAATTCTATTTTTGTGCGGAATAGTAAAGGCGAAATGGTTCCTATTAACACCATATTAACTTTAGAAAAGACGGTGGGTCCGGAAACTATTACACGCTACAATCTGTACAACGCGATAGCGGTTAATATTACGCCAGCGGAAGGCTACAGTACTGATGATGCCATGCAGGCAATCCAAAAATTGGCCGACAGTAAACTTCCGGGTAATTATGGTTTTGAATGGACGGGCATGAGCTATGAAGAAAGTCAGTCCGGTTCACAGACGATCTTGATTTTTGCGCTTAGTATCCTATTCGTCTACTTCCTGCTTTCGGCTCAATACGAAAGCTATATCCTTCCTTGGGCAGTACTATTGTCCATACCAGTCGGCCTGATCGGCGTTTTTACCGTGATCAACCTGGTGGGACTTCAAAACAATATTTATGTGCAAGTCGGACTCATTATGCTCATTGGCCTCTTGGCCAAAAATGCGATTCTGATCGTGGAGTTCGCTGTCCAGGAGCGAAAAAATGGCAAAAGCATTATCGAAGCAGCCATTAGCGGTTCAAAACTTAGGTTAAGGCCAATCTTGATGACCAGCCTGGCTTTTGTTGCAGGGCTGGTACCCTTGATGTGGACGGTTGGCCCCTCGGCAATCGGTAACCATTCGATCAGCTTCAGCGCCGCCGGCGGCATGCTCTTTGGTGTAGCTTTCGGCATCTTTATCATCCCCGTACTCTTTGTTGTATTCAAAAGTCTGGATGAAAAACTACATGATAAACTAGCTAAAGAAGAGGAAGAATAATGAAAAACATACAAAAATACCTTTCGGGAATATCGATCATCATTGGCCTCTTAGGCCTGATGAATGCCTGTAAGATCGGCAAAGATTATGTGCAGCCCAAACTCAAACTTCCGGAAAACTTTCGTGGCGATACGCTGGATTACTTCGGAGATACCTCCAGTATGGGCCTGATCCATTGGAAATCCTTCTTTCATGATCCCACATTGAAGCTATTGATTGATTCTGCCTTAGCCAATAACTTTGAAATGAAAACTGCACTGCTCAACCTGCAGATTTCAACGCGAGTCTTAGGGCAGAATAAAGCCAACTACCTGCCGAGTGTAAATGCAACAATTGCCAATGGAAACCGTACCTGGCGATCAAAGGACTTTGGCAGTGGTCCTCTGACTAAATACTACGATCATAAGGATGAAAAAGCGCCGCAAAATATGTTCGTCTATCAATCCATGTTTGGCTCTGATATTAATTTTAGCTGGGAAGTCGATATCTGGAAGAAAATAGGAAGCAAACAAGAACAACTCTTAGCCGAGTATTTGGATACACAGGAGGCAAAAAATGCGATACAGACCTCGATCATAACAGCTGTGGCAAAAGGTTACTTCAATCTCTTGATGCTCGATGCCAAAATTGAAGTTGCCAAACGGAACGTCCAATTAAACGACAGCACTCTCCGCATGATCAAGCTCCAATATGAAGCTGGTGAAATCACCGCCTTGGCGATCCAACAAACACAATCACAACGCCTATTGGCAGCCTCCCTCGTTCCCGAAATCGAAAAGGAAATTGCCATCCAGGAAAATGCGCTGCAGACACTTACCGGAAAATTACCCGACAGCATCAAAAGAGGAACTTCTTACGAGCATCTCTTCGCGGAGAGCAAAGACATCTCCCTGGGGTCCCCAATCGAGATTGTCCGCAATAGACCAGATATCCGATCATCTGAATTTCAACTGATGGCAGCCAATGCGAATGCGAATATCCAACAGGCTATGCGTTATCCGTCATTGACCGTGGGCGGCGTATTGGGGGTAAATAGTATGCTCCCTAAAAATTGGTTTAATATCCCTGGCGCATTGCTTGGTGGAATAACTGGAAATTTAACCACGCCTATTTTCAAAAACAAAACATTGAAAACACAGTATGAGGTTGCTAAATTGGAACGTGATAAAGTCGAAATCCAACTGCAACAAAAAGTTGTCGAGGCAGTCGCCGAAGTCTCTAATGCAGTGGTCACAGTCGACAAGCAACGTGAACAATTAGCTTTGGCTAAAGAAAGGGTCGATAACGCGCACCTGGCAGTTAAAAACGCAGGTCTACTCTTTAAAAGTGGGTATGCCACCTATCTAGAGGTCATTACCGCGCAAAGTAATGCCCTTAATAGCGACCTGGATCTCGTCGAATTACGACAACAGCATTTAGATGCATTTGTAGACCTGTATCGTGCGCTCGGTGGAGGTTGGAGATAAGGATTTAAAACTTTATTTTTGTGGTATGACTCCAGAAGAATTACAACACTATTTTCAATCCAAAGACTTGCCCGAAACCCTGGAAATACAGCAAGATATGCAGGTCTTCGACGTTCAGCGTTTCTTGAGCACAAGCTTCATCCATGTAAGCTTATGGAAAAAAGATTTAAGCAAATGTCCATCCTGGATTAGACTGCTGAAATTCAAGGATGCCTTAGAAGCAAAAGAAGAAGCCTAACATCTGTTAGGCTTCTTCTTTATTTATACGTTCTATAGGCTGGGCGCAAGTTGTTTCATTAATAAAGGCATCTGTTCTTTCGAAAAAATCTCTTCTGCCCCGGCGTCCCGCAATTCCATCCGCTCATTCTCATCACTGCTCGAAGTCAACCCAAATATTCTGATCGAGGGAAATCTTTCTTTCACAATTTTAGCCGTTTCTATTCCGTTTAATACAGGCATATGCAGGTCTAATATACATATCTCAGGAAGCTCATGCTCGTTTTCATGGAGGTAGTCGATCAACTCCCTGCCATTGGATGCACAATAAACCAAATCCAATAAATGTGATTGAGCCATCGCTCGCATCAACACATGATGAATCATCGCATCATCTGCGTAGACAATCGTACATCTATCTTTGGTATCCATTTGAATAAGCTGTCATTTAGTAATTATAAAAACAATATTATATAAATATGTAATAAAATAAAAAATACAGAAAAAAGTTAGCAATAATTATGTTATTATACAAATTTTATTTCAAAATGTCCAATATTAACAATCCAACAAACTTTTAGTTTGATTTATACAATAAGAACATCATAGGTAGCAATCTCTTCGCGTCAACAACGCTAGAAAAGATGTGGTAAAGAGAAAAGAAGACCGGTAGATTATCTCCTAAAAATCATCTTCAATAATTTCGGCCACTCTTCCTATTTGGCCGTCCGTCAACCTGACTTTAATCCCCCTCGAATGATAAGAGGACGATGTTAGCAAGTCCTTCACAATGCCTTCTGTTAGATTTCCCGTACGCTGGTCCTTTTTTAAGATTATATTCACCAACATACCTGGCTTTACATCTGCTCTATTTCTTCCATCCATGGTCAAACTTAGATAAATAGTTTTTTAAATGCAATATAAAAAATCATTTATTGTTGGAAAGACCTTCATCCTGAATGCAGGAAAAAGCGTATTGAAGTGAATGCAGGGCTATTGCATACATAAATGTTACAAATCAAATGTAAAGACCTTTTCCTGCTAGCACTGTCATATCACAAAAAATGGTCGGAAGAAATTCCGACCATCGTTGGCTTTTAGCTTTTTTTTAGAAATAGTCACCGTCAGCATTGACCGGCGACCGTTGATTTATTTAAATAACTTAAAGATATCGTTTCCAAATATAAAGACCATCAAGGCCAAAAGAATGAAGAAACCGACCATTTGTGCTTTTTCTAGGAATTTTTCACTCAATGGCTTGCCTTGAATCATCTCAACCAACAAGAACAACACGTGACCGCCATCCAAAGCTGGAATAGGCAATAGGTTCATAAATGCCAATGCCATAGACAACATCCCTACTAAGGACCAAAAACGGATCCAGTCCACTTCCGTGCCAAACAGAGTTGCAATGCCAATAGGGCCAGATAATGCTTTATCAGCACGCACTTCGCCTTTGAAAATTTTACCAAATCCTTTGGCGTTATCGGTAATCACTGTAAACGCTTTCTTTGCACCGATCGGAAACGCCTCCATCAAGGTATATTGCGTTGTAAACGATTTGATGGAATAATCACGATTGATCCCTATTCCCAGCATGGCATCTGCAGGAACAATTCCTTGCAAGGAAACTTCGGCCCCTTTGCGTAAAACTTTAATCGCAACCGTTTTATTGCTGTTCGCTTTTATTTGCGCCTTAAATTGATCGAAGAAAGGAACCTGTGTCTCGTTTACGGCAATAATGCTATCGCCTTTCACAAACCCCATTTTACTTGCCACCGAACCGGGAGCTACTTCAGCAACACTGGTCGTTTTAACCCGTGGCTCGATAAACTTCTCTCCTTTTTTGTCGGAAAGCGTGTTTAATAAATCAGCGGGGACTTTGACTTCTGCTGTAGCTCCATCACGCTCAACTGTAAGTGCAACTCCCCCCATCAATACTTTAGAACTGATCAGCTCCGAGTAATTTTCGATACGGTGACCGTCTATTGCAATCACTTTATCGCCAGCTTTCAAACCAATAGATTCACCAATGGCCCCAGGCACAATACCGTTTACCAGCTGATCCATTTTAATGTCTGTATTGCCCATTTTAAAAGTCAGCATCCAAAAAACAACAACACCGACGACAATATTGACAATAATACCGCCTAACATGACGATTAAACGTTGCCAAGCTGGTTTTGATCTAAATTCCCAAGGTTGTGGCTCCCCCTTCAATTGCTCCGTATCCATCGATTCATCGATCATACCCGCAATCTTGACATAACCGCCTAAAGGCAACCAGCCAATACCATATTCACATCCTTTATAATTGAATTTAAATAATTTCACTCCCCAAGCATCAAAGAACAGATAAAACTTTTCCACCTTGATACCAAATGCACGTGCTGCTAAGAAATGTCCTAACTCATGTAGAACAATTAAAATTGACAAGCCTAAAATCACTTGTCCGACCATAATTAAAACACCCATGTATGCTTTTTAAAATTTAATCTTTGATTATTTCCTTTGTTATTAACCTTGCGGCACGATCCGTCTCCAGATAATCATCCAGCGTAGGTGTCGCAATGAATTCTACTTTATCTAATGTCTGTTCAATAATCTCACTCATCTCCAAAAAACCAACTTGATCTTTCAGGAAAGCATCCACAACCACTTCATTGGCCGCATTTAATACACAGCTTCTATTTCCGCCGGTACGAAGGCTTTCATACGCCAATGCCAAATTCCGAAAAGTTTCCATGTCTGCTTTTTCAAAACTGAGCGTCGGATAGTCCATGAAATTAAATCGTTCAAAACTGTTTTCAAAACGTGCCGGATAGGTCAGTGCATACTGGATCGGCAATTTCATATCAGGAATCCCCATTTGGGCCTTCATGGAACCATCCTGAAACTGAACTAACGAATGTACAATAGATTGAGGATGTACAATCACATCCACCTGATTTATGGACAGATTGAAGAGCCATTTTGCTTCAATCACTTCTAGCCCTTTATTCATCAGGGATGCTGAGTCAATCGTAATTTTGGCGCCCATCGACCAATTGGGATGCTTCAAGGCTTGGGCCTTCGTAACCTGTAGGAGATCGGCACGTTTTTTCCCACGAAAAGGACCGCCGGAGGCAGTCACATATATTTTCTCAATTGGATTATGCTCCTCACCGGTCAAACACTGAAAGATCGCCGAATGCTCTGAATCCACAGGAAGCATGCGTACACCATATTCTTTCACTAAGGCCATTATCAGCTCACCAGCGACAACAAGTGTCTCCTTATTGGCCAGTGCAATATCTTTTTTCGATTGAATCGCTTTAACAGTCGGTTTTAATCCCGCAGATCCAACAATTGCATTCAAAACGATATCAACTTCTTCCAACTGCACCACTTCAACCAATCCGGCTTCACCCAAAAGAACAGCGATATCATATCCTTTTAAAGCATCCTGTACCTGATTATAGTGAAGGGAATCTGTTACCACCACTGCTTTGGGCTTAAACTCCAAGGCCTGTTGGATCAACAGTGTGACATTGCTGCCACAAGTCAGAACAATTGCTTCAAATGTATTAGGAAAGGCTCTTATCACATCCAAGGCTTGTGTGCCTATACTTCCCGTTGCCCCTAAAATGGCAATTCCTTTTTTACTCAAAACCTTTGCTATTAATTAAAATATATTATTTAAAATCTTTGGGTCTTCTCCCCCATGGTAATCCGCCATCATGGATCGGTAAGCGACCGAAACAACAATACTAGCCAGAGGTACCACCAAAAACGAGCTCACGAGGTTCAAAATAATAAAAATTATGTAATATTCTAAATAATTAAAATACATCTGTAGTAACTGGAAAAAAGCAAATACAGCCAAAATCAATAATAGTTTGAATACATTGCCTTTTGTCAATGCAAAACTGAAGCGTAATGACCGTAATGTCCCCGCGTGTTTATCAATAATGAAAAACGGATAAAATGCCACTCGAATAATCAGGATGAACGTCAATATGGCCGCAACAAAGACAACAAACATCGTAAAGTTGCTCATCAGCTCCATCCGATTGTCACCATTTTCAAATAGATAAAGGAATGGTAAAGAGACGGCCCCCAATAGCATTAGAAGTGCTATAGAAAGCACCATAATACTCAACATAGCGCCAAAAAAGTACGCAAGCTCTTTCGTACTCGGGATACATTGGACGAGTTTCTTTTCCTGGTTACCATCAATCAGACTTAAAATATACTTAAACAAAGTCATGTTCAATCCAAAATACATCACCATGAAAAAAAATGCCATAAAGCCACTCAACACCACATTGAAATCACTGATGGTGGTCGCGAGATAATTAGACAGTCCGGAGGTTACAAATAGTAAAAAACAAAGCCCCGCCACTGAAAAATAATGCCTTTTCAGCAACTCCAATGACTTATTAAAAACCTCGTTAACGGCAAAAGTACTTTCCTTTAGGAATTGAATCATTTTTTCTTTGAATAAACTTCTACAAAGATGCCATATTTTTTAATTTTCAACAATTTACACACCTAGAAAAATCACTTTTTTTATCATTTTTAACATAAAAAGAACGGTTATGGAAAATCTGTTATCCCAGATAGATGAAAACAGGCTAAAAATAAAAATCCCCTATCCGAATGGATAAGGGATTTTCTATTTTGACCTTAACTCTTCCTATTTAAATTCTTTGGGAAGCGGCTTCTCCAATAAGTATTGGTAGTAGAAACGCGCACGCTCATTAAAATCATATTTACTTTTCGAACGGTCAAATCCATGACGGCTTCCCGGATAGATCATCAATTCAAAAGGGACGCTTCGATCCGTTAATTTATCGACAAGTTGGGTTGTATTCTGCAAATGAACATTGTCATCCATATCGCCATGCATAATGCGCAACACGCCTTTATAATTATTGGCATAGGTCAACACAGAACCAGCTTTATATCCGTCTGGATTGTCTTGAGGCGTGTCCATCCATCTTTCCGTGTAATGGCTATCATACAGATCCCATGAGGTAACCGGTGCGCCAGCAATACCAAAATCAAATACATCTGCCGCCTTCGTCATCGCCAAACAAGTCATATAGCCACCATAGCTATGCCCTGTAATAAGTACTTTGTTTTTAGCGACCCAAGGTTGCGATTTTAACCATTTAACAATTGTCGAATAATCAATAATTTCCCAGTGACCAAGATTGCGGTGCATATAAGCAACACCTTGTTTACCAAAATGACCAGATGCCCGGTGATCTGCAGAGACTTGAATAATTCCTTCATTGGCCCAGTACTGATTGGCCGTTCCTTTCCAGGTATCTTTTACCGTTCCCGCGTCAGGCCCACCGTAAATACTGAAAACAACCGGGTAAACTTTTGATTTATCAAAATTTGTCGGATAAGTGATGGTCAATGGAAGATCGAACAGTCCGTCATCTGATTTAAGATGTAAGTATTCGGTTTTACCGTAGGTATACGAGGCAAAATCAGCAGCTTTACTATCCGCTAGCTGACGTAAGACCTTACCTTGATTATCCAACAAAGCGAACCGATCGGGTGTACTCACATTGGAGTATTTGGTAATAAAATACTTGCCGTCAGGCGATACATTCACATCGTGCGAGTATTCACCGAACGTCAGACGTTTTAAGTTTTTACCTGAATAATCCACGCGGTACAAATCAAAACGCGCTGAGTTTTCTTTACGTGCGGTAAAATAGATCACCTTATTTTTTTCATCAATCCGTTTTAATTCCGTCACCTGCCATTCGCCGGAAGTAATTGGATTGACCAATGTTCCATCCAATTTATAGAGGTAATAATGCGCCCAGCCTGTCTTATCCGATTTTAGGATATAATATTTGTTGTCCGCCAGATACGTGATACGCTCATCGTGATCCAAATTGATCCATGAAGCCTGACGCTCATCGTAGATTTCTTTTTTTGCACCAGAATTTGGATCCACCTGATAGAACTTTAAATTGTTCTGATCCCGGTTCATCCACTGTACCATCACATTTTTACTATCAAAGGCCCAATAAGGCTGGCCAAAATACTGATCGTCTTTCTCGTTGAAATCAGCCCAGGTAACGTTGCCCCCTTCGAGGTGAACGATTCCTACCTTCACTTCCGGATTTGGGTCACCGGCTTTGGGATATCTTGTCTCCTCCAGGTAACCATGCTGGCCTTTGGACGAATAAATCGGAAACATCGGAACCTTGGTATCATCGAAACGCATAAAAGCGATCTTACGGCTGTCGGGAGACCACCAAAAAGCTTTATATTTTGTTGGGCGCCCAAGAATTTCTTCGTAATATACCCAGGATGACCAACCATTGTAGATCACATCAGTACCATCCTTTGTATATTGCATTTCTTTTCGTGAAGTCACGTCCACGCTATACAGATTGCTTTTACGCGTAAAGGCTACATATTTACCATCCGGTGATAAGGTCGGATTCTGTTCAGCAACATCAGGAGAGTTGGTCAGCCTCTTTGCTACACCATCGGTACCGTTCAGGAAGATATCATTGTTCTCGACATAAACAACCGTCCCTTCTTTAGCGGGAACTGTATAAATGCTTCTGTGACCTGATTTAATGTTAACCTGATATAAACGACCATCATTTACATCATTTTCCAGATAAGCTGTCCCGTCTGCCCAGCCAGGATACTGATTGGTACGAACTGTCAACGATGACTTTTGCCCCCAGGACTGTGCAAAATCCAATTTCTTTTGTGCGAAACCAACCTCGTGCACAAAAAAAACGATAGACGCACCTAAGAGTACTCTTGATACCGTATTCATTAATTTTTGGATATGTTTATTAATTATTTTGGCTAAGATAAAGAATTGTGACAAATAACGACGATTTTGCCTGTAACAAGCTTAATTCACATATCGCGTACCATATGATTTAGCAAGGGCTCGATTAAACCAGATGATTCCTTACTAAGGATGTTGCTCGAAAAGTGCAAGCTGTATGCCTTCCTTTGGAAAATCAGCTTCTTCCACAAAATTTGATATCGAAACGCCCAACAACCTCACTTTGTTCACCAGCTCAACCTTGCTCAACAAACTATGAGCTGTGGCGTAAATTTTGTCTTCCGAATCAAAACTATTTTCTAGGGTGATACTTCGTGTCAACTGAACAAAATCGGCATATTTAATTTTTAAGGTTAAGGTTCGCCCAGATATTTCCTTTTTCCCAATACGTGTCCACAACTGTTTGCAGAGCCGTTGCAAAATGGTATTTAATTCTTCAAAAACTTCTACATCCTCACCAAAAGTATCCTCAATCCCGACCGATTTGCTGCTGCGATTGGGAACAACAGGACGGTCGTCTATCCCGCGTACGATACGGTAAAAAAAATGCCCCGTCTTTCCAAACCAACGTACGAGATCCTCTTCACGCTGTTTTTTTAAATCAAGCCCAGTAAACAGTCCCAGTTCATGCATTTTTTTTGCTGTCACCTTACCTACGCCAAAAAACTTGTCCACGGGCAATGACTCCATAAACTTGACAATTTTAGAAGGACCTATAAATGTTAAGCCGTTGGGTTTGTCCATATCCGAAGCAATCTTTGCAACAAATTTATTCACGGAAACGCCGGCCGAGACGGTCAAATTCAGTTCTTCTTTGATTGCTTCTTTAATGGCTTTGGCGATATCAATAGCCGAACCAATGCCCTGCTTGTCTACAGTTACATCCAAAAAAGCTTCATCGAGGGAAAGCGGTTCAATTAAGTCCGTATAACGGAGAAAGATCTCCCGGATTTGATATGAAACCTGACGATACACGTCAAAACGAGGATAGGTAAAGATAATATGGGGGCACAACTGAAGAGCCTTTCGGGAGCTCATCGCAGATTTGACGCCAAATTTTCGTGCTTCGTAACTGGCCGTCGCAACTACTCCTCTCCCATCCGGAGAACCACCTACTGCAATCGCTTTCCCCCGATATTCGGGAAAATCACGCTGATCTACAGATGCATAAAAGGCATCCATATCCAAATGAATAATCTTGCGATGTACCTGTTCGGGATCCATGATCCAAATTTACAAAAATTAGCATTACAGACTAAGAAAACCGAAAAATAACTAATAGAATTAGCAACTACAGCAAAGCCCGCAAACGGTAGGCTCGGGAGTCTCTTACTCCAATCACGCTCGGCAACTTTCTAGGCTACATCTAAACCATTCGTTATTATGCCGTTAATTTTTTATCTTTAGGTGAAACTATAGGTTAGGCGAAAAAGCATCCAGTCCTGATAGTCTCATAAACCACAGTAAAAAGACTTAAAAATAGCACATTATGGAAAATATGCCTGAACAAAAACCGAAAAAATCCGGATTTAAGAAGTTCTTACTTCTGCTGATCCTTTTTCTACTTGTGGGGGGTGGATCCTACGTTTACTGGAAGTATTACTACGTATTCGGTGAAGGCGTAAAATCTGGTTATCTTAATTATGCTGTAAAAAAGGGTAATATTTTCAAGACATACGAAGGTAAACTCATCCAAGAGGGGTTTGGAAGTATCAAAACGGGTGGTATCGCCAGCAACCAATTTGAATTTTCTATTGAAGATGATTCTATATTCCGTCAATTGGAGCTCAATAGTGGAAAGTACTTCGATCTGCGCTACAAAGAATATCATGGCGTTCTTCCCTGGCGTGGAAACACGGTTTATATTGTTGACAAAGTTGTCAATATGAAATAGAAATTTACGTTCCCGATTGAAGATTTTTCGACACAGCCTGCTTATGCAGAAAGCACATCACGCACGATCAATTTTTCGTTAAAAAAACTTTTTAAAATGGTCCCGTCACCGTGTAGTGTCCAAACTTCCTGGGGATTTACCATCTTAATGTAGTGAAGAATGTCATTCCAGTCCACATGATCTGAAATATACAATTCGATATCATTCTGTGCCTGTAAACGTTTCCAGCCTGAAGCAAATGCACGTAACACTTTGGTCGCCCTAAAATAACTGTTAAAAGTCATCGGCGGTACCAAATAAACTTTATTCTGTTCGCCCTGTTTCATTTCTTTTCTGTTGTAGGGCTCATAGTCTAATTTCTTCAGCCCGTGTTGGTCGTAAAGGCGATGGTAGGGCAATATTCCACTATGCACAAGCACTTTTCGCTCCGGACAGTATCTGTTGATCAAATCAGTAATCCGCTGCGCCTTGCCCAACACATAAGTACCTAATAAGATATTGCTGGCATGTCCGTCGAGTTTTTTTATCTCCTCCGCAGGATCTGGGTGTATAATATCCGGATTTGCAAATGTGCTTTCTGTAATAAGGACATCGGCTTGCTGCACTTCGATCGGCTCGCAAGTCTCATCAGCTTGCAATTTGTAATCGCCCGTGTATAGGTAGCGCACTCCCCGGTATTCCATCAGAATTTGTGCCGAACCCAATATGTGACCTGCTGGTAAAAATGTGATTTCGACCGCACCCATTTTAAACGGACTATTGAACAATTTAACCTGATATGAATCTTTGCGGTTTTGTTTATAGCGATAAGTCATAAACAATGAAGTTGCCTGCGTTGTATACACATAATCGTGTCCCGAACTGGCATGATCGCCATGGGCATGAGATACGACATTGTGCATGACGGGATTGCTCGCATCAATAAAAAAATCACCATAACGGCAATAATAACCTTCTGGTTTTCTGACCAAGAAGTCAGCTAATATGATCGACATAGTTTTATTTTAGAAATTTTTGATGTAAAGTCCACACTTGCGGCAATAGCGGAGTGGTTCCATCATTAATGATGACGAAGTCTGCCAGTTTTAATTTTTCTTCATCAGTTAGTTGCTTATTTATTCGCTCCATGACCTGTTCTTCAGTGACGCCATCACGCTCCATAACACGTTTAACACGTATGTGTAAAGGCGCAGTAACCAGGATGGTATAATCAAGATCCTTGTAAGAGCCACTTTCAAAAAGCAAAGCAGCCTCCTTGAGTGAATAACGGGATTTTTGTTGTTCGGCCCAGTCTTTGGCCGCCTGGATAACGATGGGGTGTACAATGCCATTTACAAGTTCGAGCTTCGCCTTGTCGCTGAATATCTGTTCGGCCAAAAAAGCCCGATCTAATTTCCCATCCTTATAGGTCTCTTTACCGAACTCCGCAATCAAGCGTTCTTTGATCCGTAAATCGGTATTCATCAATTCCTTCGCCTCATCATCTGCATTATAAACAGGTACAGCCATGGCTTTAAAAAGCTGACAGATAAATGTTTTACCGGATCCAATTCCGCCTGTTATTCCAATCTTCATGAAAATAGTGTTATTTACGTACAAAAAAGTCCACGTTTTGAGGTACAACGCTGATTACCTTACAAAAGTCAGGTACTTTGGTCAGCAAAACAGGCAAATATTGCACCCCGTTTTTCTCCCAGTCAGCCAGATCTACCACAGCTTCAAAATCTCGCGATGTATAGTTATTATAATCCTTAACGGACATCAGTACGGTGACGACCACTTTGCTTGGATTAAGCCTAACAGAACTATAGCGCTGGCCATTTTCAACCTTCACGGGTAATTCAATCACTTTCTCGGTTAACTCCCCTACAGGCATCAGAACCTCGACCGAAGTCGGATAAACATTGATATTCGCTTTTTGGTTACGTGCCAGGTTTGCCACTGTTCGAACATCGGTCTCCACTTCCTTCCCGCGAACGGTATCGGTCTCCCAATACTCAATCGCCGAAACATCCTCATAGGGCCCTGTAATCGTCACATAAGCCGGGGTAATCTTGGTATCAGCAATAAAACCATACCCACGCTTAAAGCCAATATTGGACAAAGGTTTGACGGGCACTTTACGCTGCGTCTGTTTGGAAAAATCAAAAAACAAGGTATCTGGGCTCACCGAGACTACCCGTTGTTCATGTGGAAACTGCCGGTTGATAAAGCCCAATTGATTGGAAAAAACAATCCAATCTTTGGTTTTTAAAGAGCTTAGGTCAACCTGCACCTTTGGGGTTTCCAAAGCAGCTTTGGAAAATAGGAATTGCCATCCCGTCATCTCCAATTTCACCTTTACCGTATCGGATTGCTGCGGGTGAAATGCGCGTTTCTCGGGAAGATTGACATATTCAATTGCTGCCTTAACGGACACAGTATATTGATTGGAAATCGAAAACAATAACCAAGCTAACAACGAAATTCCAACACAACGCACGAAGACATTAATCTTACGCCGTTGGGTCTTATTTATTCGAACTGCATTCGCCATGATACAAACTTAATCAATTTGCGCAAAAATTAGCGTTCTTATCTGCATTTCATCACAAAGACGCCAATATTTCCATTGCATTTTTCTCTTTTGTGGCAAGGGTTTTGAAAATTGCTGATGCCTGTTGGACAGCATCGAAACTGGCCGTCTCAGCAATTTGACTAAACAATTCCGACAGGGATGTCCACAATAATGCAATCTGTACAAACTCATGATGAACCACCGCGAGTTGTTCTATTCCGAGGAGATCGTAACTTTCCTTGATAAAGTCGCGATACAGATTTCGAAACAAAGCACCCCCAGTGCCCGCTTTTTCCATTAGACTTGCAGCCATCTTAAACTCGCTTTCAATAGCTTGACTTGTCTTGAACCAATTCATCACTTCTTCACTGGTCTTCAAAATTCCTTTATATGAAATATTGTTGATAGGTGGTGCAAGATATTGCTTTGCATTATTGACCATTGCGGCAATCAGCACTTCTTTCAGGTCAACG
Organism: Sphingobacterium sp. UBA5639; assembly: GCF_002421245.1. Taxonomy (NCBI): domain Bacteria; kingdom Pseudomonadati; phylum Bacteroidota; class Sphingobacteriia; order Sphingobacteriales; family Sphingobacteriaceae; genus Sphingobacterium; species Sphingobacterium sp. UBA5639. The sequence goes on from NZ_DIJR01000002.1 coordinate 134,336, forward strand.
TTCTCCATATTACCTGCTATGGTATAATACAAATTTTTGGACGACATAGGCCCTTTCTCTGCCCGCGCTAAAGCTAAACTCGCAAGCGACGTCTTCACACTACCGCCTTGCTGCCTCGTATCCACCAAATAGGCATGCTCATCGTCATAGCCATATATAGCGACATAATGTCCCGCAAAATGAAATGGCTTAGTAAAATATTCCAGGTAATAGGCATCGAGTTTTAATCCCACAGGTTGCCCCTCATCCAAGAGCTGTCGTACAGCCTGCCAGGCTTTTACTTTTGAAGAGGTTTCATGAACATTGAGTTCGAGACCGAGATTTTTGCAGATATGCTGCGTCAGGAGATCCGTTTTTATTCGTCCGCCCAAAAATGGAAAGTCCATGGTTTTCATTTTCCAATAGATAAAACTAAGTCCCTCCCCTAATCCAAAAAGCATCGGTTCAGAAAGTTCAATGCCAATATGCTTCAATAAAGTACCTGTTGCGGTAGTTTCACAATGTAGCCCGTCAAACGGTTTAAGATTTTCCATAGCATTCTTTTTCACAAAATTAGAAGCTCGATTGACAGCCTGGTGTCAGCAGGAAAAGAAATACTTCTTGCGACACACTTTTTTGTTACAGAGTGTAGTCCCTTCCCTATTGTCTCATTTAATTTTTTAGCTGCAACAAAAGAACATCAGTTGGTAACCAACTTATCACTTTTTACAGTGATTGTTCAGTGATTGTTCAGTGATCGTTCAGTAATTGTTCAGTGCAGACTGAATAAACAATGACTGATTACTGTCTAAACATAGACTAAAAATTGTGTTTAGGGATTACCTGGTATTAGCATATTTCCTTTTTAATGCTTATCTTAATTATCTATAAGCTAATCAATACATTATGGCAATCATCAAAAATGGCGTTAATGGGGCTGTTTCCAGGAAAGCAGGCTCTGTTGTATTTGTGTCGACTAAAACAGGAAATTATGTACGCTCTCTCCCTCGCGTTAAAAAACGAGAGCCCACACCTGAACAGCTGCTGAGTAGAACACGCTTCAAAACTATGAGGTCGCATATAAGCATGTTAAACCCGATCATCACTATAGGCTACAAGGCATACAGTTATCCGAAACGGGCCTATGATGTCGCAATGTCTTATAATTTGAACCATGCGCTTATTCAGGAAGAGAACGGTTTTGTGGTGGACTGGCAAAAATTTATGATTGCCAAAGGAAGTCCCAATCCCATCACTTCCTACACGATGGATTTCGATCAAGAAAATCAGGTGTTTCTGGTTACTTGGGAATACGACCCCTATCTGGAGAAGAAATTTGACATGGGAACTTATGATTCGTTCTTATTCCTGTATAATGCAACGTATAATGGGGCTGAATATCCATTTTTGACCAATGAGGCGAAAAATAGCTTAATAACGGGCAGACAAAACATTGATATACCGAAACATAAAAAGCAAGTGACCTATGAAGTGTATATCTTTTTTGTAGAGAGCTATGGTGGAGGTAATACAGACAGTATGCACTTAGGTAAGATAAAGATTTGACCGGTACATAAAAAAAGCCAGTTTTCCACGAAAACTGGCTTTCATTTCTTTCCCAAAAAAGCTTAAGAAGCGCTCTTCTCCGTGTTGTTAGCAGCTTTAGAAGCATCTAAAGCAATGGCTGATTTGTCAAAACGGATTTTTACACCTGAACCTACATCAACTAAGAAAGTCGTGTCTGATACTTCTACAATGCGTCCGTGAATACCAGCTGTAGTTACTACCTTTGAATTTACACCTAATTGCTCTACATATTTTTTATGGTCTTTTTGTTTTTTCATCTGTGGTCTGATCATGAAGAAATAAAATACCACAACTAGACCAACCATCATTATCAGTTGACCATAACCGGCGCCACCTGCTGCTTGTAATAATACTGTATTCATTTGTTATTATATCGTTTAATAATGTGTTATTTTGCTAATACTTCGCCCTTTAGCTGTACTGTTGTTAAGCCATTGGAAGCATTCGATTGAATCGTAATGATCTTCTGCTGTTTACCAACTTGTCCCTCACTATTGAAAGTTACATGGATCTCAGATTTTCCACCTGGCAAAATAGGGCTTTTCGAAAACTCAGGTTGTGTACAACCACATGAAGCAGTCACTTTCGAGATAATAACAGGTGCATCACCAGAATTTTTCAGCACAAAGGTATGCTTTACCTGTGCGCCTTCCTTTACCTGACCGAAGTCAAATGCAGACTCTTCAAATTCTACTTTTCCCAATTGTGCTGCCGCCTTAGAAAGGCTATCCGCAGCTGCTGTTTCAGTCGCTGTCTTGCTTCCTTCACCTTTTCCTTTTTGTGCATTTCCACAAGAAAATAAAAGTACTGCCGACAAAGCTAAAACCGAATATTTGCCAAAGTTTTTCATTCGTATAAATTATTTATGCGTTTGGTTTTAATCTCTTAAACCACGACCTGCCTTCTGGATTCTTCCTTGTTGATTCAGATCGTTTAATATTTTATCCAAGATACCATTGATAAATGTATTACTTTTCAATGTACTGAATACCTTAGAAATTTCAATATACTCATTTATTGTCACTTTCACAGGAATAGATGGAAAATTAACCAACTCACATATGGCCATACGCATCAATAAAGTATCCATTAGCGCAATACGATCTGACTCCCAGTTCTTCGTTTTCTCCGAGATAAGCTTTTGATATTCATTTGTATTGCGAATAGTTTTACCTAGCAATGCAATGACGTAGTCGCTATCATCATTCCAGTTTTGCGTAATCTCTGCCAGTTTATTTTTACGTGGATCTTCTGAACTAAAGTTCTTAAAAGTCTTCGCAATCAACGCTTGCAATACTTCTTTATCGACAGGCCAGTTGATGAATTTCTCCTCAAAAACCTGCTCAATAACCGGTGATTTCAAGATAATCTTTTTAAAGATATGCTTGATGATATCCTTTTCCGTACCGATCGAACGATCCTCTTGTTGCAAGTACTCCAAATAAGCCTCGGAATCCTTTAATTGCAAAAATACCGTACGCACGATCTCCGGATCGAAACTCCAAGAAATTTTATACTTTTTGACACCTTCTCCATATTGTGGATTTTGTCTCAATGACTCAATAAAAGTGTTAGTACTTAACTTGGTCGTTAAAGACAAGTCTTTTTCAGTTGGTAAAAACTTATTAGCTCTACCCTCTGCATCTATTAAGACATAATCAGATACTTCATCTAATAGATTCAGTGTCCACATATACATCTCATAGACTTCATCCACATTTTTTAATAGTGCTTTTTCAAATGTTTTGATGTCTTTATCTTCTGAAAGACTGTACGCATAAAGCGTTTGCACTACTTTTACCCTCAGGTGTCTCCTGTTTAACATAGTAATTTAAAGAACGATTTTTTTATAAAATAATAAGTAAGAACGATTTTGGGATGAAGACTACCGCTTGATTTTTTTAATATCTTGGATACGCTTCTCCGCAATGCGATTAGCCGCTTCAAAAGTAGAAATATTCTCTTCTTTTGATTTTTTCAAGACGTCTCTAGTCGCATTATAAATATTTTTGATCACAAATTCAGTGTGATCTACGCCGTAATTTTGAATTTCTGAATAGCAGCCGATTAATGCACCAGCGTTGATCAAATAGTCAGGCGCGTATAATATACCTCTTTCATGCAGAATAGAACTTGTAACAAGTTCATCTTTCAATTGATTATTGGCAGAACCAGCAATAATTTTGCATTGCATTTTCTGTGCGGATTCCGGATTTACCGTACCACCTAACGCACAAGGAGAATATACATCAAATTCGTGATCGAATACTTCATTGTAAGGTATTGGCTCAGCTTTGTACTTAGCCGCCACTTTCAGCATTTTCTCTTCCGTAATATCGCTGACATATACACGTGCATTCTCTTCACGTAACATCGCGATCAAACGTTCACCAACACCACCTACTCCATGTACAATAACTTTTTTACCAGCAACATTTTCCGATCCGTATAATTCCTTTAAACAGGCTTTTATACCAAAATAAACACCTTGTGCAGCAAAAATGGAAGGATCACCGACACCGCTACCATGAATAGCCTTTGGTAGACCAGCAACGTGGTCAGTCTCGGTATAAATATGTTCTAAATCACGTTGTGTCGTACCTACGTCTAGTGAAGCAATGAAATTACCATTCAATCCTTCAATAAACTGGCCCAAACGGCGCAATAAAACCTCAGATTTGTCCAAACGGCTATTACCAATAATAACAGCACTTCCCCCGCCTAAATTCAATCCAGTGATGGCAGATTTGTACGTAATGGCCTTGGATAAACGTAAAGCATCCTCAATAGCTTCTTCTGTACTTTCGTATGGTAACATACGAACTCCTCCTATCGCAGGCCCCAAGGTTGTATCATGGATCGCAACGATAGCTTTCAAGCCCACTAATTCATCATTACAGAAAAATAAGTTTTGATGGCCAGACTGGCTCATCAATTCAAAAATAGAATTTTGAGATGTTGACATAAAATGTACTACTCTAATTTGTTTTAATTTTTTAAGGTACTTGATGCAAAAGTAGGAAAATTATTCGTTGTGCATAACAACTTTTTTTATCCAAGACTTAACATTTGATTTCCGAATGACAGTAAATTCGCTTAAATCGTAAAGCATTTTGATGAATTAGTCCTACTTTTGTATTCGTAATATGAAGGATCTCGCCTACTTAAATAAGTACTTTTATAAATACCGCTGGAAACTGATTCCAGGGGTTATTTTCGTTATCATATCCAACTATTTTGGGGTATTGCCTGCAAAGGTAATTCGCGAAGCATTTGATTTGGTTCAGGAAAACATCTATCTATACCGTCTATTTGATGGTTTCGACAGACAGGAACTCATCTATCAGGTATTTGGCACCAGCCTCCTGTTTTTTGGTTTCGTCGTGCTCCTACTTTCACTGCTGCGGGGCATATTTTTATTCTTTATGCGTCAGACGATCATTTTAACCTCGCGTTATATTGAATACGACCTCAAAAATGAGATCTATAATCATTACCAGGATCTAAACTTTGGTTTCTTTCGGAAAAACAATACCGGAGATCTCATGAGCCGCGCGACTGAAGACGTCAATCAGGTGCGTAACTACCTAGGACCTGCCATCATGTATGCGATCAATACCGTAGTTTTATCGATCATGGTCATCTATGCGATGTATAGCGTCAACGGAAGATTGGCCACTTATGCATTGGCGCCAATCCCTGTCCTATCGGTTATTATTTTATTTGTTAATAAAATCATTAACAAGCGTAGCTTAAAAATACAGAAACAACTGGCGAACCTTTCTTCTTTCGTCCAGGAGACTTTTGCTGGCATCCGCGTCATCAAAACCTACACCAGAGAACAAAATAAAATGCAGGAATTTGAGAAGGAAAGTACCATTTATCGGAACACGGCTCTTGATCTCGTCAAAGTACAGGCTGTTTTCTTCCCGCTTATTCTATTGCTTATTGGACTTAGTACAGTCATTACCATTTATATTGGTGGAATCGAAGTTGCCAAAGGAACAGTGACTGCCGGAAATATCGCCGAGTTTATCATCTATGTCAACCAGTTGACTTTCCCTGCCATGTCTTTGGCTTGGGTCACGTCATTGGTGCAACGTGCTGCCGCGTCACAAAAACGCATTAACGAATTCCTTCAAACCGAATCTCCTATCGTTAACGGCACAGCTGCCAAGGAACTGGAGGGCGAAATCAAGGTTAATGGGATCTCCTTTACGTATCCGGAAACCGGCATTCAGGCGATAAAAAATATATCGTTCCAAATCCCGATCGGCAAAACACTTGCTATTATCGGAAAAACGGGATCCGGAAAATCTACGCTGGCCAACTTACTCCTTCGGATGTATGATATCGACAAAGGAAGTATTCATTATGATGGTCTTGAAATTAAAAACCTTGATTTCAAAAGCTTACGCCAACAGGTCGGATTTGTCCCACAAGATGTTTTCCTATTTTCGGATACCATTGCCAATAATATAGGCTTTGGTTTAGACCACTTTACACAGGAACAAGTGGAACAGGCTGCCAAAGATGCCGCTGTATACGACAATATTATCGCTTTTGAAGATGGATTTGAAACCGCTGTTGGAGAACGTGGGATTACCCTCTCCGGGGGGCAAAAGCAACGGGTATCCATCGCACGCGCTTTAATTAAGGAACCCAAAGTATTGATTTTTGATGACTGTCTTTCAGCCGTGGATACAAAAACGGAAGAAACCATTCTCCGTTCGCTAAGCCGCATCATGAAAGGTAAGACCTGTATTTTTATTGCCCATCGCATCTCGACAATCAAGAATGCAGACCATATATTGGTGATGGATCAAGGGGAAATTGTAGAACAGGGTACACATGCTGAATTGATGGATAAAAGAGGTGAATATTTTGAACTCCATGAAAAGCAATTACTGGAAAGTGTGGAAGGATAAATAAAATATCCCTGAATTCAGCTAAAGGATTCAAGGGATATCTCTCCTAAATTTGTCTTAAATATTTAAGTCAAACATTTTACATTAAAGGATCATGGAGAGAACCCCTATTCAAAAGGCTACGTCAAACGACGGAAAAACAATTGCTATTATTTCTTACTTAACCATCATCGGCCTTGTTGCAGCCATCATTATGAACAACAAGGAAAAGACTGCTTTAGCACAGTTCCATATCCGACAAAGTATAGGTATCTCCGTGACAGGAATGGCCTTGGGGCTGTTACGTTTTGTTCCAGGTATTGGCGGAATTGTCCTTAGTATTGTTGGATTGCTCCTACTCATTGCTCTTATATTGGGATTAATGTCTGCATTTGCCGGAGAGCAAAAGCCACTCCCTTTCATCGGTGAAAAATACCAGGAATGGTTTAATATGATATAATAGGCCTATAAATAACATGGAGCACCTCCCCATCAAAGATGCTCCATGTTTTAATTTTTTCTGAAATCCCTGTTTTTAATTGACCAAAGGCATCTTTAACGAGCTTTCATATCCGGCAGCGCTTTCTCCTCTTTAAAAAATACGGCAAATAACACAAGACAAAAACCAGAAATACCTGCAGGAATAAACCAAAGATATTCCCAAAATTGAGCAGCATAAGCTGTTTTTAGATAATCTGAAACTGCACCGGCAACCCAAAATCCGATTAACATCCCTACACCATACATCGCAATGGTAATAAGCCCCTGTGCAGAAGCTTTGTATTTTTCGCCGGCAATTCTATCGGTATAAATCTGGCCGACTACAAACATAAAATCATAGCAGATGCCATGTAATAATATTCCGAATAGCAATAAGAATGAACGTTCCTGTCCGTCGCCGTATGCAAAAAACAAATAACGGAGTGCCCAGGCTGCAATCCCCAATAAAATCATCTTTTTATACCCCAGGCGTCTAAAGAAAAATGGAATCAACAACAGGCAGATGGCTTCGGAAAATTGCCCCAATGCCATTTTTGCTGTGGGATTCGGTATTCCGGCGTTGACCAAAAATGGATTGGCATTTTGATAATAGAACGAAATAGGTATACAGATGACAATTGCTGTCACAAAAAAAATCAGAAAACTCCGCTGTTTGAGCAGCTTCAGTGCATCCAAACCGATCGCCTTGCCAAAATCAAATTTTTCATCCCTGAGTTTCACCTGCGGCGGAGTTTTTGGGAGAGCCAGGCTAAAGAATGCCAGTAACAACGAGCAGACCGCCCCCATAATAAAGGTGTTGTGCAGAGCACCTGCCTGTATCGATTCGGGCGCATCCCAACGGAACAAATAACTGATGACAAGTCCCGAACAGATCCAACCGATCGTTCCCCAAACACGTATCCCCGGAAAATACTTCTTCGCATCTTCTATATGCCGGAATGCTATTCCATTGGACAAGGATAACGAAGACATGTAAGCCATAAAGTAAACAAACACATAGGGATAAAAATGTGTTGCATCAGGTGCTTGAGACATCCCGTAAAGTAGTCCAGCTCCAATGAGATGCAAAGCTGAAAGCACCCGCTCGGCATTAAAGTATCTGTCGGCGACAAAACCCACAAAAAAAGGAGCAAATACAGCACCAAGGGATTGTGTCGCAAAAATATTCGCTACCTCCATTCCTGAGGCATTGAGCGATTTAATCAAGTATGTTCCCAAAGTGACAAACCAGGCCCCTTTGATAAAATACTCTAAAAACATCATCAGGGACAATTGCACGCGTAATACTGGTTTCATCTATTCAGTTGTGTTGGAGGTGTTTGTTTTGATTCGGGCAATGCATTTCGCATAAAATTAAGCCAGTTCTTGCTAGCAATCTTTTCAAGATCGGTCTTATCATACCCTCTTTTTGACAGGATACCAAATACTTTTTGGATATCAGCAATAGTTTCCAGATCATAAGGACACTGCTCTCGGCCAAATGCTCCATCTAAATCGCTCCCTACGCCGACATGATCAACATTTCCTGCCAATTGACAAATATGATCAATATTGTTGGCCATGATTTCCATGGAGCAATTGCTTGTTTTAGGGTCGGATACACCGCGGGCCCAATTCGGTACCATCATCCAAGCATCGAGCGCTACACCGATCACTGCTTTTTTCGCAACAAGAGTCTTGATCATTTCGTCACTGAACTGCCTATTATGGTCGACAAACTTGCGACAATTATTATGGCTTGCCCAAATGGCACCGTTATAACGTCCAACAGCGTCCCAAAACGCATCATCATTGAGGTGTGTTGCGTCTAATATCATCCCCAATCGCTCCATTTCCCGCAACAATAGGACGCCCTGTTCATTAAGCTTGCCCGATGAGTCGGTTCCGTTGGCATATCGCCCCGGTCCGTAATGCGCTGGTCCGACAGCTCTCAAACCATAATTATAAGCTGTTTCAAGATAACTGATATCTACAATTGAATCGGCACCTTCCAGACTCAGCAGATATCCGATTGGCTTATCTACATGATCGCTGCCATTCGACCAAAGTGCTATATGTTGATCCAGATCAGCTTTTGTACAAATCATTTTCATTTGCCCATCGGCTTCCATTGCCTTATACCACGCAAGCTGCCCCTGCGTCTGCGCCCAAGCCTGTTCCGGAGAGTACCAGCCTGGTAAAGAGCTTTCGGGTTTTACGAATCGAGCGATTTGTGTGGCAACAACCAAACCAATATGACCACGACGCAATTCGTCAAAAGTGACTGTTGCCTTAGCCCGATCGGGCTTGTCATCCATCCCCTTTTCCCTGCGGTTGAGTTCCGTAATTGGCAATCGAAGATCCCGATTCCATTCCATGGCATTCATACTCAAATCCAAATGTGCATCGACCAAAAATGGCATTTCAAATTCGTACATATCAATAATTTATCTTTTTATTTCGTGCATAAACAGTCCACGTTTGATCTGCATGCCGTTCATGGACTACTTGAAGTTCGCCATAACAGGCTACGGTAGGGCAGATATGGCGTGGTACAGCATACACCGCATCCCCTAAGTGGAACTGCGCACTATCTGTCACCTCAACAACCAGATGTTCTTCACTCTGCATTTTTATTTCACCTATACGTGGATCGAAAAACTTGACGCGAGGCTGCGGCGATTCGCATGCAACGGATTTATACCCTAAGTCCAAGCACAGGTGTTTGTGATCAACAATAGAAACGACACGCGTTAGAAGTACCGCGGCAAGCATAAAATCTTGTTCTGCATAATTTTCGGCATAGCCAAAATCCCAAAACACAAAGGTTCCTGGGCTGCATTCTACATCGCTGCGTTCGGCATGAAAAGGGAAACTCGGTGAACCGCCAATCACTTTAGTCAATGGTTTAGAGGTGGATGTCTGCGCCATCAGGTAGGCCGTTTCAAGTATACCGTATGCCTGTTGGCATTGTTTTTCGCGAAGCTGATAATCCTTATCATGAATATGACCATCGTAGCCATGCACACCGACCAACTGAATACCATTCAGGAGATTTATATCCATAACGAGACGCTCAATCCCGTCTAAAGCTATCCCTGTACGTCCCATCCCAATATTAACATCCAGATAAACAGCGCTTCGCAAACCTTTCGACAGACTCCGCGCTGAAATTTCCTCTGCTGCATCAACATGATCCACAAGACAGGCAAAATGTGTTTGGGGAAAGGCGCTCACCAGATTCAAGAAACGATCTATCTTTGGCCCTACGGGCTGGTACGCCAGCAAAACATCTTTTGCACCGATAACCCCCAATAGTTCTGCTTCTGCAATGGTTGCACACTTAAACTTTGTAATCCCCCTATCCATCATCAGCTGGCATACTTCACGGCACTTGTTCGTTTTGATATGCGGCCGCAATCGGTCCGCCCGCCCATGCACAATGTGTAAAGCGCGGTCTATGTTCTTGACAATGCGATCAGGGTAGACCAGCAAGGCCGGCGAATCGACTTGATCGACATTTTGTATGTGACACCAAGTTTCCATACTATTCGGTTTAATATAACTCAAATAATGCTTCGATTTCCACTGGAATATTATCGGGCAAAGAACCGAATCCTACTGCGCTACGTGTTCCAATACCATTCTCTTCTCCCCAAACTGCAGCAAATAGTTCACTACAACCGTTAATCACACCGGGGTGATAAAGAAAATCCGAGGTACAGTTGACCATACCCAATACTTTGATTACACGTTTGATTTTGTTCAAGGAACCCAAGTTGGTTTTAATGGTCGACAGCATGGTCAAACCGACTTGACGCGCGGCAAGTTTACCTTCTTCGGGGCTGATATCACTTCCAATTCGACCTATAATCAATGTGGCATCATCTTGTACAGGACCATGACCGGAAAGATACAGGTACTTACCATCAATGACGTATGGTTTATAAACACCTTTTGGTGCCGGCGCTGGCGGTAATGTCAAACCTAATTTTTCGAATTGTTCATCTGCGTTGTACATCTTTAACGATTTTAAAGTTTAAAATAATAGCTAATATAAAATTAATTGCAATAGTAAAACAGCAAGCAGCCCAACAATGGAAACAATAGCCTCCATGATCGACCAGGAGAATAACGTATCCTTTACGCTAAGGCCAAAGTACTCTTTAAACAGCCAAAATCCGGCATCATTGACATGGGAGAACATCAGACTTCCGGCCCCTATCGCCAGTACCATGAGATTGGGATCCGCTTCTCCCCCTGTAACAATAGGGAGCAGCACGCCAGCGGCTGTCAACGCGGCGACTGTGGCCGAGCCGACACAACCTCTGATAACAGCTGTAATTAACCAGGCCAACAGTAAAGGTGAAATGGAGAGCTGCTGTAAGGTGTTGGTCAAAAGGAGACTGACTCCACTGTCTTCCATCACTTGTTTAAAGATTCCCGAACCAGCAATAATCAACAGTATCATGGCAATATCTTTCACAGCAGACTCATAAATTGTCATCACATTGGCCATCGATCGGCCCAATTTCAATCCTAAGAAATAGGTTGCTGCACTGAGCGAGATAACCATAACAACAGTGGGGTTGCCGACAAACTTCACGCCCTTCTGCAGCGCTATATTACTTGTATGGTAGCAATAAGGAAGCAGTGTAAATAGTACAATGAGCAATACCGGTAGCAGGGCTACAGCCAAACTTACCCCAACTGTCGGGCGCAGATACTGCGCTGATTCCGAGCGATCTTGCTCCCGAAAAATTGATTCTTGACTCGCCCGTATGTTTTTCAGGCATCTTCCAAAAATAGGGCCACCTAAAATAATAGCAGGTATAGCCATCAAAAGACCATAAATAAGTGTCAATCCCATATCGGCATGAAACAGGGCAACGAGAGCAACGGGAGAAGGATGCGGCGGAATAAAGCCATGCGTTACAGACAGGGCTGCCAACATCGGCAATCCAATATATACTGCCGGCAACTTATACCGGTAGGAAATCGAAAATATCAAGGGGACTAATAAGACAAATCCGATTCCATAAAATAGCGGTATCCCAACGATAAAACCCGTCAACATAAGCCCCCACTGAAGGTATCGCTCTCCCATTAAGCGGACCATTTGCTCAGCAATAATCTCAGCGGCCCCACTTTCAGCTACAATTTTCCCCAACATTGCGCCCAAAACAATGATCAACGTTAGGCTCCCCATAACGCCGGCAACACCTTTTTCAACGGTGCCTACCAACTGTGCCGGTGGAATTCCCAAACAAAGTCCACTTAGCAAGGAAACAACCAAAAATGCGAGAAAGGCATTGATCTTAAAATAAGTTATGCAAAGGATAAGCAAACAAATGCTGATTACAATGAGGATTATGGTCATTATATCACGATTAGGTTTTCCCTCAATTTGAGAGCTTGTATAAAATTTGGTCTATTAAATCATTTTTTCTTCCTGAAAGTAAGGATATTTTTCATTTTTTGCAAGAAAAATGAAAAAATGATACAAACAAAAACGGGTATAGCTCAAGCCATACCCGTTTTTGTTTACTCGCCGATGACTTTGATTTCATGGCCTGTCGTTCAGAAATAATGCAACCGTCTGCTGTTGCGACTTATTTTTTGGGGATCTCTTTGAGAATATCAAGCACAAAACTCCAAAATTTCTGCACCGAAGAAATGGAGACACGCTCTGCCGGCGAGTGCGCCCCTAAGATTGTTGGTCCAAAAGAAATCATATCCATTTCAGGATAGTTTGTCCCCAAGATACCGCATTCCAATCCGGCATGGCACGCCACGACTTCCGGAACTTCGCCATGTTGTCTCGTATAAATGGATTTGAGGACTTCTAAAATTTCAGAATTCGGATTAGGAGCCCATCCGGGATAATTGCCCGAAAAATCTACCTTAAAACCGCCCAGTTCAAATGCTGCCTGTAACGATTGGGCTAAATCAAATTTAGAAGTTTCAACAGAAGATCTGGTTAGACATTTGATGGAAACCTTTTCCCCGCCTACTTCTACTTTGGCAATATTATTGGAGGTTTCTACCAAGTCTTCAAAATCGGCACTCAAACGATATACACCATTTAAGGCCGCATAAACGCTGTTGATCAAGTTTTCCTGCACCTTTACGGGAACGACTGTAGCATAAGCAGCATCAGTTTGCTTCACCACAATTTCCATAGCTGGTTCTGTCGTTGCAAATTCCGATTTAATATCCTGAGCCAATTGTGTTAGCTGCTGAACAAAGTCAGTTGCTTTATCCTTAACCACCACCACTTTGGCAACGCTTTCTCTCGGGATGGCGTTGCGGAGGCTTCCACCCAATAACGACGCAATACGCAATCCAAAATGTTCATAGCCTCTATAGAGCAGGCGATTCATCACCTTATTGGCATTGGCAAAACCTTTATGAATATCCATTCCAGAGTGCCCCCCATGTAGTCCTTTTACGGTAATTTCAAACGATAGCATATCAAAAGGACAAGGTTCTGCGCTATAGGACTGCGTTGCCGTCACATCAATCCCGCCGGCACAGCCAATATCAATTTCAGTATCATTCTCTGTATCCAAATTGAGCAAGATTTCGCCCGAAAGTACACCGCCTTTTAAACCTAAAGCTCCTGTCATACCTGTTTCTTCATCAATGGTAAACAAAGCTTCAATAGCAGGGTGTACAATACTGGATGATTCCAGAATCGACATGATTGTCGCAACGCCAAGACCATTATCTGCCCCTAAAGTGGTACCTTCTGCTTTTACCCAATCGCCATCAACGTACATCTTAATACCTTCATTATCGAAGTCAAAAACAGTATCGTTATTTTTTTGGTGCACCATATCTAAATGCGACTGCAAAACAATCGTTTTGCGATCCTTCATTCCCGGAGTAGCGGATTTTTTAATGAGCACGTTACCAATCTCATCAACGCTTGTTTCTAAACCCAAGGATTTACCAAAGTCTACCATAAAGGCAATCACGCGCTCTTCTTTTTTTGAAGCTCTGGGGACCGCATTCAATGCTGCGAAATTTTTCCAAATTGCTTTTGGTTCTAACTGATCTAAACTATTATCAATCATATCTATAATTTTTCCTTGGCCAAAGTTACTCGATTTTTATCAGATATCCGTTGATTATTGCCGGGGAATAAAACAAAAGACAATCGCTGATCGTTCTAATAAATGTGTAAACATGAACATAAAATTATGCATAAACCAGTACAAGTTGAACGAAAGGATATTTACTTTAAACCGGATAAGAAAAGAGTTCTCGCACGTTTTTTTTTCCTTGGCGATGACCGTACAATAAAAATTATCAGGCGCATTTTATCCCTTAACGAGTCGGAACGGAAAGAAGTCTTTGGACAGGTTTTACGAAGCTATACGAAAAGACATCGCAGCATTGCCCATATCTTTGAACGGAATTTTGACCGGGTAAGCCACCTTTTGGAGAAGATTCCATTTTCAAAGGAGAAGCTAAGTCATATCGACAAGTTGCTGATCGGCTCTTACTTTACCATGGAATATTCCATTGAATCGGCAGCGTTATTTAATCCCTCCATTATCGAACATCCGGATCAGACCGAATTATTCAAAGGTGAAAAACGGGTTATTTTAAGCTTCAGGGCCACCGGAGAAGGTCATGTCTCTTCGATCGTTTTTCGCTCGGGCACCTTGGATGTCGACAATAATATCCATATCGACTATATCGGTAATCTATTGGATAAACCCATGCAAGTTAAAAACCACCGGTATCACAAGGAGTCCTTCTTAAAGAAGATGAATGAGCTACATGCGGAACCAACGGAAGTTAAGTCCAAACTCGAGGAAAAGCTAACGGAGACATTTACGTATGAGGAACTTAAGCGGTACATCGATGAAGTGCGGCGGGAGAGTGAAGAAAATCTTGAAAATGTGACATTTTTACGACAGGCGCTCTGGCTCGCTTCCTCGCATTATGAAATGACTTTTTCATTGGACACTTCCATTTCGGAACGCGTGATATTTCCGCTCGCCGACACAGAAAAAAGAGGGATAGAAGACGCCCGTTTTGTCCAGTTCAAAACTGAGAAGAATGAGAGCATCTATTATGCTACCTACACAGCCTACGACGGATTTAGTATCCTTCCTAAACTGCTCACCACAAAAGATTTTTATCATTTTAAGGTGAAACCCATCTATGGTGAAATTGCCAATAAAGGTGCGGCACTATTTCCAAGAAAAATAAATGGCCGCTACGCCATGCTCTGTCGCATTGACGGTGAAAACAATTATATTGCTTACTCCAACAATATCAACATATGGCAGGAAACGGCAATCCGCATTCAAGAGCCTGAATATCCCTACGAATTTGTCCAGATCGGCAATTGTGGCTCACCGATTGAAACTCAATATGGCTGGCTGATCCTGACCCATGCCGTGGGCCCGATGCGCGAGTATGTTTTGGGGGCCTCCCTTCTGGACCTTGACAACCCCCATGTTGAAATTGGACGACTACATAGCCCATTGATGACCCCAAACGATGAAGAACGGGAAGGCTATGTACCAAACGTCATTTATTCCTGCGGTGCTCTGGTCCACAATGAACACCTCATTTTACCGTATGCAATGTCTGATTATGAGTCGACTTATGCCACCATCAAGCTTGAAGACTTATTGCTGGCTATCTTGAATCCTGATCGCTATCATTAAATGCACGAGAAACCACAATATAGGCCAAATAGAAACAGAGGGTGCTTTCAGCCCCTTGGTTTCTATTGATGCCATAAGCCTCCAGTCCATCACAGCAACCTTTGGTTTCCTCATCGTAGAGTCCGAGTCTAAGATCATTCTCGCCCAAGAACCAGCGGAATGAGGCTATCATTCGGGTAAAATAAACCTTTTTATTCGTCAGTCGAAAAGCTTCGCGATACATAAATACCATGGCTGTAACATCGAGCGGCTGCTGACCAAACTTGCTGACATGCTTGCCCTGCTTGGCCCATTCCTGGTTTCCAACCAACGAAAGCGCACCATTTTGGATCGTAATGCTTTCGAGAAACTTTAATGTCGTTAGCCCCAATTGTTTTATTGTCTCATCATTTAAAAAAGGATATGCAGTCAAAAACGCATAAGGTAATATTGCATTATCATACGCCAATACGGATTCAAACCATTGCCAGTGTTCATCTGAACTCGCTTCGTATTCCCGCACAAGTTTGCCGATAAGCGTCCGCATCAGCTCTATCATGACCTCGTCATTGGATTGATGATGCAAATATTCGGCAATTCCCAGCACAGTATACGCTATCGCCCGGTTGGAGCGCAACTGACCGAAATTCGGCACAGCTCTAAAAAATAACTCGTGTCCCAATTGATAATAACTGGTTAATTTAGTTTTACGAAGAAGCACCCCCAGGGCCCATATCGTTCGTCCAAAGGAATCCTCCGAACCGACTTCATCCAAGAAATTATGCTGGAAATCCATAAAATTATGAAAAAGACCGTCTTCGCGCTGATGATAATAAATATAACTCAGGTAGGTGGAAATACGGCGGTCTAACTTCTTATCAGCAAAATTATCCTGGGCTAATAAAGCAAGTAAAAGTGCCCTCGCATTATCGTCGAGACAGTAGCCTTCTTTATAATTGGGCAAAGAATAAGTTGCGTGCTGTAAGATACCCACCTGATTGGTCAACCTATCGATATGCTTCCAGCTGAATTTAGGCATCTCATCTTTACTAAATCCTGCGTTTTCTTTAAGGCCGTCGTAGGTAGGTATGATTTTATTTAAAATCCGTGTATACCGGAGGCCAATATTTTTCCAGGTGAGCTCCTTTCCAAATGCACTGGCATTGTCCCGCAAGGTGGTACGATAATCCAAATTTGAAAACAAGTTTTTAAGCGCTTCAGCCATCTTGGCTGAATTTTTAAATTCGACCAATACCCCCCTTCCATCAGCCAGCAGTTCCTTGGCGTGCCAGTAAGGCGTAGAGACCACCGCAGCTCCGGCACCAATGGCGTAAGATAACGTTCCACTCGTAATCTGCGCCTCATTAACATAAGGGGTGACATAAACGTCACAGGCACAAAGATACTCTACCAGATCGGCCTGGCTCACAAAGGAATTAACAAATTGGACGTGCTCCTGCAACTGATAAGCTTCCACGAGACTGCCTAGATACTCCCGATACTCCTCTCCCGAATGCGCCAACACATTAGGGTGTGTTTTGCCAACGACCAGGTACAACAGATCTGGTTCATCTTTAACGACTTCAGGCAAGGATTCAATCACCATTTCGATGCCCTTGTTGCGTCCCAGGAAACCAAATGTCAATAACACTTTCTTGCCAGAAAGACCTTTTTTAAGCTTTGCAAGTTCATGTTCCAAGGTAAACTCGGGCACACCATGGTGTATCAGTCTAACTTTCGTGGTATTGACCCTATAAATGGATTTGAGTAAAGTAACCGCATAATTACTCATGACGATTACAATCGAAGCCCTTTTTACAATTTCAATGAGAATAGCCTTTTCATCAACATTCGGCTTCTCAAGAATGGTATGAAAATTAACTAACAATGGAATATGCAATGCGTTAACCAACGATAAGATATATATTCCACTATTACCACCGAAGATGCCATATTCGTGCTCCAATATCACACAGTCATAGCCATGTTCATTAATATAGTTGGCTGCTTCAATATAGGACAATTGATCATACTGGTCTATTTTAAAGACAACTTCACTGGGATAATCATAGTCCCGGTCAGCGACAGCAAAAACGTGCTGTGTTAATTCCTGATTATGCAACGCAACAGCATGCAACAAATCCGATGTAAAAGTGGCGATGCCACATTCTTTGGGCAAGTAAGTACTTATATAAGCGATCTTCATTGAAATAATAATTTTGAATACAGCTACGACGAAGGCAGTAGCATACGTGTGTCCATTATCTAAATGCTTTTCGAAGGAAAATTGTTTGTCACAACTGCAATGAATTAAATCGGAAGAAGGTGCTAAACCACCTTGTGTAGATAAGCTCCTGTTACAAAACTTGGCGCTGCAACGCAGCCCATTTGATGGAAACAGGGTATCCATTGGTTATGCTTAGTTGAAAACAAGGGCCATTGATTATGCAAAAAAAGAAAACTCAATAACCCAGATTCACGAGGCGTAGATTGCTATTGCATTTAAAAATCAATTTATCTAAGTTTGTTGCGGAAAAATGGGCATTGAATGAAATCAGCAAAGGAAAAAATGATTGCCGGCCTTCCCTATATCGATTCGGAGGGGCAATTATTTAAGGAAAGACAATACGCAAAAGAAGAACTTAAACGGTTTAACGATTCGGAGCCTAAACACCTGAAATTCAGAAAGCAGATTATTCAAAAACTTTTTAAATCGACGGGAACTCGATTCTTTCTCGAACCTCCTTTTCGTTGCGATTATGGTTACAATATTGCTATTGGTGAGAACTTTTACAGCAATTATAATTGTACAATATTAGACGGTGCACCAGTTACCATAGGTGATAATGTATTATTTGGTCCTAATGTAAGCCTCTTCACAGCCGGCCATCCCCTCCATTTTGAAGCAAGAAATCAAGGTTGGGAGTTTGCGTTGCCTATCGTAATCGAAGATAATGTATGGATCGGTGGACAGGTTGTCGTCAATCCCGGCGTGCGAATCGGAAAAAATTCGGTCATTGGTTCTGGATCAGTCGTCACAAAAGATATTCCAGCAGACGTCGTAGCTGCAGGTAATCCGTGCCGGGTTATACGTAACATTACCGAAGCGGATCGGATCACCTATGCTGAAAATCCGTAAGGATCACAAGGAGCAGCACCGGTGTGCAGCCATAACCTGCCTCATGGCTCATTGTCGGGCATGAGATCATTGGTTGGCGGTAATGAATACGTGATCATGAGCTCCTCCTTTTGTTTTAAAGGAACAAAACCATTACTTTCCCAAAAATGTTGCTGTGCAGAGGGCGCTTCGGCTTGGAGCATTTTACCACCGAACGTATCGATAAATAGTCACGCATGTTTCAATAATGCTGTGCCTACACCTTTCAGTCTTACATGTGGAGCAACAGCGAGGAAATGGATTGTATAAGTATCACCTGAACTAATCAGGCTCAGCACGCCTACTACTTCGTTTCCGTCGTAGGCGGCAAAATGCGTCGCTTCAAAATCGCCCTCCAACATCACCTCGGCCAACTTACCTTCCAGAGCGAAAACCTCTTTTCGAAGTTTCCAGGTCCGGGCGGCAAAAACTTGTTCAATGTACCAATCTATCATAATCCTTTTTCTAATGAGATAAATGCGTCGGAAAGATGATTAATGGTATCCGAAGGTAATAAGGAATAGGCACCAATCGTCTTAACTGCAATATCTGCCGCGCGCCCATGGATATATACCCCCATAATTAAAGCTTCTTTAGAAGAATAGCCCTGTCCAAGCAAGGAGGTAATAATCCCTGTCAGTATATCGCCACTGCCTCCTGTTGCCATGCCCACGTTGCCTGTACTATTGAAGTAAACGAGCCCATCAGGCATAACCATTGCACTATTTGCCCCTTTTATTAACAGGTACAACTGATGTTTACGCGCAAAAGCTTTCACTTTCTCAATCTTTTCGAAATCATCTTGCCAAGCACCCAATATCCGGCTAAGTTCTTTGGGATGGGGTGTTAATATACTGTGCGCTGGAACAGAGGCCCAAAGATCTGGTTCGCGGGCAAGAATATTTAAAGCATCAGCATCTAATACCAAAGGGGTATCATTAACCTGAGTTATAAATACCTTTAGCGCATCAATTGTATGGGATGCTGTTCCCATCCCGATTCCGATACCCACTGACTGATAACCTGTCAATAAGGGGAATTGACTAATGAAATCTTGTTGGAGATCAGTCATCACCATCGCTTCGGGCACGGCAGTCTGTAAAATGGTATTACCGCAGTTAGGTACATAAGCTGAAGCTAAACCGCAACCCGCTCGAAGAGCCGCTTTTAGCGCAAGCTGAACAGCCCCCATTTTACCTTTACTTCCGCCAATAATCAGGGTATGACCAAATGTTCCCTTATGATCAAATCTCCTTCGTTGTCGATAAAAGGACCTAAGGAAGGACTCGTCGACATAAAACAGATTGGTTTCTGCCAATTCAATTGCACGTTGGCTAAGACCGATATCCAATACCTTGAAGTCTTTTACATACCATTGGTTTTCGGGTATTAGCAAGGCTATCTTGGGAAACTGAAAGGTATATACCATATCTGCCTTTACAATGGGAACATCTGTAGCTGTCTTTTCATCAGCCAGCAGCCCAGAAGGCATATCGATCGAATAGATTGTTGCACCACATCCATTTATACTGGAAATAATACCATTCCAGTCAGCTGTCAGTGCGCGCTTTAATCCATATCCAAACAAGCAATCCAGTACGATTGCATCGGAAGGAATATCAATCTGGTCTTCCGCTGCAATTTTTTGAATCATATGATTGGGTAAACGCTTTTGATTGGTAAGATTATCTACGGAGTAATCCTTAACATCCACTAAATAAACCTTGACTTGGGCCTGTTGTTGATCCAACAGACGCGCCAGCACCAAACCATCGCCGCCGTTGTTTCCCTTACCACAAAAAATATAAAAGGTACTTTGCTCCAATCGTGAATGAAGCTTTTTAATTTCCTCAAAAACAACTGTTGCAGCTCGTTCCATCAGGTCAAGACTACTAATTTTCTGATCCTTTAAGGTTTCACTATCAATCCCGTTTATCTGCTGAGCGGAAAGTATCTTCATGTCGTTTCTATTTTTATTGAAAGTACCTATTCTCAAGCTCAATTAAAAATCTCTTTATACTTTTTGGTAGGCGATAGCAATCCTAAAGTAGGATTACAAGAAGGATCCTACCGCCTAACTCGTGTAAGTCACAATTTCTATGCATTTGTTGTTACCTCTTTCACCCCGCCTGTCCGTTTCAAGGTACCCCAAGTATTTAATTCACCTTTAATCGCTTTTCTGACAGACTTAAATAAAACGAAATACATCAGTTGACGCCAGAAAAAACGCTGCGGAAACAAATAAATTAAATTGCTAAGCTTCTCGCCTTCCATTTTAAAGGCAATACCTGCAAAGAACATATCCACGAATACAAAAAGGAAGTAATAAAACATCACTTGACCAAAACCGTTATGCAGTGAAAATAATCCTGCAATTCCTGTCCAGCTGATACCATTTACCTCGCTTAGGGAGAAAAGACCGCTCACCAGAGAGAATAACATAAAAATATCGGCCAAGGGCGCAAATAAAGGAAGTATAATCTGAAAAATCAGAATATTAGGCATTCCGACCATACCAAAATAGCCATATTTGGGATTCAACAGGGTCTGTTTATTTTTCCAAAAACTCTGCAACACACCAAAGCTCCAACGGAAACGCTGCTTGAAGAGCATTTTTACCGTATCTGGTGCTTCCGTATAAGCGATTGCTTCAGATGAATTTCGCACGGTATAACCCGCTCTTAATATACGCATGGTTAGATCACAATCTTCCGCTAATGTATCCGTTGTAAATCCACCCACTTCCAAAATAACAGATCTACGAAAGGCGCCAATTGCCCCTGGTACGACCGATATCATGTTGAGCAAATCGAAAGCTCTCCTATCCATATTCTGTGAAGTAATATACTCGATCGATTGCCAATGTGTCAATATATTATGGACATTTCCTACTTTAACACTTCCTGCGACAGCAGCGACTTGAGATTTGTTAAAATATTTCATCAACTGCTTTAACGCATCTGTCTTCAGTTGAGTATCGGCATCGATACAGAGCACAAACTGAGCATCGGATTGCTCGATACCATAGTTAAGCGCAGATGCTTTCCCTCCATTTGGTTTTGTAAATAACCTTACTTTAGGATGATCGCCATACACCTTACTGACCATCTCAAAAGTTTTATCTTTCGATCCATCATCAACAAAAATCAACTCATAATTGGGATAATCCAAATTCAACAGGCTTTTTATAGTTGCCAACACGGTTATTTCCTCATTATAGGCAGGAATGATCACACTTACCTTCTCCCGAGGATCCAAAACCAATTGAGATTGCTCTTTTTTACTTTTTTGTTTTTGCCGGATTGCCAAATAAGCAATCATTGCTGTTCTAAAAATTGCCAATACAATGGCAATGGAAAAAACCAGATTCAAGAAGATGTTACCATAAAACAATGTTCCTAAGAACAAGCGGTTGGAAGATCCACTAAATCCCGAATCGGAAGCATTTTCAACAGGTGGCATCAATTCATCTCGTTTTTTGCCCATTAAATCACCAATCGTTGCAAATTTATATCCATGAGATTTAAAATAATGAATAATACGTGGCAAGGCGGCTATGGTCGCTTCTCGATTTCCTCCAGCATCATGTAATAGGATAATATTCCCGTTATCGCGTTGTTTGATCACTTCCTTATAGACTTCATCTGCTGTACGGCCAGGTAACCAATCGATGGGATCGATGTATTCGCCAATATTGATATAGTTCTCTTTACGGCTCTGGGCCACGGGCAGAATTTCGGCCACTGTCTGTGGTTCGGCATCCGCATTAAAAGGAGCTCTGAAAAGAATTGTACTATGACCGGTTATACATTCAATGATCTTTCGGGTGGCGTTCAACTCGAACTTAACACGATTTGGCCCTATTGTGGACATATCGGGGTGAAAAAAAGTATGGTTACCGATTTCATGTCCCTCCTGGTATTCGCGACGGACCAGATCCATATTTTTCTCAGCCATCACACCCACAAGAAAGAAAGCTCCCGGAACACGTTCTTTTTTTAAGATGTCCAATACTTGTGGCGTATATGTCGGATCAGGCCCATCATCGAATGTGAGCACCACCGTCTTGTCTCTTTCTCCAAAGCGCTTAATAACGTAATTACTCGGTGTTTTTACATATACTTGGTCCTGAATCATTAGCGTCGATGGATCGTAAGTAAATTTAACTTCCCCAGGAGCCGGGCTATTGACCAAATCCAAAATTTCCCCATCGCCAATATATTGAATCCCTCCTACATTGATCTGACTTATTTTCCGAAAGTCAAAAGGCTCTTTTTTCAAATTTTCTTGATTCAATGATCTGGAAATAAACGACCATAAACGAGCGTCTTCACTTCCCAAACGCCAAAGAGCAATGCCTGCAAGGCCCCAGTCATCGGCTTTGCGGATGAGATTGAAATAAGTTGCGGCATCGGTAAAATAGACATCATGGCGCATCCCCGCACCATCTGTATAGCTGAAGTTGAGATTGGAAGATTGGGGATCAAAAGTAATCTTAGCATTGTAATTATGCGCCAAGATAACGGCGTTATCATACGTCAACGTTTTGCCCACCCGATCTTTCGGCCAGTCATATCCATAACATGCCAAAGCCAAAATCACTTTGTCTGCATCGATCTTATTGCAAAGTTCATCCAGGTTCTTTTCAACCCATGCCTGATGTGAAATGGCCCCAGCATTACTTTCAATGGAATGCTGATCATAAGCCATCAAAATAATATAATCGTTGTATTTTTGTAAGGAAATGGGATCGTAATCATCATTTTCAGGCGAGATATCTTGCGTGACAAGCAGGCCCTCTGTATGAAATACGGTATAGATATGCGCCATAAAATCGTTTAATGGCTGGTGGTCATCCAACTGTAAATTCTCAAAGTCGATATTTATGCCTGCAAAACCATTACGCTTCACTTTAAGAAGGATGTCGTCTATAAAACGTTGTTGTTTATCCGGATTAAGCAAAATAGCCTTTACAGTCTGCCCATCAAAATCGTTACCACTGAAATTGGAAATCTGCGCAATTGCTTTACGCTTATATTGATGGATCACCTTAAGCGCAGCAGTATCCGCTTTATCGACCACGGTATCTTGATTAGGTACCGTAAAAAAGGACTCCATGGCGACCATATCCAAATGACCTATATTTCGGCGTAAATCAGATAAAGACTGTTCACGAACTTCATTAGACCACGAACTGACATAAAAGCCCATATTGATCCTGTCTTTGGTACCAATATGTTTCAAATGCTTCAGCTCACGGTCACGTTTAATCTTCTCCAATTCGGATTTTACAATGGTAAACTCCTTGAATTGTTTGGATTTTTTTAATCTGGCGGTGGACTTTTCGGTCAATGCTGTGTTGGTATTAATTGTTGGAAAAGGAGGAATCTGAATCTTTCCCAATGTATAAACCACACATATCACACCAATGATCAAACCTATCACCAATGCGCTGCTCATCCATGAAAAAGCGTACCAGCGCTTTTTGCTTGACGTCTGAAAAATCTGTTTTCCTGACATAATCGTATTCTTTTTAACTTCGGCTAAGCTACATCAGAAAATGATCCAAAAAGCGGATGAGTAGCTTAAAAATTTCTTAATTTTCTCAAATGATTTATGTTTCGAATTATATCTAGATTTAAGTATATTCGATAAACGCAATACACTAGCTCAGAAAATTTTATATGAGATCCATATATGTACTCATTCCACTCCTCTCGTGTCAGGTTTTCATTGGCTGTGGACAACCGAATGTGGCTGCACCAAAAGCCCAAGTGCTCGACTCGGTCGCTGCGGATCTAGCGCGAACGGACGGAAGCCAGTTTATTAACCCCACTGGGATGACGGTCAAATCACGCATTTTATTGCCGGAAGGCTTTAAAAGAGCAAACTACCGGACTGAAGAATTTGGAAATTTCCTTGAAAATCTTCCATTGTACCCCATCGACAGGGAGGTACATTATTACAATGGAAAAATTAAACCTAGAAATAACATCTACAACAGTGTTGTAAAGCTGGACATCGGAAAGCGCGATTTACACCAATGCGCGGATGCTGTCATGCGGCTCAGGGCAGATTACTTATACCAACAAAAGCGGTACAAGGATATCAAATTCAACTTCCTTTCAGACGGTAAACCCCGTACATTTACAAACTACGCAAAAGGAGATTACGCCTACCCAACCTATTGGAAATATTTGGAATATATTTTTGCCTATGCAAATACGGCTTCACTACATGATGAGCTGCCCCGTGTAAAAACGACTCAAGAAGTTAAGATTGGAGATACTTTTATCCAAAAAGGATCTCCTATTGGCCATGCAATCATTGTAGTTGATCTGGCCAAGGACAGCACTGGAAAAACAATTGTACTACTCGCACAAAGCTACATGCCAGCCCAAGAAATACAAATTTTAAACAATTGGAACAACAGCAAGCTTAGTCCTTGGTACGATATTGACCAAGATATTATAAAAACCCCTGAATGGACATTTTATCCTAAAAACCTTAAAACCTGGGAGTAGTCCACTGTGAACAAGACTGTCGTTAAAATCGACCGGATGATTGTCCGTACAAGCAGTAAAAAATAATAAAAGATATTTTTGTCTTTTATTATAATTCTCTATTTTTGTAAACGATAGTCATTTGCAAATGAACCCTATCAAGGTTATAAGATTCCTCACAGCGAGTGGATTTTTTCATTTTTTATTCTGATCAAATAAAAGATAAAAAGGTATTTAAATATTTTATTATGATTACTGAAGCACAAAAAGAGTTAATCAAAGGTACTGTACCGGTTTTAAACGAACATGGTGTAGCGCTGACCAGTTATTTTTATAAACGTATGTTTGACCACAATCCGGAGCTTAAACATGTCTTCAATATGGGAAACCAACAAAATGCGCGACAACAAACGGCTTTGGCTACAGCAGTATTAGCCTATGCGGAGCATATTGAGAATCCAGCAGTCCTTCTTTCGGCAGTGAAACATATCGGACAAAAACACAGTAGCCTCAATATTCGTCCGGAGCATTATCAGATTGTTGGGAAGCATTTATTGGCGTCCATTCAGGAAGTATTGGGGGCTGCTGCCACAGAAGAACTGATTGAAGCCTGGGAAGTTGCCTATTTTCAGCTAGCAGATCTGATGGTCGGAGTCGAAAAGGATATGTATAATCAGATGATCCAGAGCGACGGCGGATGGACGGGCTGGAAGCCATTCACCATTATAAAAGTGGTAGCCGAGACCGATGAGATTCAGTCTATTTATCTCAAGCCAACAGATCAAGGAAGACTTCCAAAACACGAGGCAGGCCAGTATGTAAGTGTACGTGTATTTCTTCCCGAATTACACCTTTATCAACCCAGACAATATAGTCTTTCCGATGCGAGTAACGGCGAATACCTCCGGATTTCGGTAAAAAGAGAAGCCGCGGAAGGAAAACCTGAGGGTATGGTGAGTAATTATATACATCAATACGTTGAGGTTGGAAAACAACTGGAACTCACAGCACCAACAGGCTCCTTTCAATTGGTCGAAAGTGACAAACCACATGTATTTATCAGTGGCGGCGTTGGTCAGACCCCATTGATGGCCATGTTAGAGCATCTAGCGGACAAGAAAGAAGACAAACCGATCACTTGGATCCATGGTTGCCGCAACCCTGATCTACATGCGTTTAAAGAAAGAGTAAAAACATTGGAGAGCCAACATCAAAACATGACTAGCTTTTCTTTCTATGACGAAGCGCAGGGTATGGACACTGACGCTCTTGAGGGTTGGGTTGATCTCGCTAAAATAGATGCTTCTTATCTTCCACAGGAGGCAAACTATTACCTGTGTGGCCCTGCAGGATTTATCAAAAAGCACTTCCAATATTTAACCCATCAGGGCATCAACGCTGAGAACATTCATTTTGAAGAATTTGGTCCGGCATCTTTGCAACTAAATTAATTGCACTGCCCTATTTCATGAAATAGTCATCCCTAATTTTTAATCGTTGCGGATGGCTATTTTTGATTTTGTACATTTGCAAAAAGCAAAAAAGAGATTATGGGTATTTTTTCTAAAACATGTGAATATGGACTAAGGGCAGTTTTTTTTATTGCACAAAGCTCCCAAGAAAATAAACGCGTGAGCATAAAAGAAATAGCAGAGAGTATCCATTCTCCAGAGGCTTTTCTAGGCAAGATACTACAGAATCTAAGCCGGGCAGGTATCATTCGATCCATGAAGGGACCTGGCGGGGGGTTTTACCTCGACAGCGGAGATATGTCCACACCACTATCCGAGGTCGTTAAAGCGATCGACGGTGAAAGTCTATTTGTCGGCTGCGGCATGGGGCTTGAATTCTGCTCCGAACAATATCCCTGTCCCTTGCATCATGAGTTCAAAAGCATACGCAATAACCTTTCAGAAATGCTTCAAAAAACAACAGTCGGCCAATTCAATGATGATCTTATCAAGGGAAAAATCCTATTAACGAAAAGCCATATCGAACCCGATAAAACCAGGACAAATTCCTCAGATTAATAGGCCAAATCTTCCGCTTCTTCCTCCTATTTTCCAGCTGTGCCCCTTTACAAAAATTAAAGAAGTGCGCATAAATTCCATTTTTCAATATATAAATATTAAATCCATATAACACACAATAAACACCTGAAAAATAGGTTTATAAAAAAAAAATAAAAGTGTAAAAAAAGAATTTTAGACATCTTAGCATTCGTTTCCACAGAAGACCTAAAATCGCCCTAAATTCGACCTTTTAGGGTGAAACTACGCTTATAGGAAAACCGATCTGGCAGAGGCTCGACCGCCTCGATATAACCTGTTGTAAATAATGCTCATTTCCTAATTAAACAGTCCTATTGAGCGCAGCAATCAGGCATCTATCTGACCGATCACTGGGCAATAATTGCCCTCTTTGCATAGCTTTCCTTTGGGTTAAACACAAAAAATGAGGATTATTCTCTGACTACAACACCATCTTTTCGTATTTTTACTGGAAGAATCATATTATTAAAAATAATAACAATTTAAACTCTAATTAACAATAAATTATGTAATTTATATAAACGAAAAAAATAGCATTAAATAACACCATTAACGGGCTATTTTAAATAAAAAAAGGTGTGGATAAAATTTTATCCACACCTTTTTCTTACTCAAGTACAGCCACAATGTGAAGAACCATACAGCCCCGGTTTACGCAAAAGTCAAACAGGTAAATATCGTTGTATCTTCGCGCTTGATTTATGCAGGCTGAAAATAACATGTGCGACAAGACATATGTCAATGATAACCGCAGACAAAAAAGGCCTCGAAACAAATGGGCGCCAGAGCAGGTTCAATTGACCAGCGTAAGCTCCACTTGCGCCCCATCTCATAAACACAAGCAAACATGCGATTTAACAAGCCTTTTATGCGATATAAGACAAAATCTATCTATAACCACCCAAATGCATATAATCTTTACAAAATCGCTTAAAACGGCTAATAACAGCTTTCCCGCCTAACTATGGGTAAACCTTAAAAACACAGCTGTCGAAGTACCCATGAGGAGTACTTGACTTGCAATCAACGGGACACTCTATATCACCATTCTGAGTCATGCTATCCAATTCTACCCCCCTCTTAATCGATTTAAGATAACAACTTTCTGCAAAGCACCACATTCACCTCTACAAAAAAAGAAGAACACAGAGGGGCTCAAAACGACTCAGACAACATCTTATCTGCGCTAGAACTTTATGGACCCAGTAAAAAACTTCAGGAGTTGAAGGGTGGCAAATTCATAAAAAAAATGAGAATAAAAACCTTTAAAATAAATAAGTAAAATGGATTATATAAAGCTATACATCATAAAAAAACTACCCTAGACCGTTAAAATCAAATTCGGAAAGAACATAACAAACGCTTTTATTATCTTTAAATTTTTCAAAAAGACCATGAATAAAGACACCTTAGTGAGATCATTCTTAAAAGCAGAACGGATAAAGATGAAGAAAGCCCGTAATGTCATTATTGGAATTTTCTTGGTTATGTTTGCTTTTTGTTACGGTTTTTTCTTATTTGCCTTTTTTTCGAAATGGTCAGCCAGTGAAGATAAGCTCTCGTTTTTCTATAAATCACTCCCTACCCTATCTGTTCTTTTTATTTATTTAGGTTTTGCGTTCGGTATATTGTGCTGGATGGCTTACATTAAAAATCAAAAATTCATCAATGCGCTACAGCGACTAAACGATCATGATATAGCAGTCTACCAGGAGTACAATAGACGACTCATGCACTTTTTTGCCGTTGCCGCTCCTTATCTTTTTTGTGAAAATGAGATTTTATTCTTTCCGTTGATCGGAAATAAACGGATCGCTATTCATCAAATCCATCGTATTGAAACAAAAATTATCAGAAATTACCGGGGACCTAACAGCTATCGTATCTATTTCTACAATGAATTCAACAAAATTCATCAGGTTACCATGAATCAAAAAGGAGCTTTTGAGTTTTTACAGGAAGAGCTTTGGAAGAAAAAACCGGATTTGGTTATTTTAGCAAGAAATCATTAATAAAAAGGTTTTACGGATAATGTCGAAAAAAGCACAAAGACGCAATGCTACCTCACAGTCAATATCGG
This sequence comes from Sphingobacterium sp. UBA5639, assembly GCF_002421245.1. Taxonomy (NCBI): domain Bacteria; kingdom Pseudomonadati; phylum Bacteroidota; class Sphingobacteriia; order Sphingobacteriales; family Sphingobacteriaceae; genus Sphingobacterium; species Sphingobacterium sp. UBA5639. The sequence continues at coordinate 163,749 of NZ_DIJR01000002.1, forward strand.
ATTTTAATCCAGCCAACAGCGAATCGATGACCTTCTCACTAAACACACGATACGAACAAATCTATAACCTTCTAGCGAAGAACATTCATACGGTTGTTAAGGACGCCTAAGCTGAGCCGATCAATCCTTTATTCTTTTTCCAACAAAGCTACTTTTGTTAATATACGAGCCATATTTTCCTGATTCCGCAACTTCTTTGATCACTTGATTGCGCTCCTCGAGAAAGCATCGCATATAGCGCGTTAAAAAAAGCCATTCTGCAAATCTCCCCAAAACTCCGAGCGGCGCCTTGAAATTAAATATATCACGCATGACTACTTTTCCATTTTCAAGTTGCTTGAAAATGTGCTTGTGATCCATGGAATGAAATACCCCCTGGGTCATTTGATCTTCAAAAAAATGAGGCTTTTCCATCGCCGTTATCTGCACGGTCAATGTTTGCGTAATGCCGAGATGTCTTGCGTGCCACCGAACCCTTTGTCCTGCTTCGATCAAACCCGTCGTCACTCCATCAATCGCTTTCTCCCTTGTTTTCTTTGTCGAATACATATGCAAATCAATACTACGCGCCAGGTCAAAAACAACAGGCAAAGGAGCCTCTATAACTGTATCTAAAATAAGCTGCGGCATAATATACTCTTAAAAATTTTCACACGAATTTCGTAAAATTCGGTAACTTCTTTAGGATTCAGCATTAGAATTTTATAAATTGAGTGTATTCTATCCAAACAGCAACATAGACAATAAGCATGATAACACTCCTTCCATTCGAAAGATCAGATTTCCCCCTTTTTAAATCCTGGATTGGATCAGCAGAGGAACTATTGCAATTTGCAGGACCTTATTTTTCGTTTCCACTTAGCGATCAGCAACTTGAACAATATATACAAGACCCGAAGCGCCGCGCTTTTAAAATAACAGATACAACAACCACAGAAACTATTGGTCACTGTGAATTAAACTTCGAACGAGACATCCCAAGACTCTGCCGCATTTTAATTGCAAAAAGTTCCGAACGAAATAAAGGCTATAGCAAAAGCACCGTAAATGCACTGCTAAAACTACTTTTCACCGAAGGAAACTATGATATAGCTGATCTAAACGTTTATGACTGGAACTACAATGCAATTCGGTGCTATGAAACCGTAGGCTTCCGGATCAACGAAAATATTATTTCAACAGTAACAATTGGAGATGAAACCTGGAAAAGCCTCAATATGCAAATCAATAAATCAACATGGAAAGCTAATTTAGCGCGATGAAAAACAAGCGAAAATTAAAGCATATCACCCTATACTTACTTATTATGGGTACATTGATCGGTTTTTATAGCTGGAAAATCGAGCCGCATTGGGTAAAATATGAACAGATCGATCTACCTATAAAACATTTACCCGAGGTATTGAACGGAAAATCATTGGTCCAGATTTCTGACATCCACATCGGAAACTATGTGGATAAAGATTTTATAAAAAGAACCTTCCGAGAAATCGCAGCATTAAAACCGGATATCATTGTGTACACCGGCGATTTTGTACGGCTCGTTAATCATAAAATACCCTTAGCTGAGCTTGATAAAGTCATGCAAGTTGCACCAAAAGGCAAACTTCAGACATTGGCGATCCTAGGAAATCATGATTATGGAACGAATTTTAGGGACAGTGCTGCAGCAGATTCAATCGTGAGCCTACTCAAAGGATATAACATCAGCGTATTGAGAAATGAAAGTATAACAATCCATGGGTTAAGAATATTCGGCATAGATGACCTTTGGGGAACGAATTTTAACCCTATCAAAGCTATGAAGGAGTATAACCAATCGCAAGCCAGTTTGGTCTTATGCCATAATCCAGATGCCGCAGACCTCAATGTCTGGAATGGTTACACTGGCTGGATTCTGGCAGGACATACACACGCGGGTCAGGTACGAATTCCATTTTGGGGCTCCCCGATCATACCTGTACGAAACAAGAAATATGATCAAGGAATAAAAAAAATAAGCGGAAACAGAATATTATATATCAATCGAGGACTGGGACACAGTATTCCTATCAGATTCAACGCCAGACCCGAGGTTACAATTTTCACCTTGAAAAAGGAATCACAAAATGAAATCCATTAGGTTCGATCCGACCTTTTAAAGAAGGTATGGATAAAATGCGGTATAAATAGTTTGCCTATAATCGTCTAAAGGATCTATTCCTTGCGGTCTACCCAAAACAGCATAGCTTGAACTCCAAAAATCCGAAACGATGAAAAGCTGACGCACAAAGCTTTTTAAATTCGACAATGGAATATCTCGACGGAACATACCAGCATCTGCATAACACATAAATAAAGACATCAATTGTTCCTCACGCCGCGCAACCAAACCTCGATAAGATTCGGCGATTTCAGGAATCCAGCTACAGATTTCAACAAAATTCTCAAAAATAAATCTATACTTATCAATTAGCGCATAAGAAACCTCCACGAAACAGTTCAGTAGTTGCAGAAAAGGTAGTGTCGGATCAGCAGGAAGCAAAATCATTTTATCGTATTCGGCTTGAAGTAACTGAAAAACGTGAAAAATAATATCTTCCGTATGTTTAAAATGATAATGGAGATTACCAGCGCTTATACCCATTTCTTGCGCGATTTGACGCGTCGTTACTGTACGTACACCTTCGCGGTTATATACCCTTATCGCTTCGTTAATAATTTTTTCTTTCGTATTCATGATACAAATTTAGAACAATTGTTCTAAATTTGTATCATAAAGTATAACGTTAAGACAACATAGATGGAAAAACCAGCAAACAATTGGCTAAAAAAACAGTATATAGACATCAAACATACTTTGATTCCAGCCCGCCCGCGCGATAGCACTTGGAAAAAATTCGGCAAACAAACAGCATTTTTTATGTTTCTAACCTTAATGGTATGTGGCGCAATTGCAATGTTAATCGCCGTTTCCTTTGCTCACTAAGCAAGGAGCTTTTTGATTGTTTATTTATTTTTCATTGGTGTTGTTGGGTTTTCATCAGATTCACCAGGGCAAATAATTTCCCAATTCCATTCTTGAATAATTGGTTAACAGACTTTGTATTTGTTCCGATTATTATTCATTTTTCATCCACAATCGGAAGCTTCTCATTCAATAATAATAAGGCGCATGGCTATCCGCTCTATCAAATCTGGACGATCTCTTTGCTTGCGTCTATCCTTTTTGAATGGATCATGCCCAAATACACAAGCTATAATACCGGAGACATTATTGATGTTTTAGCCTATTTTGCTGGCGGTTTATTCTATTTTTATATTCATCAACCTCTCTACATCAGCAGAAATCTTCCATCCCCCCGGTAAACAGGGAACAGCTTCTTACCTCAATACAGATGCAGGCAAGGCGTCCGAAAAACACAATGCTTTGAAACTAATAAAATATATGAAAGGAGAACCAGATGATTATCTTAATAGCGATATCATATCGATAGGTAAAACCAAGGCCAGTCGAGTTACAGCATAAAAAAACCTTTGTTTGACGCCAACCACGATGATATCAAACAAAGGGCTTATGATCAACACCTGACATGCCAAGTGTTTTCTTTCGTGCTAATATTCAATCAAAACCTCGGTTACTTGCGCACCTTGTTTTGCACTTTTGAATTTAAACTTCACCTTTTGGTTGAGGTTTAATTTCTGACCGACGAGACGATCATTGAAATATATTGATTGCTGCGTTTCGTTGTCCCTAATAAAACCATAATTGGACTCTGTATTATAATGAACAACCTTTCCAAAAGAATAGTCTTCTTGAGGAGAAGCGTTATATGTCGGAGTTTCACCTTCTTTCAATTTTACCGGCGGTTTGTCTGAGATATTTCCGTATTCATCAACATAGGCAAACAATTCTTCTAATGACTTTCCCTTGTCATTGTTTGTTTTGTTGAATTCTTTTTTCTCATTTTTTTGTTGCTTTTTAAGTAGCTTCTTTTTTTCTCGTTCTTTTTTGTTAAATGTAATTTGGCTTTTGCTCATTCAATATGGATTAAAATAAAATGTTCCCGAAGAGGTTACGGACCTTTAGAGCTTCATTGAAAAGATAAAAATGCGAGGTATACTAAGGAGATATTTGCAAAGATAAGAAAAATTCTTCAGAAAATGTCTATTAAGCGTTTGTATTCATGCTGATATCAACTTAGCGTGAGTTCATCGTTATTGATTTTAAGCTCGATCTATAGGTAATAGTTTTATGCGTATTTTTTTTTGTGAACGCCCCTAGAGCAAACGATAGTTTGACTAGCGGTGAGTTTAACCTTCAATTGTGAATAAGAGCCTATACTGTCGCATCCTTTCGCAAATAGATAAACTCGATTGCAATCCTAAAATTGAGAAATTCCATAAAACAAAAAGATCATTTAGACGTTACTTTAAAAAAAACTATGGAAATAAGAAACATCGAAAGGGACGAAAGAGGCAATTTTATTGCAGAAGTTGAAAATAATGAAGCCGGAATTTTAGAGTATACCTGGCAAAACGATCATGAGTTTTCCATTGATCATACAGAAGTCTACGACGAGTATCAGGGAATGAGTGTGGGAAAAAAATTGGTACTGGAGGCTGTTGACTACGCCCGAAAGAATGACGCCAAAATTATCCCAAATTGTCCCTATGCGAAAGCTATCTTCGATAAAACAATAGCTTTTCAAGATGTATTGGCATAAAAAAGCCGTTTTATCCTATCGATAAAACGGCTTTTTATACTGTATTGAGTGGATTAAATGACGATATTGATTATTTTTCCTTTGACAAAAATAATCTTTTTGATCGCCTTCCCATCTAAATGCCGTTGTACATCAGCATGGGCTTTAATCGTATCTTCTACTGCTTTTTGGTCTAAATCAAGTGCCAATGACAGATTAAATTTCATCTTACCATTGAAAGACACCGGATAAGCAAATTCCGATTCAACTAAATATTCTGGTTTAAATACAGGATATGAAGCGTAAGATAGTGTACCAGCTTCATTACCCAACAGCGCCCACAACTCTTCCGTAATATGTGGTGCATAAGGCTGAAGAATAATGACAAGCTGTTCCAATATTTGTCTTTTATTGCATTTCAACTCGGTCAATTCATTGACACAGATCATAAAGGCTGAAACTGAAGTATTGAATGAAAAACGCTCAATATCGTCTTCCACCTTTTTGATAATTTTATGTAAGGCTTTAAACTCTGCTTTGGATGGATCTTCATCGGAAACAGTGAAACTACCATCAGCATCGTGGAACAGTCGCCATACTTTACGTAAAAACTTATAAACTCCTTCAATCCCATTTGTATTCCAAGGCTTAGCTTGCTCCAAAGGCCCCAAAAACATTTCATATAGTCGTAATGTATCTGCTCCATAGGATTCGATAATATCGTCCGGATTGACCACATTGAATTTGGATTTTGACATTTTCTCCACTTCGCTGCCGCAGATATACTTACCATTTTCCAACACAAATTCGGCGTTGGCAAAGTCAGGTCTGAAAGCTTTGAATTTTTCCAAATCCAACTGATCATTATAGACTATATTTACATCGACATGTAATGGAATTGTTTTATATTCGTTTCTCAACCCATAGGATACAAATTGATTTGTACCTCTACCCTCTTCATCCAACACACGATACACAAAATTAGAGCGCCCTTGAATCATGCCCTGATTAATCAATTTGCGGAATGGCTCTTCCTCATTTTGGAAGCCCAAATCTTTCAAAAACTTGTTCCAAAAACGCGAATATAACAAGTGTCCAGTAGCATGCTCAGAGCCACCGATGTATAAATCTACGGCTTTCCAATAATCCACTGCTTCTTTAGACGCAAAATTACCTTCATTTTTTGGATCCATATATCTAAACCAATACCATGAAGAGCCCGCCCATCCTGGCATCGTACTCAATTCATACTCATATTGATCTTCATATTTCCAATCTTTTGCCCTTCCTAAAGGAGGTTCTCCTGATTCTGTCGGTAAATATTTATCAACCTCGGGCAATAAGAGCGGTAATTCTTCTTCTTTAATTAAATAAGGTAATCCATTTTTAAAGTAGACCGGTACGGGTTCTCCCCAATAGCGCTGACGACCAAAAATAGCGTCACGCATACGGAAGTTTATTTTTGCTTTACCTAATTTTAATTCTTCCAATTTAGCAATCAACGCAGGGACCGCCTCTTGGTAAGTCATACCATTGATAAAATCGGAATTGATATATTTCCCGTCTTTATTAGGATCAGCTTCTTCTTCAATATGTTGGGTATCCGAAATAGGAATAATAGGAAGAGCAAAATGTTTAGCAAACACATAGTCACGTTGATCGCCACTCGGAACAGCCATTACAGCACCTGTACCATAACCGGCAAGTACATAATCTGCAATCCAAATTTGTACATCTTGTCCTGAAACAGGATGTTTAGCATAAGAACCTGTAAAAGCACCAGAAACTGTTTTCGTATCGGCCATACGATCCAATTCAGATTTTTTCGCCGTTTTCTCGATATAGGCATCCACTTCAGCTTGCTGCTCAGGTGTAGTCAATGCAGCCACCAATTCATGCTCTGGAGCCAATACGATAAACGAAACGCCAAATAGGGTATCTACACGTGTAGTGAATACCTCTATGTTTGTATTTAATTGTGGCACGGGAAATTTCACGGAGGCACCTACAGATTTCCCGATCCAGTTCCGTTGCATTTCAACCAAAGGCTCTGGCCAATCAATTGTATCTAAACCTTTCAACAAACGATCCGCATAGGCCGTAATACGCATAGACCACTGCATCATCTTCTTTTGCTCCACAGGATAACCGCCACGTTCAGAGACACCGTTGATTACCTCGTCGTTCGCTAACACTGTACCTAAAGCGGCACACCAGTTTACTGTACTTTCACGCAAATAAGCAATCCGATATTTCAACAATTCCCGTTGTTGTTTTTCTTCGTCAAAAGATTTCCATTCATCAGCGCTGAATTCCAAGACATCTTCATCGGAAACTGCTAAAATGCCAGCAGAGCCACTTGCAACAAACCTAGCGATTAATGTTTCGATCGGTTCAGCTTTATCTGACTCTTTATTATACCAAGAATCAAACAATCTCATAAAAATCCACTGTGTCCATTTGTAGTATGACGGATCAGAAGTACGTACTTCTCTACTCCAGTCATAAGAGAACCCAATGTTATCCATTTGCTCACGATAACGATTGATATTTACCTCAGTCGTAACAGCAGGATGCTGACCAGTTTGAATGGCATATTGCTCTGCAGGAAGTCCAAAAGAATCATATCCCATCGGATGCAATACATTGAAACCTTTCAAACGTTTATATCTTGAAAAGATGTCCGAAGCAATATATCCCAGCGGGTGACCAACGTGCAGCCCCGCTCCGGAAGGATAAGGAAACATATCCAATACATAGTATTTTGGCTTTTGATGCGTATCGGACGTTTTATACGTTTGATGATCCGCCCAAAATTTTTGCCACTTTTTCTCTAATGATTTGTGATTATACTCCATTTTTATTCGTAAGGAATTTTTATGACTTGCGAAATTACGATTTTAATACTGAAATGTGATAAAAGTTTTGTAGTTTGAACAATAAATTATAGTATTGAAAAGTTAATTAAACATAGGAAGAAAACAGCGTTCGAATAGATTTTATCAAAGTAATTACAAGATTAATTCGAAATCTTCCACTCAAATAGTTACTTTCGCAAATAAATTTTTGCTTATTATGTCAGAATACGAATTAAGCACACAAAAAAGAAAAACAAAATCTGTATATGTATCTACGGTTATCAGTATCGCGCTCGTGTTGCTGGTAACAGGTATGTTAGGGTTACTCTTGGTGCACGCTAAAAATCTTTCGAAATACGTTAAGGAAAATATCGTCTTAAATGTCATCGTAAATGATGGCACAAGTGAAGGTGATGTCCTTTCACTACAAAAAGACCTTGAAAAAGATCCTTACGTACTTCGCACCGAATATATCAGTAAAGAATTGGCTGCAAAAAACTTGAAAGAAGATCTTGGTGAAGATTTCGTACAATATCTGGGGCATAACCCACTATTGCCTTCTTTAGATGTTTACATGAAAGAGAATTATGCAAATACAGATAGCATTAAAACTTTTATTGAAAAGATTTCCAAAAACAATAAAATTAAAGAAGTTGTATACCAAGAGTCATTAATTGACATGGTCAACAAAAACGTACGCATCATCGGAATGATTGTTCTTGCTTTTGCGGTTATCTTACTGATTATCGCCGTAGCTTTAATCAATAATACGATACGTCTTGCGATCTATTCGCAGCGTTTCTTAATTAAAAGTATGCAATTGATTGGGGCGACTAAAAACTTTATTCGTAAACCATTTATAACATATGGCATCATTCATGGTTTATTGGGATCTTTGATCGCGATTTTACTGCTCATTCTAACGCTGAAATTTGCACAACAGCAAATACCGGAACTGGTTTTTTTACGCAACTGGTTTGAATTTGCAGTGATCTTTTTAGGCGTAATCCTGATTGGAATTCTCATTTCGGGACTTAGCACCTATTTCGCAGTAACAAAATATTTAAAGGCACAATCTAACGATTTATACAGATAAAAATGGCTCAAATAAAGAAATCTACTGAATCAGTCAATAAAGGTTCATTTGTATTCTCCAAAGTAAATTACCAACTGTTTATAGCGAGCTTAGCTATTGTAGTCATTGGCTTTACATTGATGTCTGGTGAAACTGACATTTATAGTTTTACCAAGATCACCTTGGCCCCTATTGTTGTTGTTCTTGGATTTGCGATCGGATTCGCGGCAATCCTATATCGTCCCAAAAACAAATCAAATTAAAGCATAATCTTACCTCAAACAGATGTCTATTATTGAAGCTATCATCCTTGCTATCATTGAAGGATTAACGGAGTTTTTGCCTGTGTCTTCGACAGGTCATATGATCATTGCTACTGCCCTAATGGGTATTCAACCATCGGCCTTTGTCAAATTATTTACAATTGTCATCCAGTTAGGAACGATATTATCCGTATTGGTGTTATACTACAAGCGTTTCTTTAAAACACTATCATTTTACTACAAATTGATCATTGCAGCTATCCCCGCCTCTGTTTTGGGCTTGTTATTCAACGATTATATTGATGCATTACTGGAGAGTCCATTAATGGTCGCCGTGATGTTGGTCGTCGGCGGTCTCGTTTTACTTTTTGTTGACAAGTGGTTCAACAAACCAACTGTTGAAGATTCGGACAAGGTTTCCTACAAACAAGCTTTTATGATCGGGGTATACCAATGTCTTGCATTAATTCCGGGTACCTCAAGATCTGCAAGCACAATTATTGGTGGTATGGCCGAGAAACTAACACGTAAAGCTGCTGCGGAATTCTCCTTTTTCCTTGCTTTGCCTATGATGTTTGGCGCTTCTGCCGTAAAGCTTTTAAAGTTCTTTAAAGAAGGTAACACCTTCACGGGAGAAGAACTTAATTTGCTTATTATCGGAAATCTAATTGGTTTCGTTGTTGCAATCGTCGCCATTAAGTCTTTTATCGGCTTTTTAACCAAATATGGTTTTAAAGCATTTGGTTGGTACCGAATCATCGTTGGTGTAATTATTCTTGCCCTCCTACTTTCGGGTCATAGTTTACAAATTATCTAAAATCTTTGGATGGAAAATATAGAGGTTAGTGAAAACTCAGCAAAGTTCAACTTTGCTGAAGGAGAAATGTTGTTGATCGATAAACCTTTAACATGGACAAGTTTTGACGTTGTTGGTAAAGTTAGAAACTCAATCAAGCCATTAAAATTAAAAGTCGGTCATGCAGGGACTTTAGATCCACTGGCAACGGGGCTACTCATTGTATGCACTGGAAAACTAACAAAAAAAATAGACAGCTACCAAGCTGAGGACAAAGAATACACGGGTTCGATCACCCTAGGAGCGACGACGCCTTCTTACGATCTGGAAACAGAAATTGACCAAACCTTTTCAATCGATCACATCACGGAGGACATGATCTTCGAAGCAGCAAAATCCTTTGAAGGCGATATTCAGCAATTTCCCCCCGCCCATTCAGCCATAAAAATTAATGGCGAACGTGTCTATGAAAAGGCCCGTCGTGGCGAGGAGGTTGAAATAAAGTCCCGCCAGGTACGTATCAATAGCTTTATCATTGAAAGAATCGAGCTCCCCAACGTATATTTTCGTATATCCTGTTCAAAAGGAACTTACATCAGATCGTTGGCCTACGATTTTGGAAAATTCTTACAGAGTGGATCACATCTGAGTTCCTTGCGACGCACCAAAAGTGGAGATTATCGCGTAGAAAATGCTTGGAACCTTGAACAACTTATCGCTGAAATAAAACGTCATAAAGAAATCATTAAATAACTTTACCGTCCCATTTTATTGATTCTTTATCTTATTTTTGCAAAAACTCCTATAAATGAAAATCTACAGAAGTTTAGATGATTTCTCACCAGTTGAAAATGCAGTTGTAACCATCGGTACTTTCGATGGAGTTCATATTGGCCATCAAAAAATATTGGCTCACCTAAAGGAAGCAGCTCATAAAATTAATGGTGAGACAATTTTGCTTACTTTTTTTCCACATCCACGATTGATTATCAATCCAGACGATGATAGTTTACGCCTGATCAACGATATCGAAGAAAAGGTCAGTCAATTAAGCAAAGTGGGAATTGACCACTTAATTATCATTCCTTTTTCCCGTGATTTTTCCAATCAGACTCCGGAAGAATATATTAGCAATGTTCTTGTTGGCAAATTGGGCACAAAAAAGATTGTGATAGGCTATGATCACCATTTTGGCAAAGATCGAAAGGGTTCGATGGGCGATTTGGAGCAGTTTGCATCTATATTTGACTACAGCGTTGACGAAATTCCGGAGCAAGACATCAATGATATTGCAGTGTCCTCCACGCGCGTACGTGAAGCGCTTATAAAAGGCGATATAAGAACGGCTAATCTCTATTTAGGTTATCCTTTTGAATTAACGGGAACGGTGATTAGAGGCGACCAAATTGGTCGTACCATCGGATTTCCAACAGCCAACCTTCAGGTTCACGAACCTCATAAACTAATACCAGCCTATGGTATTTATGCTGTTGAGGTATACATCTATAATCATATCCAAAACATCACTACGGGAGAGTATAAAGAGGAAAGTCCAGTATCCATTGCGAAAGGCATGGGCTATATAGGAACCAGGCCCACTGTCGATGGTATGAATCGGGCTATTGAAATCAGCCTATTCGATTTCGATCAGGATATTTATGGCAAGACACTCCGCGTAAAGTTCCTTCATTTTATCCGACACGATGAACGATTTGACTCACTTGAAGAAATGAAAGCTCAGATCAAAGCAGACGAAGTCGAAATCAGAAGTCTTATTGGTTAGAACAAGTGTGTTAGCTATAAAACAAAAAAGCGGGAATTCCCGCTTTTTTGTTTTATAGCTATTTTTTCTCTTCCTTGCAAAAGAAGATATTATTTAATAAACGCCTCTATACCCAATCTGTAGCTATCCAGGCCAAAACCACAGATCACCCCTTTACAATTCTTTGCGAGGAACGAATGATGACGAAATTCCTCTCTTTGATGGACATTGCTTATGTGAACTTCGATAACAGGTGTTGTGATTGCTGCGATTGCATCCCCGATCGCAACTGAAGTGTGAGTATACGCTCCGGCATTCAACACAATTCCATCAAATTCAAAACCGACTTCGTGTATCTTATCGATTAATCCTCCTTCAGAATTGCTTTGAAAATAGGCTAATTCCACTGTTTCAAATTGTTGTTTTAGTTCTTCAAAATAGCCCAGGAAGTCCTGGCTACCATAAATTGATTTCTCCCTTACACCCAACAAATTTAAATTTGGGCCATTCAGTACGAGGATTTTTTTCATTGGAATAACATTAGTTTTGTGCTGGTCCATTGGCTAACTAAGCGAACCCATGCCATTTTCTGTTTAAGCAAATCGTTTTTAAGTCCTAACACATCATAAGAAGGGATCGTCCACGATCGGATATTTATTCTAATTGTATCCAAGCGTCTCCCCTAATTGTCAATTTGTGCTAAAACTAAATTTAAAAATAAACTATATTGGTTTTACAGCATTTATCGCCAAAACAATATAGTTTATTTTAATTATAGATCGGTTTATAAAAATTTCTATAAATCGTTATAAATTGCCCGGAAACTCGAACGAAGTCCAAATGACACTACGCCAGATTTATTAACTACAGGTGTTTCATATTGTGCTTTTGCGTAACGTTGGGTATAACCAAGTTCTAAACGGAGGTTATACTTGGGATTAAGCACATAGGCAGCCTTAGCATCCGCATAATAGATATTATTCTTTATTCCTTGGGCAATATGATTTCCATATAGATTTGGTATTGTATTATAGGATTGGAAGATGTTACCGCCCATATTACTTCCATCAGGCAGATCAAGTCCATTTTGGGTAAACATACCCTGTAACGAAAAGTCCCATCTATCCCATGCATAATTCACAAGGCCAACAAGCTCTCTAAAGTTTGCCCCTTTCGGATGAGCCAATGGCTCGGCATTGTTACTATAGTTTGAATACGACTTAAAGTGTGCGTAAGTATATGGTCTGGCTGTATTATACTCGGCTAAAAAGTTCAGGTTTTTCACACCAAACATATCATATCCCCTGACACCAAGTTGTGCTCCCCATTTGTTATGCGCATATCCATTCCCGGCAAAAAACTCTTTCGCGGTAAACTCCCCCAATAAGAACTGACCATATGCCGTCAAATTATAGGGTAGTTTATATTTGGAAGTTAACCCCAAAAACATTTTGTCCGGCGAAGTACGATTATTATTTTCAACAGGTCGGATAAAGATAATAGGACTAATATAACTGAAATCAAAACCTCTTTTTCCAGCTTCATCCTGCGCAGCCCAAACAACAGACTGAAAAAATCCTATCGATAATTTATTGGTCACATTCCAATCCAAATATTGAAAAGCCCCCCATTTTTTACCATCCCCCAAACGTGTATTATTCTGCCCTTCCATAGGAGTTGTACCAGTCAAATCCTGTCTCGGATGCGTCGGATCATTCATGTAGGCCCAGATCGACGTATATTGAACGTTTCCTATCGTGCCGGTCAATTTCAAATGTGCATAGTTTGAAGAAAAATCCGATAACAGCATGGATCTATACCCATCCCCAATAAAGTTCTTGTCATAGGCCAACGTCGCTTGAATATACTTATGTGCGTCATAGGTCATACTGGCTGTCGCATACATCCAGTCCATTTTATTTTTGGACTGAAATTTTGTATTCCCTTGACCAGGGATTACTTTATTGGCAACGATATAGTCATCCAAATATTTGGGAAATACCGCCTGACTTTCAAATGCGGAAGTATTGAATGTAAATTTATTACCCACGTTCAATCCCACCTGAAATCCTCTGCTATTCATCCATGTCCGACGCTTGTCGCCTAACATATCCTTTCCAATATAAAGATCCGGTAAAAAATCAGCATAGAATGTATAATCTTCTTTCTCAACCTGCACCAGATGTTCATTAAAAATCTTACGCATAAACCAATTGGACGAAGAAACAGGCTTATTGGATTGGATTGAATCAAACTTGGCTAACAATAAAGAGTCTTTGATGACGAATGGTTTAGCAGCAGTGTGCATCCTCGTCTCAGTAGAATAAACCGCATCGTTCATTTTTTGATAAAAATGATACGAATAAGGCTGACTCTTGATCTGGGCAAAACCGCCGAAGGAAATACCTACCCCCATGCTTGCCAGCACAATTCGGAGTAAATTATTATTTTTTGTTATATTAAGCCTCATAAAATTATTTCAAAGATTATTTTTTCTAGCAAAATGCATTCCTAAACGCAAATTAACCGAATAAAAATGACTTTATTCCTATGTTCAGTCAATTTTATAATGCTAAATCGTATTTGCTATTCCTTTTATTCAAAAATATTTATATCTTGCATTTTAGTAAATAACCTTATAACATTAAAATCAGTCCTAGCAAGCATGAAACGCAGAACATTTATCCAAAACGCAAGCCTGTTAACCGCGGGTGCACTTACAAGCAAATTTTCATTTGCTCAAGAACATTCTTTTCCCACTGTACGAACAAGTAAAGAGAAAAGACTTTTCTCGAGCAAGGTCATCGAAGATGCAATTGTAGAATTTCAGAAAAATGTTAAAAATAAGGAACTGGCTTGGTTATTTAACAACTGCTTTCCTAATACCTTAGATACTACGGTATTTCCCTATGTTCAAAACGGAAGAAATTATACCTATGTAATTACAGGGGATATTGATGCCATGTGGTTGCGTGACAGCAGTGCACAGGTATGGCCATACCTTCCTTTTATGAAAAAGGACAAAAAACTACAGGATCTTATTGTTGGCTTAATCCAAAAGCAGAGTAAATGCATCAACATTGATCCCTATGCCAATGCATTTTATAACGATCCGACCAAAAAAGGCGAATGGTTCAGTGATCACACAAATATGAAACCTGGAATCCATGAACGAAAATGGGAAATCGATTCATTGTGTTATCCAATTCGATTAGCTTATCATTATTGGAAAGAAACGAATGACAATAGCCCGTTTAATGAAGAATGGTTAGAAGCGCAACATAAAATATATCAGACTTTTGTTGAGCAACAGCGTAAAGATAGTCTAGGCCCGTACAAATTTGAACGTACAACCTCCAGAGGCTCCGATACATTACAAGTAGATGGCTACGGATATCCTGTAAATCCAGTTGGTTTGATCTGCTCCAGTTTTCGACCGTCAGACGATTCTACCATTTTCTCCTTTCTTATTCCATCCAATTTATTTGCGATCGTTAGCCTTAGACAATCTGCCGAAATTTTGAAAAAGGTTAAAAATGAACATGAACTAGCTGTCAAAATGGAAGCTCTTGCGAATGAGGTCGAAACAGCAGTCAATACATATGGTATCATCGACCATCCGACGCTAGGCCGGATATATGCCTTTGAAGTAGACGGTTTTTCGAGCCATCTTATGATGGATGATGCAAATATTCCGAGTTTATTGGCTCTACCTTATTTAGGGGCTGTCGATCTAAATAACGAAGTTTATCAACGTACACGTAACTTTGTTTTGTCTGATAAAAATCCATTCTTTTTTAAGGGAACAGCAGCAGAAGGCATTGGCGGACCTCACATAGGAAGAGATATGATCTGGCCGATGTCCATTATTATGCGAGCGCAAACTTCGACAAATGATGACGAGATTCGCAATTGCATCAAAACGCTGGTCAATACGCATGGCGGAACTGGATTTATGCATGAGTCTTTTCATAAAAACGATCCTAAAAAATTCACAAGACATTGGTTTGCTTGGACAAATACATTATTTGGCGAATTAATTTGGAAAATATACAAAGAGAAACCATCTTTGCTTAAATAAAGCTGAAACTTGTAACACAATGTTATAAGTGGAAGAACTTATAACATTGTGTTATGGATAATTTATCAAAACCAGGTCCGATTGGCATTTTTGATTCCGGTTACGGAGGACTCTCCGTATTTAAGGAAATTCAACATCTTTTACCTCAGTACGATTATATCTATTTAGGGGACAATGCTCGGGTCCCTTATGGTACACGGTCTTTTGAAACCGTTTATAACTATACCAAACAATGTGTTTTTAAACTTTTTGATCTAGGCTGTAACCTTGTTATTCTGGCATGTAATACAGCTTCAGCAAAAGCATTAAGAACCATACAACAACATGATCTACCGCCGGGAAAGAGAGTCCTCGGCGTCATCAGACCCACTACCGAAATTGTACACAATTTTACGAAAACTAATAAGATCGGGATTTTAGCTACTACGGGAACGGTAAAATCTGAATCCTATAAAATAGAAATACATAAATTTAATCCAAAAATAGAAGTTTTTCAACATGACTGTCCTTTTTGGGTCCCTTTAGTAGAAAATAACGAAATCAATACAGAAGGCGCTCATTACTTTGTAGAAAAAGATATACGGGAACTTTTACAACAGTCCGATCAGATCGACGCTATTGTGCTTGCCTGTACCCACTATCCCTTATTGCTGCCCGTAATCAAAAAATATACACCAAGCAATATCAATATCATTTCTCAGGGTCCAATTGTTGCAAACAGCTTAAGGGACTATCTCCATCGTCATCAGGAGATTGAAACTATTTGTTCCCAAAATGGACAATTGGCCTTCTATACGACAGATGATCCAAGAGACTTTGAAAGTAAAGCAAAAATATTTTTTGGAAAGCCAATAGCCGCAAGCCACATTAGTGTTTAACAAATAAAAGGCAATGATTTTTAAAACTTTTACTTCCTGGTCTTCGTTATGTTGATAAAAAGGCTAGTACAATGAAAAAGAACTTTATAACCATTGCTTACAATCAGGATACACAACATTGTGAATCCAAAGGATTTTCAAGTATTCAGGAAAGTGCAGATTATTTTAAAACTTTCGAGACATCTGCCCAGCCTAACTATGTACCGGTGTGTATCTACAATTTAAACACAAATACGATTCTAGATATAAGTGATTATTATGTAAACAAGGAAACTGAACTCCACCGAATCGTACAACACTGCCTGGCGGAAAAATAACTCTTTTAATATTTAAAATCTATTGGCTGGCTAGCATCCTCCCTTTCTCATTAATAGAGTTATATATTTATATTATTACATTCTGTAAAATAATATTTCATTAATTTTTAATATCTTCAAGCAGATAATCAGACCAAAAAACAAGTCACAGATAATGAAAACCAAACTGACAATAAGCCTCTTAACAGTATCTTTAGGATTAACCGCATGTAATTCCAACCATGCGAATTCAAATTCGAGTTCGGATAGCAGTTCAAATACTGCAACTGATACAACAAGTTACCCTCCGGTAGAAACACAGAAGGCAAACACAAGTTATAAACCAGCATTTGCCGGACAAACGAGAATTCAGGGTGCAAAGACAAGCACGCCGTTCGAAGGTAAAGTAATTGCTGAGGGATTAAAATCTCCGTGGGGCATAACTGCGCTGCCTGATGGCCGATTATTAATCTCAGAAAAAGAGGGGAATTTTCGCATTGCAACGGCGGACGGTAAATTAAGTGACCCAATAAAAGGTTTACCTCAAGTCAATAGCAGTGGGCAAGGTGGACTTCTGGGGTTACGTCTTGATCCAAAATTCGAATCAAACCGTATGATTTATTGGGTTTTCTCTGATAATACCGCTGCTGGGACGTTGACGGCTGTTGCAAAAGGAAAACTGTCTGCAGACGAGAAATCGATAGAAAGTGCTAAGGTGATCTATCAAGCTACTCCGGCTCATAAAGGGAATCTGCATTATGGTGGTCGTATTATCTTTGATAAAGAAGGAAATATTATTTTGAGTACGGGTGAAAGATCTGATTTGGTTACAAGACCATTGGCACAAGATCTGAATGCAGCATTGGGCAAGATCTTACGCATCACCACTGAGGGACAGCCTGCTCCAGGAAATCCATTTATAGGCAAGCCAAATGTCCGTCCGGAAATTTACAGTTATGGACACCGCAATCCTCAAGGGCTTGCCTTAAATCCGGAAACCGGCGATCTTTGGGAAACCGAATTTGGTCCACGGGGCGGCGACGAGCTGAACAGAATTGAAGCTGGTAAGAATTATGGATGGCCAACGATTACATATGGTATAGAATATAAAGGCGATAAAGTTGGTGCGGGTATACAACAAAAAGACGGTCTGGAACAACCTGTCTATTATTGGGATCCGGTCCTCTCTCCTAGTGGAATTACATTCTATACCGGACAGAATATTCCAGAATGGAAGAATAATCTCTTTATTTGTGGTTTGAGCAGCATGCACATTGCCAGAATTATACTGAAGGATAACAAGGTGGTTGGAGAAGAGCGTCTACTAGGTAGTGAAGGACAACGATTTAGAGATATCACGCAGGGAAAAGATGGCGCGCTGTACGCTATTACAGATATCGGAAAATTATATAAAATTGATAAAAAATAAATTCCTTGATTCGACGCAGCCCCTCTCAAATGGGCTGCGTTTTATTTTGACTTGGCCCTCAAAAACACACTTTCAACTACTTTTATTGACCTTATTTTCTATATTTCTTTTCGAACATGACAAATATCATAGTTTGGCTCGATTATTGATCATCTATTAGCGAATCAATAAATTATTATATGGTAAAAAAAGAAAAAATGAAAAAATTATTAGAAATTAATCCCTTGTCATTCTATATGACCAACTGGGGATTCGTAAACAACACCGCCCCAAAAAGAACGCGCAAAACCTGCCAATCTTCTCCCAAAAATTAAGCGTTCTTGCTTAAACAATTCAATTAAAATTTATTAAAATCATCTGCTGATATCCTCCATACGGATATTAAGTAAGAGATTTATTTCTTTTACTAAATCCGTATGGAAAGACATTAAGCTATGCGAAAAAATAGGCCAATAAGATCACGATAATAATACAAGCAATCATAATGTATTTATTCAATTGGCTATTTTTCTCTCCTTCGTCACTTTTATAGTGATAATCTCGTTTGTTGGGCAAATTCATAAGCTTGTTTTTATTCATGATGAAGTTACGGACTTTTTTCCATATTATTCGTGATGATAAGGCTCCCCCTTCATGATGGAAAAAGCACGATAAAGCTGCTCTGTAAAAAACAAACGAATCATTTGGTGCGAAAACGTCATCTTCGATAAAGCGATTTTTGATTTTGCCCGATCGTAAATCTTTTGGTCAAACCCATAGGGGCCTCCTATAATAAATACCAAATGCTGAACACTTTGTACCATCATTTTTTCCAAATAAGCTGAAAACTCCAAGGAGCGAAATTCTTTTCCATGTTCGTCTAGCAGAACTACTAGATCTTGTGGTTGTAGCTGTTTCAAAATCAGCAAAGCCTCTTTATCTCTTTGCTGTTCAGCAGAAAGATTCTTGACATTCTTGATATCGGGAATAACGACAATACTGAAGTTCACATAAAACTTTAATCGCTTAATGTACTTTTCAATACCTTCAATTAGGTATTTGTCATCCGTCTTACCTATACAAAGTAATGTTATTTTCATCGAAATATATTATTTGTTTTTGCCATCAATAGCCAAATAAAAGCAAACTTGCTCGATCCAAAATAATGAATATCCATTAGCTTCCTGTCATTGTCGAAAAACTGTTCACCAACTTTTGTCTAAGACCTGTTATACTAAGTCTAAAAGCTACCATTCTAATAAACCCAAAGGCGCACAAAGTTCCGATTTTATTTAAAATAAAAACAATCAAAACGACAAAAAAACATTAACCCCATTTGTTCATTTAGTTTTAAAACATTTATTTTTGCGTACACCCTTAATACATCACGTTGAAAATGGATAATAACCTTGTTTTACTAGCGAAAACAAGCCGGACGCGGTAAACGAAAAAACCGAATTTAAATCATTCGGTTTTTTTCTGTTATTTAGGAATACTTATGTAAAATTAACCACTAAAATGGCGCATCATCAGGCATATCGTTCATTCGGGAGGGCATAGTAATACCTCCACTAAAACCTCCAGCACTAAAATCATCTGCAAAGTTTGGCGACGGATTCAAGGCCGAAGCAGAAAATGTAGCCGGCGCATCACCGAATCCATCTCCACCCCCCATACCCGAAAACTCATCTTCTAAATCCACAAACTTCACAAATTTACCCACAAAGCGAAGTGGAACAATTCCGGTCTCACCATTACGGTGTTTTGCAATAATAACTTCACCGACACCGGCAGTAGGACGTCCCTCTTCATCTTCTGTCAAACCATAATATTCAGGTCGATATAAGAAAAGAACCATATCAGCATCCTGTTCAATAGAACCAGACTCCCGTAAATCGGACAACATAGGACGCTTACTATTGCCCGGTCTAGACTCTACTGCACGGCTCAATTGCGACAATGCAAGCACGGGGATATTTAATTCCTTAGCTACAGACTTCAACGCGCGCGAAATACTACCAATCTCTTGTTCCCGGTTACCCCCGCCTTTACCGTCTGCTTTACCGTGCATTAACTGCAAGTAATCGACGATCACCATTTGGATATCGTATTGTGCTTTTAGACGCCTACATTTTGCTCTAAATTCGAACACGTTCAACGCCGGCGTATCATCAATAATAATAGGTGCATCAGTTAATCGACCAATTCTCGAATGTAATTGTTGCCATTCATGATCAGCAAGATTTCCTTTTTTCAATTTCTCTTGCTCAATTTCGGTTTCACCAGCGATTAGACGATTGACGAGCTGAACAGATGACATCTCCAGCGAGAATACGGCGACTGCTTTACCGTGTTCCACAGCGGCATTACGCGCGACAGAAAGTACAAATGCAGTTTTTCCCATCGCTGGACGTGCTGCAATAATAACAAGATCAGAAGGCTGCCAACCTGAAGTCATACGATCCAAGGCTGTTAAACCCGAAGGCACACCTGTCAGACCATCTGTGCGATCCCGCAGCATTTCAAGATTAGAAATCGCCTCACGCATGATATCATCCATCTTTCTTGAATCTCGTCGCAAGTTATTTTGCGCGATATCAAACAAGCTTTTTTCGGCATGATCCAAAAGATCGAAGATATCTGATGTTTCATCATATGAACTATTGATAATTTCGGTAGAAACCTTAATAAGCTCACGCTGAATATATTTTTGAGAAATAATACGGGCATGATACTCAATATTAGCTGCAGAAACCACGCGGTCTGTCAATTGCGTAATATAGTAGGCACCGCCGACCATTTCAAGAGCCCCCATCCGTCGAAGTTCCGAGGTAACTGTCAATATATCAATTGGAGAAGTCTTTTGAAAAAGACCAAAAATTGCTTCAAAGATCTTTTGATGCGATTCTTTGTAAAACGATTCTGGTTTTAGAATATCAATAATTTCACTCAGTGCATTTTTCTCCAGCATCAAAGCACCCAGGACAGCTTCTTCAAGGTCCACTGCCTGCGGCGGAAGTTTACCCAAACCGCTCACCAAATTATTTAATTTGGTACGACGTTCGCCATAATTACCCCGTTTGTTATTATCCGTGTTATTCGCTTCAAAATTACTGTCGTTCATCATGATATTATATCAGAAATATAGCTTTGCTATCCTTATAAATTTTAGATAGGATAACAAATGTATAAAAAATAAAATTCACCACCATGAGGATTTACAAACAGGGAAATTCGACGATCAGATCCGAACCCCCAAAAAGCTTTGATGGACACAGATTTACAGGATTAGTTTTCAACACCTACTGTTGAAAAGATGTTGAAAATAAAAATTTACCACTCAAAATCAATACTTTAAAAAATGTTAATAACTTAAACTATTGTGAATAAGCAAAATGGTCAAAAACAAATCAATATCCTCCACTACCATCAAAATAAACTGACTTTGATATGAAAACAAATCCCTTTTTTAGCACCGAAAAATATTCATATATTGTATCTTTGTAAAATGACGCACGATTCCTCAACACTAAAGCCCTACAAAGACACCAACGATGGGAAGAAGAAACAGGTAGCAGATATGTTTGACAATATCTCGCATTCCTATGATTTTTTGAACCATTTCATGTCTTTGGGTATTGACATTATATGGCGTAAAAAAGCCATCAATTCCTTAAAGTCCATAAAACCGCAACTGATGTTGGATGTAGCGACAGGAACTGGTGATTTTGCACTGGAATCAATTAAAATCTTGAATCCAAAAAAGATTATTGGTGTCGATATCTCCCAAGGCATGCTTGAAGTCGCCAAGAAAAAGATTGCAAGCAAGGGATTAGCGAATCAATTTGAAGTTCAGTTAGGAGATTCTGAGCGGCTTCAATTCGAAGATAATACCTTCGACGCAGTTACTGTAGCATTTGGTGTCCGCAATTTTGAAAATCTGGAAAAGGGCTTATCGGATATATACCGCGTATTAAAGCCTGGTGGGAAAGCTGTTATTTTAGAATTTTCTAATCCGAAAAAGTTCCCCATTAAACAATTGTATAATTTTTATTTCAAGTTTATCACACCAACCATTGGAAAATTCTTTTCAAAAGATTCCAGTGCATATGAATATTTACCGGAATCCGTTGCTCAATTTCCGGACGGCCAAAAGTTCGTGGCCATAAACAAAAAAGCTGGTTTTAATGAAACTATTGTTAGACCACAGACGTTTGGCATCTGTACCATCTATATTGCTACAAAATAGGGTGACCGAGGCACTGTTTTTTAGGGAAAATCTGATTAAATTTTAAATACCAACTAGTTACAATATATGACTAAAACAGTTTTTATTACAGGAGCAAGTTCCGGCATCGGTCAGGCTTGTGCCGAAGTTTTAGCGAAAGAGGGGTATAATCTTTTACTTTGCGCGCGCAGGTTAAACCGTTTAGAAACATTAAGAGATACACTACTTGCGGCCTACCCGACTATTCAGATCCATATATTTGAGCTCGATGTCCGAGATGCTGAGCAAGTTGCAAACCAAATTGAAGGTTTGCCCCCCGAATGGAAAAAAATAAATGTTCTCATCAACAATGCTGGGTTGAGCCAGGGATTAGATCCTATTCAAGATGGTGATATCGGCGATTGGGACAGAATGATTGATACCAATATCAAAGGCTTATTGTATGTAAGTAAAGCTGTGATACCCCTTATGGATACCGACAACGGCGCTCATATTGTTAATTTAGGATCTATTGCAGGGAAAGAGGTGTATCCGAATGGAAATGTGTACTGTGCCACCAAACATGCTGTCGACGCGTTGACTAAAGCGATGCGTATTGATTTGCTAACGCAAGGCGTTAAGGTAACCTCTATTGACCCCGGAATGGTAGAGACTGAGTTTTCGGAAGTTCGTTTTCATGGAGATCGAGAAAGAGCTAAAAATGTTTACAATGGTGTACAACCTCTAACAGGTAAAGATATTGCCGAAACGATTCTTTTCGTCATTACCAGACCTGCACACGTCAATATAAACGATCTCTTAATCATGCCTACAGCGCAGGCTACAGGCACACTTGTCAATCGAAAATAATTTAAATATCATGTCATTAGAAATACAAATAAATCAAGACATTAAAGCGGCAATGATCGCAAAAGACACGGCAAAATTACGTGGTTTACGTGCGATTAAAGCAGCTATCCTCTTAGCGAAAACAGAAAAAGGTCATGCAGAAGATCTTAGCCAGGAGGCGGAGATTAAAGTGTTACAAAAACTTGTCAAACAACGTCGCGAATCTGCTGAAATTTATAAGACGCAAAACCGTGAAGATCTGTATGAAATTGAAGTTGAGGAAGAAAAAGTAATCGAGGCTTACCTACCCAAACAGTTAAGCAAAGAAGAAGTTGAAACCATTGTCAAAGCAATTATCGTAGAAACAGGAGCTTCTTCCATTAAAGATATGGGTAAAGTAATGGGTGCAACAAATCAAAAGCTTGCAGGACAAGCTGATGGCAAAACAATCTCTGAAGTCGTTAAAAGTCTTCTCGCATAAAAGTTTTCAAATCACTCGAGTCAAATTAAATCGGGTATGTCTTCCCTGATATATCGATTTAATTTGACTCTTTTTTTTATTTTAATGATGGATTTTCAGTGGAACCTCAAGAAGTTTGATGAACTCAACAATAAAGAACTGTATCGTATCTTAAAGCTTCGAATGGAAGTTTTTGTTTTGGAACAAGAATGCTTATATCCTGAATTGGACGATAAGGACTTTGCTTGTCTCCATCTTTGGGCGGAACACAATGATGATATCATTGCATACACGAGATTAGTTCCCCCTGGTCTCTCCTATCCGCAGGCTTCCATCGGTCGGGTCATTGTCGCTGAGCAAGCTCGCGGAACCGGTTTGAGTCAACAATTAATGATTCATTCCATCGAATCTCTCTATAAAGAATTTGGTGAAGGCGAGATACAAATAGGCGCACAATTTCATTTAAAATCCTTTTATGAAAAATTAGGGTTTAAACAAATCTCCGAGCCCTACCCTGATTACGGAATCCTTCATATTGATATGATTAAACCCACAATTTAGTAAATTCAGGCATGCAAAACGTTGTCATCATCACGGCCGCTCTATTTGGCGGCTTCGCTATTATCCTAGGTGCATTTGGAGCCCATGCGTTCAAAAAAATCCTATCCGCTGAAAAACTGGAATCCTTTGAGGTCGGCGTGCGATATCAAATGTATGCTGCACTAACCCTATTGATTCTAGGATTCAATTTTCGGTTTGAGCTTCAGTCTGAACGAGTGGCATTTTATCTGATCACACTAGGAACTATTTTATTCTCTGTAAGTATATATTTTCTATCGTTTGCTGAATACTGGAAAAAGAATCTAAAGTTTCTTGGCCCAATTACCCCGCTCGGCGGATTGCTTATGATCGCAGGCTGGGTTGCTGTTATCGTTCGTTTTTTGTAGATTTGAAATAAATATGGCAATGATGTCTGCCCTGAACCGCCCTGATAAGCTGATGACGTCTACTATTTTAGTATAAAACAACAATTTTATATAAAGTGTAGACTTATGGCTATAACACATTCAAATCAAAGCAATCTTCATTTTTTTCTTAAATGGCTTATCTCCTGTAGTGCGATAGGTTTCATTGTCGGATCTATTTGTGCGTTTTTTCTCTTTTCCCTCAATTGGGTAACGCAGTACCGGGAGGCTCATCCTTGGATAATTTATGGACTTCCCCTAGCGGGATTTGCCATAGCGTTGTCCTATAAGTATTGGGGCGATCCATCAAGCAAAGGAAATAACCTGCTGATTGAAGAATACCTTCGTCCCCAACGCCGCATTCCGCTTATCATGGCGCCGCTTGTCTTATTCGGAACTTTACTTACACATCTGTTTGGGGGTTCGGCAGGCCGTGAAGGAACTGCTGTACAGATCGGTGGAGCAGTTTCCGATCAGCTTAATCGCTGGTTTGACTTCGATAAAACTGAACGTCGCATCTTAATTTCGATCGGCATCACTGCAGGATTCGCCGCTGTGTTTGGCACCCCGCTCGCCGGAACGATATTCGGCCTGGAAGTACTATTGATTGGCAAAAAAAGATATTTCGGTATCCTGCCCTGTTTATTTACCGCCTTTTTTGCAAACTTCAGCTGTCAATTATGGAATATTCCACACAGCCATTATCCACTTCATGATGTTATTCCAATGCTGTCCTTAACCAATATTGGATTTAGCCTTGCCGCAGGCATTCTATTTGGCGTTACAGCATGGCTTTTTACATTTGCCAGCGATTTCTTTAGCCTTCAATTCAAACGAATTAAATATCCTCTGCTTAGACCGGCGATTGGCGGTATTATTTTGGTACTTATCATTACGTTATTTCACAGCAACAGCTATATTGGACTTGGCATACCAATGATTCAGAATGCATTTGTCGATCAGTCGAATTATTATGACTTTATCATTAAATTGCTTTTAACGACTTTTACCCTTTCTGCCGGATTTAAAGGCGGAGAAGTCACCCCGCTATTTTTTATTGGGGCAACCTTGGGGAGTGCATTAAGCACCGTTATTCCACTTCCCATCAGCCTGCTGGCTGCCATGGGCTTTGTAGCCGTATTTTCAGGCGCTACAAACACCCCGCTCGCCTGTATTGTAATGGGTTATGAATTATTTGGGATTCAACCTATCTTATTTATAGCGATAGCGTGTATAGTCGCTTTTTTATTTTCCGGAAAAAAAGGAATTTATATTGCACAAAAAGGCGGTTTAAAGGAAAAATTATACCGCAGACTCAATTTATAAACAAGCAATACGCTTTCAGCTTCTTTGTCTATCTCCTTGTGTTCCATTATGGACTACTTCAAATAAACACAAGATCGGACAAAAAAACATGCTAAAAAGAAGAGTGCAGATTACAAGAATGGATAGATGACATCTGAACTACAGTAGTTTTCCGTGCAGAAAGAATGCTGCAACAGTAAAATAGATAATCAATCCGGAGACATCCACCAACGTTGCAACAAACGGCGCTGATGCTGTCGCTGGATCCAAACCGAACCGACGTAGGATAAATGGAATAAACGATCCCGACAAAGTTCCCCATAAAACAATAAACAATAAGGAAACCGCAACCGTAAAGCCAATTGAAATCCAATAAGGACCATAGTCATATAGACCAAGAAAATGCCAGGCCAATATCCGTAGAAATCCGATCGAACCTAATATCCCACCTAAAATTAAACCGGAAGAAACTTCGCGCTTCATCACATACCACCAATCTTTAAGCTTTAACTCTCCGAGCGCCATGGCACGAATAATTAAAGATGCCGCCTGCGACCCCGAATTACCTCCACTGGATATAATTAAAGGAACAAACAAAGCAAGCACAACCGCTTTTTCCAATTCCCCCTCAAAAAAGCCCATTGCTGAGGCTGTAAGCATTTCGCTAAAAAACAAAATGATTAACCAGCCAGCTCTTTTTTGAATCAATTGCAACAAGGGGGTTTTGGTATAAGCCAGATCCAATTCTTCCATCCCTCCAAATCGCTGGATATCTTCTGTATCGCGATCTTCAATTCGGTCCAACACATCATCAAATGTCACAATTCCAACCAACACCCCTGCTTCTGTAACGATAGGCAAAGCACTGCGGTCATATTTTTGAAAAATCTCGAAGGCCTCTTCCATGGGTGTAGAGGCTTTAATCGCGGCAAAATTGTAGTCAATTAAGTCGGAAATCTTAGTAGAAGAATCCGATAGTAGTAATTGACCAATTTTCAAGTCATCGATCAATACGTTTTTCTCATCAACTACATAAATAAAATTGAGCGTTTCAGCTTTCCTTCCAAAAACTTTAATATGCCGAAAGACATCATCAACAGTATAATAAGGACGAACTTGCACATACATTGGTGTCATAAGTCGGGCTATACTATCCTCTTTATATCCGATCAGCTCCAAAGCCATTTGCTTCTCGCGCTCATTCAATAGATTGATCAGATATTTAATCAGATCATCCGGCAATTCCGACAATAATTCATTCCGGGTATCCGGCTTCAAATTATTCAGCAATTCGGACAGCTCATGCTCCGTCATGGATTTGATCAACGTATATTGAACATCCATTTCAAAAAAAGAAAAGATCTCCAATCTATCCTCCAAAGGATAGTCCATAAACTCTTGATGTTGCTCCCCTTTACTTAAACGCGATATTTCTTCCGCGATATCGGCCGGGTGTAATGCTGAATTTTGTTCCATTGGAAGAAAATTTTAATGGATTTAGCGCAAAAGTAGCTTATTTTGTATTATTTTCAACAATCTGAAAAACTATTTTTTCCAATGGGAATTAGGGCCAGCTTTTCATAAAATCGTCTACCACTGCGCTGAACGGTCCATTTGACGTTCCTTGCCCATTAACTTTACAATAGCTTAAAAATTAATTAATCCAGGTGCTAGCTCTACAGGTTCAAGCCCCGCCTTAAACAACCGTGCTTTTAAACCACCTTGCAGTACAATGGTCCCGTCATTTACGTGTAGCCAGCTACCTTCACGCAAGCCTATAACAGGTTGGCTGTTCAATTGATGAAATTCCTGAATTCGCGTTTCCCTCGTCTCTCCTTTATGTGTAGAATTTGGATCTGGATCCAAATAATGTGGATTGATATTAAAAGGTAAGAAACCAAGTGCGTTAAAACTAGGCGGATAAACAATAGGCATATCATTCGTGGTTCCAATTGTTAATCCGGTCAAATTGGACCCCGCGGATGTGCCCACATATGGAATCCCCTTTGCTACTTGTACGCGCAGTTGCGGAACCAAATCCAGATCATACAGCGTTTTTAAGAGTAAAAATGTATTTCCTCCACCAATAAAAATAGCTTTAGCATCCTGAATAGCCTTCTTCATATTGTCAAACTCATGGAGCCCCCTAACCGTCACGCCCTCATCTTTCAGGGCATCTTGTACCTTAGCGGTATAAGCATCAAAGGAAATTCCTGAAGGTCTCGCAAAAGGGACAAACAGCAATTCGTCTGACTGAATAAATTCGACAAAATCGTGCTTAATATAAGCTAAAAACTCACTCCCATGGATCGTGCTTGTACTTACGACCAATAACTTGTACGCTGGATTAATCTTCATCTTCTATCGTTAAAACATTAAATAAAAAGTACCTTTGGCTTTATTAATTGCGAGGCCAAAGGTACAGTTTTCGTTCCTTACTATAGGCTATTTCTTATCAGCAGGCTTTTTTTCTGCACCCAATCTTTTATTTTCTTGCAGTGCCTTATGTAAAAGATATTCTATCTGCCCATTAACACTTCTAAACTCATCTGCAGCCCATTTTTCCAATGCTTTGTACATTTGGTCGTCTAAGCGTAGCATAAAGTTTTTCTTATCCGCCATTTCATTTCGTTTATTGGTACAACGTACCTGTATTTACAATTGGTGTCGCTGCTTTCTCTCCACAGAGTACCACCATTAAATTGCTGACCATTGCTGCTTTTTTCTCGTTATCCAGCTCTACAATATCTTTTTCGGACAGCTTTTTTAGTGCCATTTCAACCATACCTACAGCTCCATCTACAATCTTTGAGCGCGCAGCGACAATTGCAGCGGCTTGCTGTCTTTGAAGCATCGCACCAGCGATTTCTGACGCGTAGGCCAAATGGCTGATTCTTGCTTCCTTAATAATAACGCCAGCTGGCGCCAAACGATCCGACAATTCTTGTTCAAGAATATGATTTACGGTATCCCCACCTTCACGCAAGGTGATCTCCGCTCCTTCATCTTCCAAGTTATCATACGGAAAGCTTCCAGCCAAATGTCTTACTGCTGCTTCACTCTGCGTGCGTACATAAGATGTATAATTACTGACATCATAAGCAGCTTTATACGTGTCACCCACTTGCCACACGATCACTGCCCCAATCTCAATTGGGTTTCCCATCTTGTCATTTACTTTCAGCGTCTGTCCTTGCAGATTATCCGAACGAAGACTTATTTTAATCGTCGAATACAACGGATTGACAAAAAACAAACCATTTTCCTTAACGGTACCTACATATTTTCCGAAGAAATTCAGCACACGTGAATGATTTGGATTAATAATCATCAATCCCTTTAAAATAAAAAAAGTAGCAATCATTAATACCACTCCCAATACAACATACAGCGAACTTTCTTCTACGCTCGCAAATGAAAATATAGCTGCCACAAACGAGACAACAGCTATCAATAAAGCTAAATAGCCTGACATTGGTTTAATTAGTTTTTCCATAATTGTTAATATATATTTGATATCATTTTAATATCATAAATATACTACAATAATTTTCATATTTCAAAGGAAAATTTAAAATTGCTATTTTTGATCATGCGCAAAAAATCCTTTCTACCCTTAGTCAATTCGACGACAGAAATACTCATCCTTGGCTCGTTGCCCGGAGATAAATCTCTGGCAGAAAATGAATATTATGCACATCCACAAAATCGCTTTTGGAAAGTAATCACCAATTTGTTCAATGCACCGGAACAAACAAATTATACGGAGAAGATAGATTTATTACTCAAAAACAACATTGGTCTTTGGGATGTTTGTGCGGAAGCCTCTCGTCCCGGCAGTATGGATTTAGCCATACAAAATGAAGTTCCGAATCCGATTGACGAGCTGCTGCAAACCTTTCCCACAATCACACAAATTATTTTTAACGGACAAAAAGCGTACAGTTTGTATTTAAAGCATTTCAACAAACGAGAAGACATTATGTACAGATGCTTACCCAGCACAAGTCCGGCCAATGCGAAAAGTAATCTCGAAAATCTAATTCAACATTGGCGCATAATAATAAGTGATTAAATTACACGAATTAGGTTCGTTAATTCAGTCCTATTGCTTATTTTTGCCCTAAGATGTCAGATTTAAAATACAATCAACGAGGCGTATCCGCAGGGAAAGAGGATGTGCACAATGCGATAAAAAATATAGATAAGGGTCTGTTTCCCAAAGCATTTTGCAAAATAATTCCAGATATTTTGGGTGGAGATCCAGACTGGTGTAATATTATGCATGCGGATGGTGCTGGTACCAAATCTTCATTGGCTTATGTATACTGGAAGGAAACCGGTGATATTTCAGTGTGGAAAGGTATAGCACAGGATGCAATTATCATGAATATTGACGACTTGCTTTGCGTGGGAGCCATCGATAACATTCTTTTATCCTCAACGATTGGCAGAAATAAAAATCTTATTCCTGGAGAGGTGATCGCAGAAATCATCAATGGCACAGAAGAGATTCTATCTGAACTTCGGGATTTGGGAATTGGCATCTATTCTACAGGAGGTGAAACGGCCGACGTTGGCGACCTTGTTCGCACCATCATTGTTGATAGTACGGTGACCTGTCGTATGAAACGTGAAGACGTCATTTCAAATCATCGCATCAAAGGTGGCAATGTAATTGTTGGATTGGCATCGAATGGAAAAGCAACCTATGAACAGACGTACAATGGCGGAATGGGTTCCAATGGACTAACTTCTGCACGTCATGATGTATTTAACAAAAAAGTAGCTGAAAAATATCCTGAAGCGTATGATCCAGCTGTTCCTTACGAACTAGTTTTCGCTGGAAGCCAGGACCTCACCAATGAAATCGAAGTTGAAACAGGAGAAAAAATAACTGCGGGTAAGCTTGTTCTTTCGGCGACGCGTACTTATGCGCCTGTTATCAAACAAATACTGGACAAGTATCGTTCACAAATCGACGGAATGGTGCATTGCTCAGGTGGAGCGCAAACAAAGGTTTTACACTTCGTTGATAATGTGCATGTCATCAAAGATAATCTTTTCCCGATCCCACCTCTTTTTGAATTAATACAGAAAGAATCCAATACAGACTGGAAAGAAATGTACAAAGTATTTAATATGGGACATCGTATGGAATTATATGTACCGGAATCAATTGCATCGGATATCATTGCTATTTCAGAGTCGTTTGGCATTCCGGCTCAAATCATAGGTCGCGTGGAAGAATCTACTGCTAAAAAAGTTACTATAACCTCTCCTTACGGAGAATTTATCTACGAATAAAAGATTTTCATCCCTGTCCCCTGCTTATACAGGCGACAGGGCTATTTTTTCAATTTGGTATAAATGAAAGAGAAACTTCTTGTGGGCTGGAAAGAGACCCTTGATTTACCTGAATTGGGAATATATGGTATAGAAGCAAAAGTCGATACCGGTGCTGCTTCATCGGTACTACATTGCAATTCGTACGAGATCGTTAAGGAAGATGGTCAGGATTGGATTATCTGTGAACTTATAACAAATTTTGGGACAAAAGAAACAAAAACACTGAAGTTAAAACTCTATAGGACAAAACTCGTGAAAAGTTCTTTTGGCCAAGAAGAAAAGCGTTACTATATCCGCACAACAGCAACATTATATAACCAAGTATTTAGCATTAAGATCTCCTTTAGAAATAGATCACAAATGACCTATCCTATGCTGTTGGGTAAAAATTTCTTAAACAAAAGATTTTTGGTCGATGTTTCCAAAGAAAATCTGTCGACGAAGACCCTGGTAAAATAAAACAATTAGCCAAGCTATTTTGTTATCTTAGCACAAAATATATTCAATATACAAATCGTGAAAATTGCCGTATTATCGACAGTAAAGAGTTTATACTCAACTCGTCGTCTCGTAGAAGCCGCACAACAAAGAGGACACGAATGTGTTGTCATCGATCACAGCAAATGTTATGTAGGCATTCAACAAGGTAAACCCAGTATTCATTACAAAGGACAGGATCTAAGTGATATTGATGCCATTATTCCCCGGATAGGAGCGTCGGTAACATTCTATGGATCTGCTATCGTTAGACAATTTGAGGTGATGGATGTGATTTCCGCAAATCCCAGTCAAGCTATTACGCGATCTCGGGATAAATTAAGATGTCTACAAATTTTATCCGGTGCAGGTATCGGACTCCCGATTACAGGATTTGCACGAACAGCCTCCGATGTGGACGACCTGATTAGTATGGTCGGTGGAGCTCCATTAGTGATCAAATTATTAGAAGGAACCCAAGGTATTGGTGTGGTACTTGCCGAAACCAAAAAAGCGGCCTCTTCTGTTATAGAAGCGTTCTACGGCCTGGGTAATAACATCCTGATCCAAGAGTTCATCAAAGAGTCTAAAGGCTCTGATATTCGCGCATTCGTGGTTGACGGCAAAGTTGTTGGAGCGATGAAACGCACGGCGAAAGAGGGTGAGTTTAGATCAAATATCCATCGGGGTGGCACCGCTCAGATTATCCGGTTAAGTAAAGCTGAAAGAGAAACAGCAATTGCGGCTGCGGCACAGCTAGGACTCACGGTTTGTGGTGTAGATATGATTCCTTCTGACAGAGGCCCTTTAGTACTCGAAGTTAATTCATCTCCAGGTTTGGAAGGAATTGAGAAAGCGACAAAAAAAGATATTGCCTCAGAAATTATACAATATATTGAGAGACAATATGAAGCAAAGCAAGCTCAAATGCCTAAAGTCGTTAAGAAAAAGAAAAAAAGAGAAAGTAAATTATAAGGTTACTGAATGAGCAATTAAAAGGGGGAGCGGTATATACTGCTCCCCCTTTTAATTGCTAAATAACCTAAACTCAACTAAAGTCGAATTTTCAATACTTCTTAAATTCGCCTACCGTTGCTTCCAATTTTTACTTATCTTACGCTAAATTATAAATTAATGAAAAGATTTAGCCATCTTCTATTTGCCTTTGTACTCGTACTAGCTGCATTTTCCTGGTCTTTTAGCCAAACAACTATTCAAAAGACGGCATCGCCAACTTGGCTCCGGCCCATTACAAAAAAGGCCATAAAGCCAAATTTGGATGATATTAGTGATGGATATTACTACGAGCTAATCGAACATCAAATAAACTTGGCTACCCAAACAAAATATTATAAGGACATAAAAGTTCTATTTGATCAGACTGGAATCGAAAATCTGGGACAAATTCAGGTAACCTTTGACCCGCATTTTCAAAAACTTCAACTACATGAGTTAAAGGTTATTCGCAACGGCAAGGATATTAATCTACTACCGCAAGCAAAATTTAAGCTCCTTGCCTCCGAAACGGAGCTTTCGAGATCTATCTACAACGGAAGTCAAATGGCCCATTATGTTTTGGAGGATTTACGTAAAGACGACAAGATTGTATTTGCTTATTCAATAATAGGTGTAAATCCAGTATTTGAACAGAAATTTTTCGACAGCTATTACTTACAGGGATATGAACCTACAGGTCTTGTCCATCTCAACTATATTGTACCCAATGGCCGCAAACTTCAGTTTAAGAGTTTCAATGGCGCTCCTGAAGTGCAGCAACAGTCAACAGGAAATACAACAAATTTCTTCTGGGAGCTGACGGCGGACAAAACGGTTCAATACGAAGATTATAGCCCGTCATGGTACAGCCCTTTAAAATATATCCAATGCACGGAATTTAATACCTGGCAGGAAGTTGATCAATGGAACCGTAAAATTAATCCCATTCCGCAAATAGCAACGACAAGTACACTGCAAACCTTCGTCAACCAACTTTGGAAAGAGTCCAATGGACAGCCCTATGCATACCTGAAAAAAGCCTGCGACTTTGTACAAAATGAGATACGTTATATGGGTATTGAGATGGGAGAATATTCGCACCGGGCAAATGTTCCAGAAAAAGTATTTTCCCAGCGCTACGGCGATTGCAAGGATAAATCAATGCTGCTGGCTACAATGCTCAAAAACAAGAATATTGATGTAGGACTCGTATTAGCCAATACCTATAAGAATAGAGGCCTGCAGGAAGAGCTCCCCTCGCCCTATGCTTTCAACCATATGGTTATTGAAGTTAATATTGGTGGACGTTCCCAATATATTGACCCCACCATAACTCAGCAGGGTGGAGATATCAAAAACAGGTATTTCCCAGCTTATGGAAAAGTACTCTCCACCATGGGTAGTGGAAAGCTTACAGACGTACCGCAGCATGTTACCGGCAATATTAAAGTCAAGGAAACCTTGACACTGGAAGGCAAATTTGAGGCTACCCTGGATGTCCACACAACTTATGTTGGAAATGAGGCGGACGATATGCGCACTTATTTTCAAAGTAGCGCCAAAAATGACATACAGAAGCAATACTTAGAGTATTATACAAAGATCTACCCCAAGATCAATAAAATTGGTCATATACAATACAAAGATGATATGGAAAATAATATTGTGGAGGTCATCGAAAAGTATAAAATAAAGAACATTGGAAAGAAGGAAAGCGGATCTACAAAAAAATATATTCCTTTGTTGGGAACAAATATCAATGAAAAGCTTCCAGAGATTATGGAGGATCGTATAGCTCCCCTAAGCCTTTCTTTTCCAACAGATCTAACCTACGAAATGTATATTGTCAACAAAGGCAAAAAGGAATTTGGTAATTACAGGGACAATAGTTATTTTGACAGGACTGCGTATGTCTTCGGTAAAACACTGGAAGTAAATCAAGATAGTATTAAGCTCGCATACACGTTAAGTTTCCACGAACCCTTTGTCGAACAAAAAGACCTGAAACAGTATTATACAGATTTTGCAGATCGTGATGATATCTTTTATAATGGCTTTTATCTTGACAATGACGGATATGTAACAGATGGGATACCTCGCTTAGGAACCCCTTCTTCAGTCAATGAAATTAATTGGTTTATTCTAATCCTATTCGTTCTTCTGGTGCCAGCCATCATCTGGTATATTGTTAAAAAGTATAATAAAACCAGAGCTTTTATCATCAAACCCTATGACGAGATCTA
Organism: Sphingobacterium sp. UBA5639; assembly: GCF_002421245.1. Lineage (NCBI taxonomy): Bacteria > Pseudomonadati > Bacteroidota > Sphingobacteriia > Sphingobacteriales > Sphingobacteriaceae > Sphingobacterium > Sphingobacterium sp. UBA5639. The sequence goes on from NZ_DIJR01000002.1 coordinate 198,702, forward strand.
TCACGATCAGATCGGCGGATGGATGATCGTGCTGCTTATTGTACTATTTATAAATATAGTGACCCTATCCGGTATATTTTTCTTCCAGCAGTCCTTCTTTAATTTAAATACTTGGCAGGCGGCAGATCAGCTGGAAGGTGTTTCCCCCTTTTTATACAGAACTTTACTATTATTAGAAATAATCGGTAATATATTGGTACTAGCGGGTTTGATTTATAGCTGCATCTTGCTGGTCAAGAAACGCGATATTTTCGCTCAGACCTTCTTTATGGTTGCACTATTTATGGCCGTATTCTGTACTATTGATGGAATTGTATCCCATCTTATGTTCAAAAGTTATTTTGATAAAACAGAAGACTTGTTCACACATTATAAAGATACTATAAAATCAATTTTTTTCTTCTGTATTTGGGGAACTTACGTCTATAAATCGGAACGTGTAAAAGGCACCTGTATTCGGACGTATCAGAACGATGAGATTATTCAGAAGGCTGCGACAGTTCATCCTTTTGATCAAGATTTTCTAAAGCCTTATTCAATTACAAAACAAAGAGAAAACGAAGCTGAGGCGGAATTTCAATCCCAGGGTGATAGAGCCAATAGCAGTCATCCCGAGGATCATCCAGATAAACCATAGTTGCCACCTCGCGTAAAAATGGTTTCGTAAATAATATACGAAACCATTTTTTATGAAAATATGATTTACATTATTTCATCTTCATCACCATATTATCCGCGCCTTCAGTAGACACTTTTACCTGACCAGATTTGTTCTTCGTAGACTTATAATGGACATGGTTTTTGACTCCCTCAATCTGAACGGTCTCTACTGAACCAATATTGACCCTATTGTCTGCTCCCTCTATCGTTACCGTTGCGATGTCATTGCCTGTTACTGTATTCCCCTTCCCCTCAATAATCAATTTGCTCACATTGCCACGAATCACAACTTTATTGTCAGCTCCTTCTATTTGTACGATCTCTCCTCCTTTGGCCTCTATTGTACGGTTATTGTTTACCCCTTCAATCGAGATAACTTTTCCCTGTTGATTAACCACATCGTTCGTTAGAGCCTTGGAAAATGGCTCTTTGGCCGCTATAACCAAGCTTCCGATCAAAAGAAGCGAAAATCCAAATGTAATTGTTCTTAGTTTCATAATGCTCTATTTTCTACAGTTCAACAAAAATCAAACCTAATTTCAGATTTAAAAGGGATATGAGCTGTAATATACTACGTCAATGCCTCAAAAGTATAATTGGGGAATAAGAAATAAAATGAAATACAGCATGTATTGGTTTTACTTGGAACATAACGTCCCAAAAAAGATACAGCATCCGTTACAACAAAAAAAGGAGCCTAACAGGCTCCTTTAATATCTCTAACAAATTGACAGCGGATTAAAAACTCTATTTTACTGCGTCTACAACTGCTTTGAAAGCTTCTGGGTTATTTAAAGCTAAGTCAGCTAAAACCTTACGGTTCAAACCAATATTCTTAGCGTTTAATTTACCGATCAATTGGGAATAAGAAATTCCGTGTTGACGAGCTCCAGCGTTGATACGTTGAATCCATAAAGCTCTAAACTCGCGTTTTTTGGTTTTACGATCGCGGTAAGCGTATTGTAAACCTTTTTCTACTGTATTTTTAGCAATAGTATAAACTTTGCTACGTGATCCAAAGTAACCTTTTGCAAGGCCTAGGATTTTTTTGCGTCTTCTTCTAGAAGCTACTGCGTTAACCGAACGTGGCATATTTTTAAAATTAGTTTGGTAGAAGGTGTCATGTATTTCAATGAACTTACAACCTTGTACCCGGTTAAAAAATTATTATTAATAAAATCGAATAAAACTTATTTACCGATAGCAAGCATACGTTTTACGTTGCCCATATCGCCATCAGATACATAACTTGTTTGTGTTAAGTTACGTTTACGTTTTGTGCTCTTTTTTGTCAAGATGTGGCTTTTGAAAGCGTTTTTTCTTGCAATTTTACCTGTTCCAGTCAATTTGAAACGTTTCTTTGCGCTGGAATTGGTTTTAACTTTTGGCATAATACTTATAAATTTTATATCAATCTGTTAGAATTCTTATTATTTTTTAGGAGCCTTTGGAGCTACTGTTAAAAACATGCGTTTACCTTCTAATTTCGGTAAAAGCTCTACCTTACCGTAATCCTCTAAAGCCTGAGCAAAGCGTAACAACAAGATCTCACCTTGATCCTTGTGTACAATAGCACGACCTTTGAAGTGTACATAAGCACGAACTTTCTCTCCACTTTCTAGAAACTTAATAGCATGTTTCAATTTGAACTCAAAATCATGCTCACCAGAGTTAGGTCCGAAACGGATTTCTTTAATAACAGTCTGTTTTGCATTAGCTTTGATTTCCTTTTGTTTCTTCTTCTGTTCGTAAACAAACTTACTGTAGTCGATAATCTTACAAACCGGCGGTACAGCATTTGGCGAAATCTCCACTAAATCAAGTTCCAACTCATCAGCCAACTCTAACGCTTTGCGCGTAGGGTAAACTCCTTGTTCCACATTATCTCCTACCAAGCGCACCTCCGGTACCTTGATTAACTCATTAATGCGGTGATCTGGTTCTTTCTTTCTCATTGGTGGTCTTGGACCACCGGGTCTTTTTAATGCCAAATGTTTAAAAATTAAACGGTTATTTCCTTAATTAATATATCTCTAAATGCCTCAGCAGTCATTGTTCCCAATTCCACTGAGCCATGTTTACGTACAGAAACTGTGCCATTTTCCACCTCTTTTTCCCCTACAATCAACATATAAGGAAGCTTTTTCACTTCGGCGTCTCTGATTTTTCTGCCCACTTTCTCGTCACGTAAGTCTATCAGTCCGCGAATATCGGAATTATTTAGCGAATTCAAAACATTTTGCGCATATTCTTCGTATTTTTCTGACACTGGCAAGACGATAAATTGCTCAGGTGCAAGCCATAACGGGAATTGTCCCGCACAATGTTCGATCAGTACAGCTACAAAACGCTCCAAAGATCCAAAAGGTGCACGGTGAATCATTACTGGACGATGTTTCATATTATCACTTCCAGTATATTCCAATTCAAAACGCTCAGGTAAATTATAATCGACCTGTATTGTACCCAATTGCCACTTCCGTCCTAAAGCATCCTTCACCATAAAGTCTAACTTAGGACCATAGAAAGCCGCCTCTCCATATTCCACGACTGTCGGTAAACCTTTCTCTTCAGCAGCCTCAATAATCGCAGACTCAGCCAAAGCCCAATTTTCGTCAGTACCAATATATTTTGTACGGTTTTCAGGATCACGTAATGACACTTGTGCTGTATAATCATTAAAGCCTAACGCTCCAAATACATAAAGAACCAAGTCTATTACCTTTTTGAATTCATCTTTAACCTGATCAGGACGGCAAAACAAATGTGCATCATCTTGCGTAAACCCACGAACCCTTGTCAAACCGTGAAGCTCACCAGATTGCTCGTAACGATATACAGTACCAAACTCAGCAAAGCGAACCGGTAAGTCCTTATACGAGCGTGGTTTTACTTTATAAATTTCACAATGATGCGGACAGTTCATTGGTTTTAACAAAAACTCTTCTCCTTCGATCGGAGTCTTTATTGGTTGAAATGAATCCGCGCCATATTTCTCATAGTGTCCAGAAGTCACATATAACTGCTTATGCCCGATATGCGGCGTAACAACAGGCTCATACCCAGAGTTTAACTGTGCTTTCTGCAAAAAGTCTATCAGCTTTTGACGTAATGCAGCTCCTTTAGGCAACCAAAGTGGCAAACCTGCACCAACTTTTTCAGAAAAAGCAAAAAGTTCCAACTCTTTCCCAAGTTTACGGTGATCGCGTTTTTTCGCCTCTTCTATAAATTTCAAATACTCTGTAAGCTCCGATGCCTTAGGGAACGTAACACCATAAATACGTGTCAACTGTTTGCGAGACTCATCACCCCTCCAGTAAGCACCGGCAACATTAGTCAATTTAATCGCTTTAATAAACCCAGTATTTGGAATATGAGGGCCACGACATAAATCTGTAAATTCCCCTTGCGTGTAGAAAGTAATCTTTCCATCTTCCAAGTCTTTGATTAAATCTAGCTTATACTCATCTCCTTTTTCAGTAAAGTAAGCCAATGCATCCGATTTCGAAACAGCTTTACGTTCAAATGTTTCTTTCCGTTTAGCCAGCTCCAGCATCTTGTCTTCGATGGCTTTAAAGTCATCAGACGAGAATTCACGATCACCAAAATCAACATCGTAGTAAAATCCGGTTTCAATCGCGGGACCAATACCAAATTTAATCCCTGGATACAATGCCTCCAAAGCCTCAGCCAGTAAGTGGGCTGAAGAATGCCAAAAAGTGGATTTACCTTTGGTATCATTCCAGGTTAATAACTTAACAGTAGCATCATTTTCAATAGCACGGGCAGAATCCCACACTTCGCCATTTACTTCGGCAGCAAGAACGTTTCTTGCAAGCCCCTCTGAGATGGATAACGCAATCTCTGCAGCAGTGATTCCTTTTTGATACTCTCTTACGGAACCATCCGGTAGTGTAATTTTAATCATTTACAACTATGATCTTTAAATTGTTAAAAAATAGAAAACATAAAACAACATGTACAATTATGTTATTACACTTACGTTTTCAATAAATAAATTGTGACACAAATTTAGTAAAAATTCTGATAAAATAACAGGTTTTTTGCGCTATTCAACGCATTATTCAGGGCATTTACAGGCTCCCCACCTCTCCACTGTTCAAATACGCCGACTTCATTGGCTTTACACACTTTACATCCTCATCGTTGCAGTTTAAAACGGATTGATAATCTGATCTTATTGACCAACAATATCGCTCTATGGTACCGAGGTACATCCCAACAATTAATGAAAATCAGGTTATATATTAACAGGGTAATTGCAGGGGGTTAACAGGGGTAAATCCCTATTAACCCCCTGTTATACCTCTACAAAAAGAGTGTTGTTTCACTGTTAATAGAAAACATAGTATAGGCTGATAGCATGGTAGCAGTAAACTATGTGCTTTGTTTAAACATGAACCTAAAAACAAAGGGATAAAAGCAGATTATACCAGCTACTATATATAAAAAAATGACAGGGCAGCTACTTAAAAGCAACAGGACAAATTGAGCATCTCATTAATATTTGCTACCTTTGCAGACTGAAATTTTAACTATGTCAAATCAAGTACCAGAAGACGGAACACTATTACCCCTAATGGAAGAATTTTACACGATTCAGGGAGAAGGCTACCATACCGGGACTGCTGCTTATTTCATACGATTGGGTGGTTGCGATGTTGGCTGCCATTGGTGCGATGTAAAGGAAAGCTGGGATGCATCTATCCACCCCCTTACAGCCGCAGATTCGATTATCGAAAATGCAAAGAAATATCCGGCAAAAACTGTTGTCATTACGGGTGGCGAACCGCTTATTTATAATTTGGATTACCTAACAAAAGGGCTTCATGAGGCAGGGATTAAAACGTTTATTGAAACCTCTGGTGCATATCCTCTGAGTGGTGAATGGGACTGGATATGTTTATCTCCAAAAAAATTCAAAGCACCACGCAAAGATGTGTTAGAAGCTGCTGGTGAACTTAAAGTTATCGTTTTCAATAAAAGCGATTTCGCTTGGGGAGAAGAATATGCACAACTTGTAGGGCCAAACTGCAGATTATACCTTCAACCTGAATGGTCGAAATCTAAAGAAATGACGCCTTCTATTATTGATTACGTAAAAGAAAACCCTAAATGGGATATTTCACTACAAACACATAAGTTTTTAAACATTCCTTAATAGTGAAATGCACGATTAAATAGACACAAAAAAGGCTTTCGACAGTATCGAAAGCCTTTTTTTATCAATCTATATTAATGCATGTCATTTAAATCACTTCACATAGGTTTTTAAAAAAGTGTCCAGGTCTAGCGTCTTCGTTTCTTCACCTTCCTTCTCCCGGACCAGCACATTTCCAGCATTATCAGCATCTAGAAATAATAAGGTCGCCTTTAATAAAATCTTTCCATTTTCATCCAACAATCCAACTTTACCATTTTCAGAGAACATCAAATAATTGTCTAAAAATTTACTGATATTTTCCTTCTTGTCAAGCAGAACTTTCCCTTCCTGTGTAACCAATCCAAAATTACCATCCTTCTGAAAAATAGCAAGTTTTTGATTTGCTGGCGTAAGCCAGTCAAACCCTTCCTTATTTACCTTCCCCCCCTTCTTATCCAACAACCAAAAATAATTATCCTTATCTGAAACAATAGCAGTCTGCTCATTAAAATACGCTAAAGAGAAAAGAGAGCAAGGCAGCACATCTTCTCCCGCCATGTTTTTTATACCATAATATTCATCATTGGTATCTTTATCCTTGACCATGGTCCATTTAAGTGACTTATCCAATGGGAAAGTATCTTCAAATAAACTCACATCTTCCCCCTCACTCGTATTACCTCCCCCCGAGATATCAATCACCTTTGCATTTTTGGGAAGCTCGAAATCTGCCGCAGAAGATACATTGGTGACTTTCGTTGTTTCAAAACCAAGATCATTGTTCTCACCCAAAGACAATTTGAGCACACCTCCAGGCAAATCATTGATAAATGAAAATGCCGTCAAATAATAAGTAGGCACCGCTTCCGAATACCATACCGTTGCTACTGCAGAATCGGCATTGTTTTTTATAAATAACTTTGCTTTCTTACAGGTAATTCCCGCTATCGATTCGATCTCGCCCATATCTTGCAGCTGCACATAGGGACCTTCCGACTCCCCTAACTTCGCACTGACAATCTTATAGGCTGGATTGTATGCTTCGGCAGTAACAATATCATCACCGACCGAATACGAATATGTTTTTGCTAATTTTCGATTTAAAATAGCATGTGCTTTTTGATTCACGACAGTGGAAGAATAATCGGCATCTGTTAAAATTTCCACATTCCGATAAGCCATTTTTCCTTTCAAAAATGGCTCATAAAACTCTTTTGCAAATTCCGGAACTTCATTTTCAAATTTTTCAGGTGAAACTTCGCCTTTAAACACCAACTCCATCTGCCATTGCTTATCTTGCGCATAAGTTGTCGAAATTGATAATCCAAATAATAGTGCAACGCTGAGTAAATTATTCATAAGAATGATAAATATGTAGCTAAATAACAAAAGACAGACCAAAAAGCCTATCTTTTGCTCTATTTTTTTATTTATTTACTTTTTTCTCTTCATATTTCCATAAAATGTAAAAACGTGATCGCTAAGCAAAATGAACTACAATTTTATCATCTGTTTTGTTTTCACCGCTTCGTCACATGCCAAAGCAATCCGTAGACTATTAACAGCATCTTCCATCGAATCAGAAAGGTCCAAATTATCTACAATCGCCTGCAGAAAGAATAATTGCTCCCGATTACATAATTCTTGATGATCAGGCTCATCAGATAAGTTGACCCACTCATCGACCTTCGTAAATTCGTTTGCCGAATCTAAATCGGCGTAATGTACGCGAAGGCTTTCTGTTTGTGTATGGGATGCTACCGAATCCGATTTACCTTCATCGCTTGCTTTGTTTGCGATAATGGAAACGGCGCCCTTAGGTCCAAAAACGTCCTTTACAAAAAAAGCGTTTTGACTGACCATTGGTCCCCATCCGGCTTCATACCATCCTACGGACCCATCTTCAAAATGCAGCTGCAATTGTCCGTAGTTGTAGTTCCAGGCAGGAATCTCATCGGTTAACCGTGCACCTATTGCAGATACATACAATGGCTTCGCCCCCACCATTTGACACATGACATCAATATAATGAACTCCGCAGTCAACAATGGGACTTAAACTAGACATCAGATTTTTATGCACATCCCACATATACCCATGGCTCTGCTGATTCAGGTTCATACGCATAACAAGTGGCTTTCCCATTGTTTTGGATATTTCAATAAATTTGATCCAGGAGGGATGATACCTCAAAATATATCCAACAACCAATTTTTTATCGTATTGCAGCGCTGCATCGACGACTTCCTGCGCCGAAATCACGTCTTCAGCTAAAGGCTTTTCAATAAAAACATGAGCGCCAGCCTGAAAGGCTTTTATAGCATACGCTTTATGTGTATCTGGATAGGTCGCAATACAAACGGCATCCGGTTTCGTTTCCTGAAGTGCATCCTCATAAGATTCAAACAGTTTATAGTTACCTCCCAATTGCTCATTCAGTTTACTTTTGCTCTCCCCGCGAGCTACTAGACCCACAATTTGAAAGCCATCTAAATCGTGATATGCCTTCGCATGAGATGCGCCCATATTTCCACATCCAACAACCAATATTTTAATAACCTCTTGTATCATTTTTTTTCTATTGCTATATTATTTCTTTAATCCATCCAAAGCAAAGGCCGCTCCCGTTCCTAGTACAGCTCCTGCTAATACATCGGAGGGAAAATGTACGCCCAAATACATCCTTGAATATCCCACGCTACTCGCCCATAAAAGGGATGGCGCAACGACGTACCACTTCGAGTAGGCTCGAGACAAAGCAGAAGCCGTAGCAAAAGCAGATGACGTATGACCAGAGGGAAAGGAATACCCACCGGCTGTACGAACCGATATGAAATTAGGATATTTTTTAAATGGCCTACTTCGCTTAAAGATATGTTTTAAACCAACATTCACTAGCGCTGTTACAGCCGTACTACTGGCGACATACAGGGCATTCTGACGCATTGCCTTATCATCGTTGACCGCACCTGCCACCAGTAAACCAACAGGAACGGCTATCTGAACATAGTTATTGATATCAGAAAGCACTTTAAATGTTTGTGTTTGTGGCGCTGTCCGAGTCTCAGCTATGGACTCCAATATCCGGATATCTAACGTAGACGCTGGACTTTCTTGTCCTAGAACAGGGCCATAAAGACAGTTAACCCAACAAATAAAAATAAAAGCTAATCTTTTCATCTAACAAATAATTGATCTAATTTACCATTCCCTTGAATTAGGTACCACTAAACACACTACTCCAATTTATTAAACAACAACTTCTCCCCCCACTATTGTCACTTTTATCCGTTATTAACTTAATAAGTCACTCCCCAATCCTTAAAAATAAGGAAATTTATGAGAGTTGTCACCCTATCAAGAAACATTTCGATTGGACAAAATTTCACAGCTCACTATTGGCGTAATTCAAACAGCTTACTATAGGATAGGAAATCAGCATTGTCTTTTGTCTAAATTGTAGTGTATTCCCCAATCAATGACCTAGTTTTTACAATTTTTTCAAGAAAATTGAATTCATTTCAACAACAAGTCCATTAGGATAAGAATTTTAAAATGATAGTCTTGCATTTCCCATTAATTTACTATACATTTGCTTGCAGTTATTAATACAAACATGGTCTATACTTGCGTACATCATTTTCATTTTCATCATCGCCATTGTGGCGATATGTTAATTTAATGTGTTCTTACGTAGAATACCTTCCCTCTTGTTTGATTTCTTATTATTAATAATTTACTGCTAACATTTATAAAGCGTTGAAAAATCTTAAAATTGCTATCCAAAAATCGGGTAGGTTAAACGAAAAATCTGTTCAATTACTGAAAAATTGTGGTTTAGACTTCGAGAACTACAAAAGTTCTTTAATCACCACGGTTGGGAATTTCCCACTCGAAATATTATTTCTGAGAGATGATGATATTCCGGGATATGTGGAACAAGGTATAGCCGACCTGGGCATCGTCGGTGAAAACATCATTGATGAGACCGAATCCAAAGTAGAATACATCAAGAGGCTTGGTTTTGGAAAATGTACGTTGAAACTGGCTATTCCCAAAGATAGCACCATCCAAGACGTTAAAGACCTTAACGGCAAAGCAATCGCAACCTCTTATCCAAATATCCTAAAGAATTTTCTAGACGAGTATAAGATCAATGCAGATATCCGTTTGATATCTGGCTCAGTTGAAATTTCTCCCGGTTTGGGTCTTAGTGATGCGATCTGTGATATCGTATCGACCGGTGGAACACTAAAAAGTAATGGTTTGAAGCCTTTTGCTGATGTTAAAAATTCAGAAGCCATATTGGTCGGAAGAAAGGGATTGGAAGGCAATGAAGTTTTGGCGGAATTAGTGCAACGTATCGAATCTGTTCTTTTAGCAAAAGAAACTAAATATGTGGTATTGAATGTCGAAAAGAAAAATTTGCCGGCTATTACTTCTTTATTACACGGTGTTAAGAGTCCTACGGTTGTTCCACTGGCAGAAGAAGGTTGGGTTGCTGTACACACTGTTATCACGGAAGATGACTTTTGGGATAAGATCAATAAGTTAAAAGCTGAAGGTGCCCAAGGTATCGTTGTAATGCCAATTGAAAAAATCATCCTTTAAACTTGACACGCGAGGTACGACTATGTTAAAAAAATATGATTACAAGACCCTAGGGAAAGAGGAAATACAACAATTAGTTGCCCGAAATATGGACCCCAACAATGCAATTCAGGATGTTGTTCAGGAGATTATTCAACAAGTACGTCAACAAGGTGATGTGGTTCTGCGCGAATATGCCGCCAAATTTGATAAAGTTGAACTTGACAGATTATATTTAGACGAGGAAGATATCGACGCTTTGGCGTCTACCATAGGCCGTGATCAACAGAGAGCACTTGAAATCGCTTTTCAAAATATCCATAAATTCCATAGTACACAGCTAAAAAGAGAGCGTACGGTTGAAACAATGCCCGGTGTAAAATGCTGGCGAGAAGTCCGTCCGATTGAAAAAGTTGGACTTTACATCCCTGGCGGGTCAGCAGTTTTACCAAGCACGCTTTTAATGCTTGGTGTCCCGGCAAGGATAGCTGGATGCAAAGAGATCGTCGTTTGTTCTCCACCTCAATCCAATGGGAAAATCAATGGCTTTATCGCTTTTTGTTTAAAATTACTTAAGATAAACAGAATATACTTAGTTGGAGGTGCTCAGGCTGTTGCAGCGATGGGTTTTGGAACGGAGACCATACCAAAAGTGGATAAGATCTTTGGCCCGGGCAATCAGTTTGTCACAAAAGCAAAATCCATCATACAGGGGCTAGCAAATGTCAGTATTGATATGCCTGCAGGACCATCCGAAGTGCTGGTCGTCGCGGATGAATCGGCAAGCCCAGCATTTGTGGCAGCAGATCTTTTGGCACAGGCTGAACATGGAGCCGACAGTCAAGCAGTCCTGGTTGCAACATCCAATGCGCTAGTTGATGCAGTCAACACAGCCCTTGTAGCCCAGTTAGCGGTTTTGCCACGCAAGGAACTCGCTTCAAAAGCGATTGAAAATTCCTATGCAGTAACTGTTGAGACGCTTCAGGAGGCCATACAGTTTTCAAACGATTATGCACCAGAACACCTTATTTTGGAGACGGACCAATGGGAATCCTTAACACGCTATATCAGCAATGCTGGTTCTGTTTTTTTAGGACACTTAACACCTGAAAGCGCAGGAGATTATGCCTCAGGTACAAATCACACACTACCGACATCAGGTTATGCACGCTCCTATTCAGGCGTATCGGTAGATTCTTTTGTTAAAAAAGTTACCTTTCAACATATAAACGAAACCGGGCTTCAACAAATCGGATCAGTGGTTGAAATACTCGCTGAACTCGAGGGACTACAGGCGCATAAAAATGCGATTTCCATTCGGAAGAATGGATAAAAATCCCTATTGAAAACACAAAAAAGGCTTTACAATGTAAAGCCTTTTTTGTGTGATTGATCGCATAAATATTGTCTCGTAATGCCAACTGGATTATCTTCCAAAGGTGTCATAATTATCTGTTGCATATCTTTCAAACCTAGTCAGCAAGGCTATATTATCTTTTTCCAGTTGACTTAAGTCTGCACTCACATCTTTTGAAATAGGTACATACCAATCTACAGGCTCAAAAAATTGGCGAATGCTGGGTTTAGTAAACGCATAGCCATGTCGGGCGAAAATGGTATTCCGAATAATTTCCAAATCTAATTTCTTGAGGTTTTTCAGATCTTTCTCTGTCAACTTTTGCTTAGACGCATTTACAGTAAAGACTGCGGGAGATGCAGATCTATAATATTGTATAATGTATGTATACGTTGAGTCACCATCCACGTCAGTTTCCTCTTTTCTTTTTTCATTAATCCAGTCAACCAACGTCCCCTCCTCTCCATCCTGATTTTTAAGCATCAGATTTGGATTATAGGCAAATTGTTTTTTCAACAATTTAAAGTTTCGCTTTTTGATCTTTACACCCTGGTCATACGCAGACCAGTTACCAATTAGCGTGTCATGATTAAGCTTAATTTCAAAACGCCCGTCGGATTTTCTGTCTCCAGGTTCATCCAATAATAAGCGAATATCAGCACCGTTTTCTTCCAACTTCCCCACAAAAGAGCGCAGATTCCCCTTTACAACATTCTGTCCATAAACACCTCCTTTATCGGTAATTTTCTTTATCGTCAGATTTATCTTCGGAGCGTAATCCGTTGTTGGCAAACCCTCATCTTCTCCAAGTGTACTTTCATCAACGACAAAGTCGCCAACCCAATTACCGTAAAGTTCCTGATGGGCCTCAAGCTCGACGGCAACAGTATCTTTTATTTCGGCAGTTTCATTCTTTTTACTTTTCCCATCCTTACAACCAAGGACTGCTCCAAGCAATAACAGTAAACAAAGGTTTTTCTTCATAATTTATGATTTTTTTGATAAATAATAAATTCCGCCAGCAACAAATTAGGTATCCATCCCAGCCATGCAATAATTTGATAAACATCCATGGGATTGGGCTGAAAGAAGTATACTAAAGCAACCTTCCAAAAACGTAGGGTCAATGCCGAGCAGGTTAATGCAAAACTACGGATCATAAAATCACGGTGTTTATCAAATTTTCGCTGACTCGCCAAACGAACTGCCCGCCATGTAAAATAGCACCATCCAAGCCCCAATAATTCAAAGGCAATAATAGCGGTTAACCCGCCATTCGCCACGGATCCAATAAGCAAACCTGAAGGAGCGGCAAAAACCAAAATGGCGAATACATATAAATACCCGATACTTCGATGGACTCGCGGATATTTATTCAATAGATAAGTATTAAACTGCGTAAAGCCGGCAGGCAAGGCAAAGATAGCCGTGCAAACATGGATATAAAACACGTAGCGATACCACCAAAGTGATTCTATTTCGGTCTGCTTAATCATCAAGAAATTAGCATCGAGAGAGAAGCCGCGATAGCGAAAAGTAATTTCAGCCATCAACAGGCAGCTGTAAGCAAAGATTAAAAGCCAAAATCCATGTAATATCGAAAATTGAGCCCTTTTAAACATACCTTTTTTATTTACTCCGAATCGCTTCTACCGGATCCAGTCGAGAAGCCATTAAAGCTGGAACAATGCCCGATATTAACCCAATAAAAGTAGAAAGTGAAACAGTAAGCATTACCATTTTCAAACTGACCACAATAGCAACGCCAGTCGCAGCTTGTACCACAAAAGCCAAAAAATAGACGACAACGAGACCAATCCCTCCACCCAACAAACAAAGTACAATAGACTCTACTAAAAATTGTGAAAGAATAAAGAAATTTTTAGCTCCTAGCGCTTTCTGAATTCCGATGATATGTGTACGTTCTTTGACACTTACAAACATAATATTGGCAATGCCAAAACCGCCGACTAAAATTGAAAAAATACCAATTGAAAAACCCGCCAGATTAATGATACCAAAAAGCTGATCCAATGCACCTGTGATCATTGTTGTCTGGTTAATGGAAAAATTCTCCTCCCGTTGTGGTGATATACGACGAATCGACCGCATAAGTGTTTTCGCTTCGCTCTCAGCCTCGCCAAGCGTGTAGTTCGATTTAATAACCATCGCTATACTCGGTGAGAAATTATCATAGTTGACCAAATTTCTAGCCAGCTCAAACGGAATAAAGGCTGTATCATCCGGAGAGGTATTAATCAATACACCATTTCCTTCTTTCTTTAATACACCAATAACCTGAATTTTTCGGCCTAACATATTGATATATTTGCCAACTGGTTCCTCATTAGGAAAAAGCCCCTCTGCAATATTTGCGCCCAACACAGTTACAAGAGCTCCACCCCTCGACTCACTTTCAGCAAAGTAACGACCATCTATAATATTCAAATTTTGAATGTAAAGATTTTCGTAAGTCGCAGCATTAACCGATGAGCCTTGGGCCGAATTATTTTTATATTTAATAGTCGTATTGCCGATATTGATCATATACGCCATATACTCAGCCGTCGTCATCCGGCTTTTTAAATCCAGGTAATTATTGTATGTGGGTTCGGGTCTATTCAAGTATTTCCACCAAGGGAAATTTGGGCCGCCATCCCAGGGCCATTTTTCGATATACAGTGTTTTGCTGCCAATCTTCTTGACTGATTCCTCTATATTATTCCGTAGGGTATCTACTGCAGAAAATACACCAATAATCGTAAAAATACCGATGGTCACACCCAGCAGCGAAAGTAAGGTGCGAGTACGATTGTCTTTCAATGCCGAAAAAGCAAACTGACAACTCTCCAATATCAATCTAAAAAATAGCATAATTGTATTCTAAAATACAATATAGTTTTGATTTAATGTCAAAATCCCCAAAAATATATACATTAATTAGAAATATGGCTCTTCCATACCCGAAAAAGTTATAACTTTGTATGCTTTTGGCAGCCTGGTATTTGGTGCACTGTAATGCACTGAAAGGCAGATATTAATATATACTATTATTAAAGATGAAGTTATCTCAATTTAAATTCAACTTACCAGAATCATTACTTGCTTCTGAACCTTCTGAAAATCGTGACGAATCACGCTTGATGGTCCTACATAGAGATACTGGTAAAATTGAACACAAAATTTTCAAAGATGTATTGGATTATTTCGATGACAAGGATGTCATGATCTTAAACAATACTAAAGTTTTTCCAGCGCGCCTTTACGGTAATAAAGAAAAAACTGGAGCGACGATTGAAGTTTTCTTGTTGCGTGAATTGAACAATGAACTTCGTCTTTGGGATGTATTGGTAGACCCTGCGCGTAAAATCCGTGTAGGCAACAAATTATATTTCGGTGATGATGATTTATTGGTTGCCGAAGTGGTTGACAATACAACTTCTCGTGGTCGTACAATTAGATTTTTATTTGACGGTACCGATGAAGAGTTCCGCCGTAATATCGAAATCTTAGGTGAAACTCCGCTTCCTAAATATATCAAGCGTAAAGCTACACCGGAAGATAAATTCCGTTATCAAACAATCTATGCAAAAAATGAAGGGGCTGTCGCTGCACCTACAGCGGGACTTCACTTCTCCAGAGAGTTAATGAAACGCTTGGAACTAAAAGGCGTTGATTTTGCAGAAGTTACTCTTCACGTTGGGCTTGGAACTTTCCGTACCGTTGAAGTCGAAGATTTAACCAAACATAAGATGGATTCCGAACAGTTTATCATCACTGATGAGGCTGCGCGCGTTGTTAATAAAGCTATCGATAACAAACGTCGTGTGTGTGCTGTAGGAACGACTTCTATGCGTGCAATAGAATCTTCTGTTTCTGCAGACCATCACTTAAAAGCGGCTTCTGACTGGACCAGTAAGTTCATCTACCCTCCTTACGATTTCAGTATTGCAAACTCGATGATTACAAACTTCCACACGCCAGAATCTACACTTTTGGTGATGATTGCTGCTTTCGCTGGTTACGAAAACGTCATGAATGCATACGAAGTTGCAGTAAAAGAAAAATACAGATTCTATAGCTATGGTGATGCCATGTTAATTATCTAATGATTTGATATAACAAAAACAGAAAACGTGGATGGCTTCATAACTATCCACGTTTTTTTTAAATAAAAACCCTTCAATAATACCATGAATTTTGCCATAATCGTTGCTGCAGGAATCGGAAACAGGATGAAAAGCGATCTTCCAAAGCAGTTTCTTAACTTGGATGGGCTGCCGATCGTGATGCATACTATTGATCGCTTCTATCAATCCAACACCATTTCAGAAGTTATCTTGGTAATCAGTGAAGCAATGGAAAGCTATTGGAACCAGTTATGTGTAAAGTATCAGTTTGACAGACCAATACATATTGCATTTGGCGGAAAAACTCGTTTCGAAAGCGTAAAGAACGGTATAGACTACATTAAACAAAACTTCGACATTGGTCCTAAAGATTACATCGCCGTACACGATGGAGCTCGTCCGATTATTTCGGACGATTTAATTAGAAAGGCTTTTCAGGGAGCTTACGAACACCAAGCAATTGTATTGGCACAAAAGAGTGTTGAATCGGTGCGTTTAGGAAATATATCCACAAATACCGCCACAGATAGAAATCAGATTTGGCTGATACAAACTCCACAAGTCTTCCTCGGAGCATTGTTGTTAAAATCCTACCAACAAGATGAAAATCCACTTTTTACAGATGATGCTTCAGTGGTCGAAAAAACGGGCAAAAGTATTTATATTGTTGAAGGTGATTCTAAGAATATAAAAATCACCTATCCCCAAGACTTACAAATTGCCCAACTTTATTTAAAACTAATTTAAATGGTTAAGCATTGCCACGAATAACACGTAGTAATACAACGATAATTGCAATCACCAAAAGAATGTGGATGATATTATTTCCAGCCGCATAACCTCCAAAAAAGCTTATCGCCCAAATGATAACTAAAATAACGGCGATGATGTACAGTAAATTTCCCATTTCCTTATAATTTAATACCTAATTTATTTTTTATAGGTATAACAACGAAAAAAGGACTATAGTTTTATATTAAATAGATTAGGTTATATCCAACTGTAATCTGTCATAGGCTAGAAACATATTTTCGGGCAATTCTCCTGAAACAACTTCATGCAATCCCATTCGATGCCCAATATGTGTAAAATAGGTTTTGTCGGCATGAATATCATCGGCAAATTCAATCGCCTCTTCCAACGTTAAATGTGAAAAATGAGATTCCTTCTGTAAAGCATTTACGACAAGAATCTTTACTCCTTCCAATAATTTTCTTGATTCGTCAGAAATGAACTTCGCATCAGTAATATAGGCGAAATCTCCAATTCTAAAGCCCAACACAGGCATTTTATAATGCAGGACTTCGATAGGCATAATTTCCTTTCCGAATAAAGACAATGGCACACCAGCCTTTATCTCTTCCAAATCCAGTCTAGGCGCTCCTGGGTGTTTAATTTCCGTAAATGCATAATAAAATTCACGCTTTAGTGCTTCATGAAGTGCTTCGGTGCCATAAATTGAAATAGAACTATGCTGCTGATAATTAAACGCTCTAACATCGTCCAGTCCCGCAATATGATCTTTATGTGAGTGCGTCATTAATACGGCGTCCAAATGCATAACTTTCTCGCGCAGCATCTGGTATCTAAAATCAGGACCGGTATCGACAACCAATGTATGCTGATTGTATTCAATAAGAATAGAAGAACGTAATCTCTTATCACGTTTGTCTTCAGATTGACAGACCTGACATTGGCATGCTATTACTGGCACCCCTTGTGATGTTCCGGTTCCTAAAAATGTTATTCTCAAGCTACAATTTTTGATTTCAACACATCTTCATATAGTGGAAGAAATTTTTCAGAAATAACCTCCGAATCAATATCAATATCCAGTAATATATTCCACAGTGACTGGATTTTTATTTCAAGATTCGAAAACTTATTGACTACGACCACTTTTGTCGTCTGCAACATACAGGCACCGGTACGAAAGGAACCTTTCTCGTACCTCACTTTATACCCCTGCTCTTTGAAAAACTCCTCTATTTTCGTTAAACTGCTTTGTGTAAACGGTAACAAAATCTCTCCTCCTTTTAAATTTCTACCTCAGTCTCCCAAACTTAGATAAATTTGATTTTATATACAAATAAAATCACGAATGTCAATCAATCGACCAACTTAAGGAGTTCATTGCCAAAAGTATCCCAGCTATATTTCTTTTTCTCGTCAATAATATTTGTTCTAAATTGCTCTTCTTTATTGTAGTGGTAAAATGAAAAAATACCGTCGGCCATTTGACGGGCATCAGGTTCCACGACATAACCAACATACTCATGCTGAACTAATTCAGGCAATCCCCCAACGTTACTGACAATCATCGGTAAATCAAAATGATAAGCAACCTGCGTAATTCCACTCTGTGTAGCACTCCGATAGGGCAAGACCACACAATCTGCCGCTGAAAAATACCTTCCGACCTCCTGATTAGGAATAAAATCAGTATGCATAAAAATAAACTCTTCCAGTTTATACTTTTTTATAAGGTTCAAATAAGGAGCAGGGTCACCATAAAATTCGCCTGCGAGCAGCAATTTCACCCCAAGGGTACGTATTCTGGGATCAGCCAATGCCTCCAGGAGGATATCCAAACCCTTGTATTGACGAATAAAACCAAAAAACAATACGACTTTATCCCCCTCGGCAATCTTAAGTAATCGACGTGCTTCCTTTTTACTCTGATGTACACCATAGTTATCATAGAGTGGATGCGGCGTATATACCGCTGGCATTTTCGGGCTTAACATTTTCAGATCTGCCAGCACACTTTTACTCATGGTGAGACAAGCATCAACAGACTTTAAAAAATAACGAATCAATAAGCTATCCCCTATCCGTTGTTCATGAGGAATGATATTATCAGCGATGCATACAATCTTAGTATGTTTATTTTTTCGAACTTGTCGTTGAATTGTTCCCAAACAAGGTCCAAAAAACGGCATCCAAAATCGTACAATAAGCAAATCATAATTTGCCTTTTTTAGTTCTTTACCTACCTTAATCCAATTAAATGGATTAATGGAATTGACCGTGGTCTTAATATGAAGGCCAGTTGGTGCTGGCTCATCCGAATATTGAGACTTTCCGGGAAAAAGGAAATTAGGATACTGTAAGCTGAAAGAATAGATGTCCACTTCATGCCCTGCTTCCTGAAAGTGAAATGCCAATCGTTCATTAAAAGATGCTATCCCACCGCCCCTTAACGGATAAGCGGACCCTAAAATCACAATTCGCATAATTAATTAAATGACTTTCTCAATTTGATAATCATTCCGATCGGAGCTGCTTCTAGACACTAATTCAGCCAAAAAACCAGTCAGAAATAATTGTGTTCCCAAAATAATCGCTGTCAGCGCAAAGAAAAATAAAGGTTGATCTGTTATATCTCTAAATGGTGTGCCGCTGGCGATACTCATCAATTTGTGGCAAATTAAATAAATGGAGATAAATAAACCTGCAAGAAAACTAATCACGCCCATAACACCAAAAAAGTGCATCGGTCTTTTCGAAAATTTCCCGACAAAAAATATGGATAATAAATCTAAGAAACCTTTCACAAAACGACCCGGGCCAAATTTGGTGGTACCATATTTACGTGGGTAATGCTGTACTACCTGTTCCTGTATATTGGTAAATCCTGCCCATTTTGCAATAACAGGGATGTAACGATGCATCTCGCCATAAACTTCGATGTTTTTGACAACATCTTTCTTATAAGCTTTAAGACCACAATTAAAATCATGCAGGTTATAAATTCCAGACATCGATCTTGTCACCCCATTGAATAATTTGGTTGGGATTGTTTTGGTCAATGGGTCATAGCGTTTTTGCTTCCAACCCGATACTAAATCCGCTCCCTTATTCACGATCCGATCATACAGTTCAGGAATCTCATCTGGACTATCCTGTAGATCTGCATCCATTGTAATAACCACATCGCCCTGTGCAGCAGCAAAGCCTACATTTAAAGCCGCAGATTTTCCGTAATTGCGTCGGAACTTTATCGCAGAAATATTCGTGTTCTTTAACTTCAACTCTTCGATAACTTTCCAAGAATTATCTTTACTCCCATCATCAACTAAAATAATTTCATAGGAAAAATGATTGGCCGCCATAACGCGGTCGATCCAAGCTGTCAATTCGGGTAAGGATTCTTCTTCATTAAATAAAGGAACAACAACAGAAATATCCATGTGAATGTTAATCATGCTAAAAATGTAGTATTATAATACCAACAAAGGTATTACTTTTTCAGTAATACCTTATAGGGTCAATTTTATTTTATTAAACACTAATTGGTCTCTTGTTTGATCACCAATTTTTCTCGTTTTGTCAAGGCTGATAATAGTAATGCAAAAACAAATTGAAACATCAGCGTGATAGCCAACCCTTTGAGCACCTGCCCTAACGTTATCTTTCCAATAGCATCAACTTGCTTTTCAAGTTCCGCGATTTTTGAATCGATAACCTCATCCGGCACATTGTTCTTTTCCATATACTCAATTGTAACATTAATTGTATGTGCCACCACCTTTTCTTGTAAAGTTGGATTAATGAAATTAACATACGCCTGTGTCCCAATTGTTGAAATAATAGTGGAAATAGCAAGCATCATAAATATGGATTTTAATGCTATAGAAAAATTCCAGTATCCGCCATTTGCTTTCCTAAGAGAGAAAGCGAAAAGCGCAGAAATAATAACAAAAAGACCAGTATTAACAATAAATGACATCGACATTACCCCCCAAAAGGAATTTAAGTCTTTGACAACAAACAAGACGACTAATCCGAGAATGAAAGAAATTATTCCCAGGATAACCCCGTAAATAATACTTTTCTTTTTGTCAATTACCGCATCAAATCCTACATTACTTTGGTTGATTGAATCTGCCATAAAAATTATTTGTTATAGTAAGTACTAATTATTTGGTAAAGTGCAATATCAAATGCCTTATTGGAAGACGCTTCTGCATACTCTTCAAATTGTTTTTCAGATGGTTTCAACTCACTAAAGAAGCTCATGATAGGATAAAAAAGTTCGTAGACTTCACTTCTCGGATTTAATCCTTTTCCTACTTTTGCAATTTCAGCATACGGGCTATCTACTACAATTTGATTGGCAATGATATCTTCATAAATTTCATGCTCATCCTGAAATTCATCTTCATCAACTAATAAAAATTCCTTTAAGAAATCATCCAATTCAGGTTCAATCTCATCGTCCTTGCATTCCCCTAAATAAAGAAAAATATTCAACAATTCTGTTCCCCTATCTATAGTTTCATCTTCTATAGCCTCCCATTCCTCGGAATCCAAATAGTCATCTTCAAGCTTTAAAACCTCATTGGAGAAAAAGTTCATGAGTAAAAGGTCTACATAAACCTCACGCAACTCATCAAAAAGTGGATAATCATCAAAAGATTGATCCAACAGTTCTAATTTCTCTAAATAACTTGCTTCCGTATTGAATACGGCAATAATCTTTTCAAGAAATTCCGGGGCAGTCGAGATCCCATCAACCTTGCCATAATTTAATATACCTGCCTCAACGGCTGCTTTAATATTTGCTTCCATGGTTTTAATCGTTTTTTATGATTTGATTATTATTGATGATCAATTCGACAGCACCTTTTAAAGTCTGTCCAAATAATGGAGAATTTTTAGATTTAGATCTATTTGTTGTTTCATCGAAGTTCCAAGTCTTCACAGGGTCAAATACGACAAGATTGGCTATTGCTCCCTCCTCAATAAGAGGAACTTTAAGTCCTAGAATCTGCCGGGGTCTAACTGAAAGACTATTGACAATTTGTTCTTCATTTAATCCAGCACGAACCAAGAGTGGTAATACGGTCTGCAGTCCAATAATTCCATTTTTTGCAATATGGAATTCAACATTCTTAAATTCTATTTCATGCGGTGTGTGTTGCGAAACGACAGCATCGATAGTACCGTCCTTAACGCCTTTAAGTAATACCTTCAGATCTGCCTTTGTGCGTAATGGGGGGCTTACCTTATAATTACTATCAAAACCGACAATATCATCGTCAGTAAACACCAATTGATGTGCAGCAACATCACATGTTACTGGAAGACCTTTTGCTTTCGCTTTTTTTATCAGATCGACAGCTTCTGGAGTGCTGATGGATGCAAAATGAATTGGAGCTCCAGTATATTCTGCTAAATACAGATCACGAGAAACCATTAACGATTCGGCCAGGTTAGGAATACCTTTCATTCCCAAATAAGTACTCATCGCACCTTCATTCATTTTGTTTCCACCTGCCATAGACTCATCTTCAGCATGTGAAAAAATCAATCCATCGAATCCCTTAGCGTATAACAACGCTCTGCTCATTAATCCCGCCTGCTGTACACTCCTGTTTCCATCACTAAAAGCGACAGCACCCGTTTGCTTCATATCAAATAGCTCGGCCAGTTCTTTCCCTTCTCTCTTTTTACTGATCGCTCCAATTGGATGTACATCAACAATATTTCCTTTCGCTGTATTGACAATAAGTGCAACCTCGGAACGGCTTTGAATCGCCGGTTCGGTATTAGGCATTACGGCTACTCCAGTAAATCCTCCAGAAGCAGCTGCTGCGCTTCCACTAACGATGTCTTCTTTGGTTTCTAATCCAGGTTCTCCAAAATTGGCATGTAGGTCAAAAAAACCTGGCGCTAAAACTTTTCCGGCACCATCTAAGGTTTCTATGTTTTTATCAGCTACTTTGACAGATTTTCCAATCTGTGCAATCTTTCCCTTTTCGATAAATACATCAACTTGCTGCTGATGAAATTCGTTACCAGGTAAAATTACTTTAACAGAAGTAATCAATAAGCTTTTCATATATGAATGTGATTGAAATTAAAAGGATACAACTTGTTTATCGAAGCGGGTAGCGTGCGCAGTAAGAATGGACAGACAGTGGCTTTATCACTATAAATCATATAGCTATAAATAACTTTTTCGCGTGATGCTCGTGATTGCTTCATTTCGAGAAACAAAGTTACAAAATACAAATTTATTATAGAACATTAAAAATAGATTTCAACGAGGAATCACTAGGCATTTTCTCCCCACTGATAATGTTTAAATTCAAACCCAGCAAGACTCAAAATCCGATCAACCACGGTTTCTGCGACTTCGTCCAAAGTCTTTGGTAAGCTATAGAATGAAGGTGATGCCGGACAAATGATACCTCCGGCCTCTGTCACCAATTTCATGTTCTGGATATGTATAATACTTAGTGGTGTCTCACGGGTAACCAAAATCAATCTTCGTCGTTCTTTTAGCACGACATCGGCCGCTCGGGTTGTCAAATCAGAAGACACACCGTGGGCTATCCTTGATAATGTCCCCATTGAACACGGACAGACAATCATCGTATCATAGCGAGCCGATCCTGATGCAAAAGGAGCAAAGAAATCACCCTTGTCATAAAACTTGAACGGCACATCCTGATAACTCTCATCGCCCAACTCCGCACGCCATACATCCTTCGCATTATTCGACATCACAATCCCAACCTCTGCGATCTGTGTTTTTAATACCAATAGTTTTTTAAGTAAAACTTTAGCATAGATTGAGCCGCTAGCTCCAGTAATGGCAACAACAATTTTTCTCTTAGACATCTCTTTTAAAATAATAAAAACAAAGCTATAAAAAAAGGGTCGTAGTGAGAAACACCCGACCCTACATCTACCTATGAAAAACATGCCCTTGGGAGGGGCTTAACAAAAGTACATCTACTTTTTAATTTACAAAAACATTATGCGCATTACTACACATTTGTGTATATAAAATACCCTAAAAATTCCTTTTTCCCAGATTTTAAGATCCAATTCACCCCGCAAAAAAAAACTTCTTCCAAATTTCAGTTCAATCCAAAGGAAAATTAAATACAAATATTTTCGCAAATCAAACGCTTATTCTCATCAATAAAGTCTATTTTAGTAACAACGTTAGACAATTTGTTAAGACATGAACCTTTCCGTTTTAGAACAATATATTGAAGAAGGCAAAAGCCATGATATCGACTTATTATTGATTGGGAATCCCGAACTTTTACAAGAAACAACGAGTCATGGAATTTCTCCCCTACTATTGGCTTGCTATTACAACAAACCCCAGATCATACGGATACTTTTACAACACACCAAATCCATGACTATCCATGAGGCTTGCGCGGCTGGGTTAACTTCATACTTGGAGGCCATTATTTCGCAAGCACCATCTGTTGTCAATGAATGGTCGTCACAGGGCTTTACGCCATTAACTTTAGCAACATATTTCAACAAAACAGATATTGTACGTCTTTTACTGTCCAAAAAAGTCAATCCGAATGTCGTAACCAAAAATGAACAACTCACCACTGCGCTACATATTGCCGCTGCAAACAACAATGAAGAGATCGGTAAGTTGCTAATCGAGGCCAATGCTAATGTCAATGCCATTCAAGCGACTGGCGAAACCCCACTTCATTTCGCTGCCCAATATGGTAATATCGATTTTATTGTTGCCTTACTCGAAAATGGAGCCGACACCAGAATCATCAATATTTCAGGGTTAGCTCCAATGGACCTGGCCTTTGAAAAAGGCCATAAAGAGATCGCAGAGATCTTAAAAAATTAATTTCTTTTTAAAATTTCGCATCCGATTCTGCAATGAAGGCAGCGTTTCCGATCACAGTAAAATCTCTTTAATTGTAAAATCCCCTGACTTTGCAATGCGCTTTGAACTTGCCAATCATATTGGGCAAACTGTCTCACAACCATATTTTTTTCTGAAGGAAGCTGCTCCAAAAGAGTTAGGGCCCTATCAATATAGGTCTGAATACTGAAATATTTACCGTATGAAAAAAGAAAAACAATAATCACATTAATAACAAGCGTGTCAATAGTTTCATTACTCAACCGAAGTGTTTCTTTTATCTTCGTTTTTGTACCAAAGGAAAAATGTCCGTCAAAATAATCACTTAGAGACGCTATCTTAAATAATTTTCGAGCTCTTTCCAAATCATCGACAGCCAAAATCTTGGCAACGCCCAACTCGTTCTTGCTAAACAAGACAGCTAATTGAGCAATTCGCCGTTCGGGAAAATTATATGGTCTCATTCTCATCCTCTTCCAAACCCCATAAACAACCTCTATACCGTGTATATGCTTTTGATACTCAAATTCACCGGCTAACTGCTTCATATACTCGCTTCCTGACTCCTGAATTAACAACCCACTAACCCCAAAGAAAAGAGCTTCTATTTTAAATAGGTTTGAACGATATTTTTGTAAAATGTTCCAAGGTAATTTCTCCCCAAGCTCCTGAAATGTATCGGCATTAACTTTTAATCCTATACATCTGCAAATCCATACCCATAACGTTTTTTCCCAATCCGTATTAAATTGATCTAAAATCAACAAAACTTGTTGAACCTTCATTTCTAGGCGTTCAACAGCTAAAGTACTCAGCCACATGGATTTTTTAAAAAGATCAATTGAACCAAGCTGAAACTCACAAGGTATCGAACTTTTTGCGTTCATCATCGTTGAATACCGTTCCAACAGATGCTGTTCGACATATTCCGAAAGCACCAATGTCGGTATTGATGTACCGTCATTTCGGTAAATAACTTTATCGTTTCTCCAAACCACATGTAAGATAACGTTATTATAAACGGTATCTTCTTGATGACAATGTCGATCCCAATCCGAAGATTGGATATGCATCTCGACATGACCAAACCAATCATTATCTTTACACCTAATATGTGACATGAGGAAATCGGGGCCTGAATCTGTATTGTATTGCCCCACATGAACAACGGCCAAGGGTTCACCATCCGTAGAATGCAACCCATTTGCACGGAATAGCCGAAGTTTCCAGATAAACTGCATTAAGTTTTCTGTAACTAACATAATTGTAATTTAAGAATTAAATTAACCGGCTATGGCTTAATTCCCTAAATATACAATTTAATAATCACTGTTTCTTATAGATCTTTAAAAGATCATTGGAAACCAATTTACTTTCAAGCAATTGTCCACTAAATTGTGGAGCCGTAATTCCATTAAATAGCTTTGTTTCGGTTTCAAACACCCTCGCCTCATCCCAGAGATCCGCATCGATAAACATGTGCAGCGTAGCACGCCCTCCTTCAATGATGATTGACTGAACATCCATTAAATATAGTTGATAAAGAATATTCTGCGGCAGATACAACCCGTAATTTTCAAGCTCAATATACTTAACATTTGCTGTCCAATCTGTCTTTTTAGCATTGAAGACGATTGTATCAGCTTGATCATCTAGAATATTGGCATCTAGTGGAATGGCAAGATCTCTATCTAAAAGAATACGCAATGGGTTGTTACCCTGCCATTCTCTTACGGTCAGACTGGGATTATCTACAACTGCGGTATTTGTACCGACCAAAATAGCATCTTCCTCTGATCTCCAGCGGTGAACCAACTGTCGGCTAGCAGCATTGCTTAACCAAATTTGTTTATTTTGCATCCCCATAAAACCGTCCTTCGACTGCGCCCATTTTAGAATAACATAGGGG
This sequence comes from Sphingobacterium sp. UBA5639, assembly GCF_002421245.1. Lineage (NCBI taxonomy): Bacteria > Pseudomonadati > Bacteroidota > Sphingobacteriia > Sphingobacteriales > Sphingobacteriaceae > Sphingobacterium > Sphingobacterium sp. UBA5639. The sequence goes on from NZ_DIJR01000002.1 coordinate 225,162, forward strand.
CGGAATTGACCAATACGTGTAAAAAACCGACGGTTGAGCCATACAGCCTCTTTTTCCAGTAAACCAATTTCAACTTCAATACCTGCTTCGCGCAGTATCTCAACTCCCTTGCCATTCACCTTGGCGAAAGGGTCCAAACAAGCGATATAGACTTTTAAGGGTTTTAGCTCTGCAATCATATTGGCACATGGCGGTGTCTTTCCATAATGCGCGCAAGGTTCAAGGCTAACATAAAAAATACTTCCCTCGATAAGCCGTTTTGCTTCTTCCCCATACTTTTGTACAACCTGCTGTACCGCATTGACCTCAGCGTGTGGTCCACCATATGGAGAAGTATATCCTTCACCGATAATTTTACCGTCCAAAACAATGACAGCCCCAACCATTGGATTGGGACTCACTGAACCCGCGCCCATTTGGGCCAGTTCCAAACAACGATGCATATATTGCTTGTGCATATCCATGGATACAAATCTATGAAAATCGTACCTTTGACACATGAAAATACTTCAAGATTTCGAATTATTATTTCAACATGAGCTTCAGGGGTTATATGATGAGGATGAAATAAAAGCAATATTCTTAGTGGTTGTTGCCGAAAAGTTTGGGTTAAATAGAACCAATTATCAATTGAGAAAAACAGATATCGTCAAGGAGGCGGATAAGGCTGAAGTACTTAGCATCCTTCAGAATCTAAAAAAGCACAGACCTATACAGTACATACTCAATAAAGCAGATTTTTATGGTGAAGTTTTCCAGGTCAATGAATCGGTCCTCATTCCACGCCAGGAAACTGAAGAACTTGTCGATCTGATCATCAAAAACCACAAATCTTCTCAAAACCTAAAAATTATAGATATCGGAACTGGCTCTGGCTGCATCCCGATCACCTTATCAAAGCATCTCAATAATGCCCTAGTAACAACGATAGACATCTCAAAAGAGGCGATAAAAACAGCACAAGAAAATGCTAAGAATTTAAAAACTCAGGTTCAATTTATCAATGCGGATATATTTGAATGGGAATACATTTTCTCCGACCAACATTATAATATCATTGTATCCAATCCGCCCTATATAACCCCGGGAGAAAAGCAGCACATGAATCAAAACGTATTGGCTTATGAACCTGAGCTCGCATTATTCATTGAAGAAAGCGCTCCATTGATTTTTTATGATGTTATTTCATCCTTTGCTTTGAAACATTTAACCCCAGATGGAGATCTATATTTTGAAATCAATCAATATCTCGGTCCAGAAATGAAGGAACTTATGGTCAAAAAAGGATTTGAACAGGTCAAACTCATAAAAGATATCAATGGAGCAGACCGAATAATCCATGCAAAAAAAGCGCGATAAAAAAAATAATCCGTTTATTTATTAAGCAGTTAAGGCCTTTTCGTCAAAATTTGCATGCTATAATTTGGCATATATCAAAAGAAATTCTACCTTTGCATCACTTTCAAAAACAGAAAGGATTCCGTAGCTCAGCTGGTAGAGCAATACACTTTTAATGTATGGGTCCTGGGTTCGAATCCCAGCGGGATCACTAAAGAAAAGCTAATCGCAGGATTAGCTTTTTTTGTTTAACACTTGCGGAAAACTTCTTTTTCATCAACAACGCTTTTCTTGATCTCCATTTGAAAACATGTTTTTTATCTTATCTTTATAATTTCAAGAATTTTCGGGCTTAATACATTAAAAACACTAACCGATAATTCAATAATAATTCTAGCGCCATCTTACCATCGTATTGACGCTAGAACAAATTACAATCAATGAAAGAGGATCGAGCACATGAAGAGATTTACGTTAAAAGGGATTGGCCAACAGTTAAACCTATCTCCAGGAACCATTTCCAAAGCACTAAACGATAGCCATGAAATAAGCGCAGAAACAAAAAAGTTAATTTTAGATTTCACGCAGAAAATTAATTATATACCAAATTTCTCCGCAAAAAGCTTAAAAACGGGGCGATCAAACACCCTAGCGATCATTGTTCCATTTATCTCAAGCTCTTTTTTCTTTGATTTTTACGAAGACATCTCCCTCATTCTATCGCAGACGAATTATAAACTCATCCTCTTGCAGACTTTTAACGATGAGAAAAAAGAAAAGGAAGCACTGGAACTTTGCATACAAAGCAATATCGAAGGAATAATCATTTCTCCTGTAAAAAATGATTCAAGTTTATCACTCTTGTTTTATATCATGGAACAGATCTGCCCTGTGATTATTTTTGACCGGATAAACCATCAACTCGACACCTTTAAAATCGGAATCCAAAACAACAAAGTCATCTATCAGGCAACAGAAGAAATGATCAAAAACAAACGCGAAAATATCATTCTTTTATTATGCAAAGATATCGGTGGAAATGTAAGCAGAATAAAAGGATATAAAGATGCCCTCTTTAATGCCTCTATTCCTTTTAAAGAAGAAAATATTGTTGAAATATCCTACTCAAGCCCCAAAGATAATATCGATGACGAACTGGAAAGCAAAATAAACACGTTATTAAATAAGCCCTCCGCTCCAAATGCACTCCTCTCAACGACAGACACCTTGTCGCTAAAAGTTTTGCACATATTAAATAAATTAGAGGTGAAAATTCCTGATGACATGAACTTAATTGGCTTTAGCAACACCCCTTTTGCCAACAGTCTCAACCCATCTTTAACAACAATCACCCAGCCAACACAGCTTATGGCAGAAAAATCGGTAGAACTTCTCTTGCAGATGTTAAAGAAAAAAAACAAAAAGAATTATTTCGAATTCGAGACGTATTTTTTGGACTGCAGTATCGAACACCGAAAATCTACATCATCCCTTTAAAGAAAAGGTCAAAACCCCACTAAGGAATTTTGACCTTTTCAGAAAATACCGATCTCTACTATTAACGATCGACTGCAACATCCACCAATTAAACCTTACTTAATCAATGATCGCAATGCATGGACAGGCAAATCTATTTTAGTATCATTGGATAGATTCCCGTTCAATGTTCCCCATTGCAAACTATCTAAACGGACAGATGATTTTCCTTCAGTTTTGATATTCAGAAGACCTACTTTGGCTTCAGGTCCCTTCCTATTGAAATAAACTTCTGAATTGTTTGCCACAATATCTGCACTTTGATAATTCGTACGCGGAAGTCCCAAAACACTATTCGTTGTGTTAACAAATAAACGACCGACAAGAGAATTCCCCTTACTGTCCGTCCCGCCAAGATCATCAATAGTGGAATTTGTCAGGTTCAGATTCAATGTATTTATAACGGATTTCTCCGCAAGGGAAAATACCTCAACGCTATCACCTACGACAGTCAATTCGTTCAACCTGGCGGACAACTCGTTAATACCCGCATTTTTTAATTTTAAAACCCTAAGATCAGGTGAAAAAATATAGATTGACTTATACCCCCCCTCTCCTCCTGATAAAAGATCTAAGGTAAGATTGCCAGATTGATCGACATTCGCTTTCACAAAGTCGGCTTGACTTTTATTAACTTTAACCATAAACTTATCGCTTTTCACCCAATACAACCCTACACCGCTTGCATTGGTACCTACAATATAAAGCTTATCGAAAGCTGCCAAGGGGAACGACCGGTAATAAACATCCTTTGCACCTGGCTTGGATACCTCCTGCTCAACATCAGCATTATATTTTTTCGCATCCACTCGATTTATACGAACAAGGTAGGACGCGACAAGCATCGGAACCGCGAATAAGCCTATTGCTAATCCCATTATTATTTTTGTACTTAATTTCATGACTCATTTTGATTAAAATTCTGACTTACAAACCGTCTATAACGTTGCTCTAACTCATCCAGACCGATTTCCAATAAATAAATATTACGAAAAAACAAGGGAAGATCTTCTTCTAGAAAAATTGCCTTTCTATATAACTTCACATTCTTCACCGATTCTTGTGTCAGAAAAAAACCGATCCCGCGCTTATTAGCTATAATTTCTTTCTGCTGCAACATATCATAGGTCCGCATAACAGTATTGGGGTTAACCTCCATCTGAACTGCCAATTCCCTTACTGAGGGGAGTTTTTCATCCACTTTCCAGGTCGCTAGCAAAATATGATCACATACGTACTCAGCAATCTGAAGGTAAATGGCTTTATTTGCATTGAACTCCATATTAAATCTCCTTTTCTTTCAACCTTAAAAAAGCAACCGCCCAAATCATTATGGCAAGCAACACTCCTACAGCGCCGATCAATGCAAAAATATGATTTGAATCAGACCAATAGTTATTATCCATTGTACCTACGGTATCTTGGGTCTGAGTCTTCATTAAGTAAACAAAAAGACACATCCAAACTACACAGTAAAGCACAAGAAAAATAGCCGTCTTTACATATTGATAGTTTTGGTAGACGATCCCACCAAGTAAGAAAATTGCATTCAGAAGAATTGGTACAAAACAAAAATAATAAGCCGGTTCAGGGTATTGAACCTTGAAAAAGTACTGCCATAGATCCACACTGACCGTCTCTCCTGATAGCTGTACTTCATTTACAACCACAGAACCAACGCTCCTCAAATAAGAAACAAATGCCAAATCGATCAAATAAAAGACCAATAAATATGAACCAATACTCACGACAACCGTATAGAATAAGCTGACCAGAAACTTTTCCAATTGTGACGCTGGAATCATCAGCTCAAAAATCGCCCGGGTCTTCTTCCCTAAATCAGCAAAATAACTGCTCGAGATAACCGTTACAAAAAAGAGTCCCAAGATACAAAACAACGGTGCTCTGAAATTTAGCAACGAATAAACAGTATTCTTTTTGATATCATCATAATTTGATCCCAAGTTAACTGCATAAAAACCAAAAATTACCCCGGCAATAATCCCTATTGACATCAGATAAATTCGCCCAAAACCAATCCATTGTCTTCGAATCAGTCCAAAATAACGCGTAGCATTAAATAGATTTGACATATTCATCATGTTTAATAAGGTCCGTAATTTTTTCCTTGCACTGTAACACTGCATTAAATAGCAACTCCAAATCCAGTTTCGAATCTTCTGCCGCCGAGTTTGGGAGAATAACATTAAAACCGCCTACTCCTTCTTCGGAATAGAGTGTATCCAAAGGCAACTCTCTTACTTTTTTAAAGCATAAGCGATCAGTAATCACATGCATCGGAGCGTTGAGTGCAACCTTATGATCATCAAGTAAAATAACAGCATCAATAAGATTATCCAGATCACGCACCTGATGTGTGGAGATAATTACACATCGATCATCAGTAATGGCAGAAGCCATGATCTTTCGAAACTGAACCTTAGAAGGAATATCCAAACCATTCGTTGGCTCATCCATGATGATCACTTTTGTGTTAGACGCTAAACCGAAAGAAATAATATATTTCTTTTTCTGTCCATAACTCATGCTTGCTAATTTTTGCTCAATGGGAATATCGAACTCACGAATAAGCTGATCAAAATATACCTGATCGAAGTTGGGGTAGAACCCTGCATTAGCCTTCAGAAACTGTTCTGATTTTACGGCAGGGAGATAAAACTCTTCCGGAATAAAACTAATCTCCCTTAACAAGGAAGGTTCCCTTCGATTAGGGTTATGCCCCAGCACATCAACTTGCCCCGAAACAGGATATACCAAACCGGCAATATTCTTAAGCAAAGTTGATTTGCCAGCACCATTCTTTCCCAATAGGCCATAGATATGCCCCTGCTTCAATTCAAGATCCATATGAAGAAAAAGGGGCCTTGATTTACTATAGCTGAAATTTAGATTTTGGATAGTAACCATACTACTGTATTATTTAATTAATACACTAATATAGAAACGGATTTTGTATAATTCCAAAAATATTTTAAAAAAAACACAGGCAGAGCTTTGCTTACGCTCAGGCATTATTTTAATTTAATAGCGCAGATCGGACATAATAAAACATATACATTCAATTTATATAATAAACATAATACTATGATAAACAAATTGTTATTATAATAAATTATGAAATTCGTAATCAATAAAACATCATTTTTATCGATGTGCGTTATCCTTAAAAACAACACGCAAATCGCAACCACCTTCAAAAACCCGAAATAGCCGCATTCTCAGCTAAAACAAATCAAAACCACACAAACCCTTCGGGAATGACAAACATCACCTCAGAGAGGCTAAAAACAACTAAAAATAAGGCATACAGACGATCATTAGTTATTCACAAGCGAATACCTTCGTTCTCGATCATTTGGACAGCCTATTTGGTCCAGCTAATCGTTATTCTCCGCCAGATAGATAAACGGCGAATTACACATAACAACGGCATTAACCAAGAGTTAAAAACAGTACAAAGCAACCTAATAACCAAAACAATAAAGTGCTTATATAAAGTAAAAATACATATAAATACAAGTCCCTTTGATCAGATGACGTAGACAATTAATGAAAAACCAGCATCTATTCTATAAGCTGGTATAGTTTAAAATAGCTTTAAATCTATTTTATTACCATCTTTGTTTTCATGATGAATTACATTTATCCCTTCATTCTAGCGATGCATTCTTTATGGAGATGGGAAGTACTGATTATACTAGCAATTAGTCTTTCAACCTTTTTTTATAAGAAAAAACAGCAGCTTCTATTCTCCCCTATCGATCAATTTCTTGTAAAAACCACGGTTATTTCTTTCTATATTCAGCTAGTTTTAGGTATTAATCTCTATATACTGAGCCCCATCACACAGTACTTCCTACGACATTTCGACGAAGCAGTCCACCTGAGGCAAATTCGCTTCTTCGGTATGGAGCACAGTAGCATGATGATTATGGCTGCAATTTGCCTGACATTGGGTGCCCATAAAAGCAAAAACGCCGATACAAACGATCGACGTTTTAAAACATTATTAATCTGGTTTGGACTAGCTTTACTGATCATCCTTAGTTCTATTCCTTGGGAATTCTCTCCCTTGACAAGCAGACCGAGTTTTCGATCATTTTAATTAGCTATTTTTCCAGTTGGCTTTTCTTTTATTACGCATGGCATCCATTCCCTCCTTGAAATCATTGGTTTTACGCAAATCTGCCAAGCTCTCTAAGAGAAAGTTATACTTATCATCATAATCTTGCTCTTTTAGCCTTCGCAGTGCAACAAAACCTCTCGATATAGCCAAAGGAGCATTTTTAAGAATAGTTTCTCTCAATTCAACCAAGGCAGTTTCTTCAACATCCAAAATTCCGGACAGAATACCCTTATCCAGCGCATCTCCCGCAGCAAAAGAATCTCCCCTGATACAAAGATCCATCGCTTTTCTTTCAGGCATATATTCCATTAGCAAGGCCAACACCTGAAATGGAAAGAGTCCGATTTTTACTTCTGGCAAAGAAAAACGTACATGTGGCAGTGCAAACAAATAAGTGCAAGATAATGCAATCAAAAAACCACCTGCAATAACATCTCCCCTAACAACACAGATTGAAGGCTTATTTAAACAGGCAAATATTTCTGCCAAAGACTTTTCAACCTTTGGAATTGCCGGATTACCAATATCTACTGTAGGATCCTCAAAAGCTTTAAGATCCATACCCGCACAGAACACCGGACCTTCAGCCTCTATTTGTACTAAACGAATATCGGGATTGCTATTCGCCAGATTCAATGCATAGGCAATTTCGTTCACCATAGTCGGACTAAAAGCATTTCTTTTATCCGAACGAGCTAGCGTCAAATTGAACACATGCTGCTCAACGTGCACCTTTATAAAATTCAGTTTTTCCATCTCAAAAATCCCTACAAAATCATTTGCCTGAAGCTATGCTCCAATCCGAGTATTTCAGCATCAGTTCCTCGTCCAAAATAACGCAACAAGAGTTCTGAAGGTATATTGCCAACCAAATCATCTTTTGCAAATGGACAACCGCCATAACCAAGCAATGCGCCTTCAAATTTACGGCAACCTGCGAGATAAGCGGCTTCAATCTTAGCAAGACTCTCCGCTTGCCTCGCATGAAAATGTGCACCTATTTCCGGTTTTGGAAAACTGGCTTTAACAAAAGTGAATAATGCTGAAATCTGATTCGCATCGGCTTCTGAAGTTGTGTCTGCCAAAGAAAATTCCCGGATACCCAGATCGTATAATTTCCCAATCCATTCTTCTACCAAAAGTGGGGACCACGGATCCTTGTATGGGTTCCCAAAAGCCATGCTAATATAAATAACTAAAGATTTATGATTAGCGTCTGCCAAAAGTTTCATTTCTTTTACTTGCTGATAAGAAGCCGCCAAGCCCATATTGGTATTTCGACGTTGAAATGTTTCCGATATTGAAAATGGATACCCTAAAAAGTCGATTTTTTCCTCTAGAACGGCTTCTTCTACTCCCCGAAGATTGGCGACAATCGCCAATAACTTCACTTTTTCATTCTTTCTGATTCCTTCCAGGACTGCTTTTGTATCCGCCAACTGCGGAACTGCTTTCGGCGAAACGAAAGATCCAAAATCAATAACATCAAACAGCTCACTTTCGATTAACGTATTGATATGTTTAATTTTCTTATCTGTCTCAATAAAGTTATGAAGCCCTTGAACAGCGTCTCTTGGGCAATCAACCAATACAACTTGATCCCTCATCATATGCTATAAAATATCTTTCTCAATCTCTCTGGCGATCACCATTTTCTGAATACTTGAAGTCCCTTCACCTATGGTGCATAGTTTAGCATCTCTAAAAAACTTCTCGGCAGGATAGTCCTTTGTAAATCCATAACCACCAAAGATCTGCACAGATTCATTCGAGACACTAACGGCAGCCTCCGACGCATAAAGTTTAGCCATCGCTCCAATTTTAGAAACACGGTCCCCATGATCCTTTAAATAGCCCGCCTGCCTCGTTAACAATTCGCTTGCCTCTACTTGTGTAGCCATATCTGCAAGTGCAAAAGAAACTGCCTGAAATTCGTAAATCTTTTTCCCAAACTGCTCACGCTCGTGTGCATATTTCAGCGCACACTCGTAAGCTCCGCGGGCAATACCCAAAGAAAGTGCCGCAATCGAAATACGTCCGCCATCCAATAATTTTAAAGCCTGTACAAAGCCCTGTCCTTCCTCACCGATGAGTTGATCCCGATGAATCCGACAATTATCAAAAAAAAGACAGGCAGTTTCTGAGGCACGCATCCCCAATTTATTTTCTTTCTTTCCCGCAGTAAATCCAGGTGTACCTTTCTCAACAATGAAAGCCGACATCCCTTTTTTATCCCCCTTAGCCCCAGTTCGTGCAATAACGACAGCAACACTAGAACTGATGGCATGCGTGATAAAATTTTTAGAACCATTTAACACGTAATGATCACCATCTCTCTCCGCAAATAACGTCATTCCACCGGCGTCAGAACCGGAACCTGTTTCTGTAAGCCCCCAGGCACCGATCCATTCAGCTGTCGCCAACTTTGGAAGATAACGTTTCTTCTGTTCTTCACTGGCAAAGCTTAATATATGATTTGTGCACAAGGAATTATGCGCCGCCACAGAAAGCCCGATTGAACCACATACCTTGGAGATTTCATCCAAAACGGTAATGTATTCCTGATACCCGAGCCCTGATCCGCCATATTCTTCAGGAACGATTACTCCCATGAAACCGTGTTCGCCTAACTTTTTAAAAACTTCTATTGGAAATATTTGGGCTTCGTCCCATTCCATCACATAAGGTTTGATATGATACTGTGCAAAATCTCGTGCACTTTGTCTGATCATATCCATTTGTTGTTTATTTTCAATAAACATAAGCATGAATATTAAATTTACAATCGGTAATTCAATTCAAATATATCAAAATATTTAGGAATAAAATTGCAAATATTTTAAAATTTTATTTTAAATTTATCTAAAAATAAGAAATTCTTAATTTAACAGTTTTTAAAACCAAGATTATAAATTATGAAGGAGCTACTCGCATTACTTCGCCAAAAAAGAGAAAATTTAAAATTCGGTGGCGGCATCGATAAAATAAAAAAACTGAAAGAAAAAGGCAAAATGTCAGCCTGGGAAAGAATAGAATATCTACTGGACCCAGACCGTGAGTATCTTGAAATAGGCATGTTTGCCGGCGAAGGAATGTACAAAGAACATGGTGGATGCATAAACGCAGGATGCGCAGCGGTACTAGGTTATGTAAAATCCAAACTATGCGTAATTGTCTCCAACGACGCGACTGTCAAAGCTGGGGCATGGTTCCCAATTTCTGCCAAGAAAAATCTACGCGCACAAGAAATTGCTATGGAAAACAACTTGCCAATTATCTATTTAGTAGATTCCGCCGGTGTATTTTTACCGCTACAAGATGAAATCTTTCCGGACAAAGAACATTTTGGACGTATATTCCGTAACAATGCCCGAATGTCCTCCATGGGAATACCTCAAATTGCAGCAATTATGGGAAGTTGCGTAGCAGGTGGCGCTTATTTACCTATTATGTCCGACTACGCCTTTATCGTCGAAGGAACGGGATCTGTATTTTTAGCAGGCCCTTACTTGGTCAAATCTGCGATAGGTGAAACTGTAGATGCAGAAACACTCGGCGGAGCTTCTACCCATTCGGAGATATCCGGCGTAACAGACAATAAATTTCCCGACGACCAAAGTTGTTTAGATGCTATAAAAAATGTTATCGATAAAATCGGTGGAAATCCAAAAGCTAATTTCGACAGAAAGATAAGCCTACCCCCAAAAACTGATCCGAGTAAAATAGTAGAGATTCTTCCCGAAGACAGGACAAAACCTTATCGCATGCAGGATATCCTGAATGCAATTGTAGACGCAGAGACTTTAGAAGAATACAAGCCAGATTATGGAAAAACCATTGTATGCGGCCTCGCCCGCATAGATGGCTGGGCTGTCGGGATCGTTGCTAATCAACGCGAGATCATTAAAGCCAAAAAACCTGGCAACACCATGGAAATGCAGATGGGCGGGGTTATCTATAGTGATTCAGCAGATAAGGCGGCGCGCTTCATCATGAATTGCAACCAGCAGCGCATTCCACTTGTTTTTTTTCAGGACGTCACTGGTTTTATGGTAGGGAGCCGATCTGAACAAGGGGGGATTATCAAAGACGGCGCAAAAATGGTCAATGCAATGGCCAACTCCGTAGTCCCAAAATTTACATTTATTGTCGGAAACAGTTATGGCGCAGGAAATTATGCAATGTGTGGAAAAGCGTATGACCCACGACTAATCTACGCTTGGCCTACCGCCCAAATGGCAGTCATGAGCGGTGCCGCAGCAGGCAAAACACTGTTTCAAATCCAAGAATCAGCTTTAAAGGCCAAAGGTCAAGAAATTAATGAAGAAGAGAAAAACGACCTCCTTAAATCCATCGAAGACCGGTACAACGAGCAATTGAGCCCATATTACGCTGCTGCGAGACTATGGGTTGATGGAATTATAGCACCTGAAGAAACACGAAAAGTTATCAGCATGGGAATTGAAGCTGCCAACGAAAAACCTATCTTAGACCGGTATAATGTAGGTGTTATACAGGTCTGAGTGGAGTAAAGTTAAATTCGAAAACCCCTCAAACGGCAAACTTCGTCATCTGAGGGGGTTTTTAAATTAGCTATTTTATAGCTATATTTAGGATCTTCTCCAGATTTTGCTAATCGCTTCAAAGTCCAACAAAGATTCTCGATTCCGCATAATGTCTACTGACACCGCTTTTTCTACAGGTATCCCCGAAAAGATTTTCTTAATAGGCAGCTCCAGTTTTTTACCGCTTAACGTATAAGGAATAGCCGCTACTTGAAAAATATCGTCAGGCACATGTCGCGGACTATATTGCTGCCGAAGCACCCGTTTAATCTCACCTTTTAACATGTCATTCAATAAGCCAGTGTCCAATTGAACAAAAAGCAACATATCAGATGATCCATCTTCATGATCTACGCAAATAACCAAACTATCCAAGACCCCCTCGGTTCTATTTAAAACATTATAGATCTCCGCAGTACCAATACGTACGCCGCCACGGTTCAGAGTTGCATCTGAACGCCCGTACATAATTACTCCATCATGGTCAGTAATCTTAATCCAGTCACCATGACTCCAAACACCGCTATATTTATCAAAATAACTATCGAAGTATTTTTTATTCGCCCCATCGTTCCAAAAATAGATGGGCATGCAGGGCATGGGAGCTAAAATAACGAGTTCTCCAACCTCCCCATAAAGTGGATGACCATTCTCATCAAATGCTTCTATCTTAGCTCCTAAGGTGCGGCATTGAATCTCTCCTGCATAAACATCACGCAAAGTGCACCCCGAAAGAAAGGCGCTGCAAACGTCTGTACCACCACTTAATGAGACAATTTGACTTTTTGGAAACTGTACATTTAGCCATTCAAACACATCTGGCGGAAGTGGTGAGCCTGTTGACCCTATTGTTTTCGGCTGATAAGCCATGGATTTTAAATCTTGATCTTGACAGGAGATGAGATAAGCAGCCCCAACGCCAAAATGATCCACCTTACTTTCTTGTGCAAACCTCCATAAACTCAATTTGTCGGGATAATTCGTAGCTCCATCATATATACACAATGTATTTCCCATTAAAAGGGCCGAAAGCGCATAATTCCACATCATCCATCCTGTAGTAGAATACCACATAAATCGATCGCCGTCTTGCACATTTTGATGCAGTCCAAGTGCTTTCATATGTTCCAGCAGCATACCACCAACTCCATGTGTAATGGCTTTAGGCTTCCCGGTAGTTCCCGAAGAATACAAAATCCATATTGGAGCATCAAAAGGCATTGCCGTAAATTGGAGCTTAACTTGTGTAAGATCCTTTTTCAGAATCTCTTCCCAAATAGGATCATCAATCAAAACACAAGCCACTAATGATGGTAGCCGCTGCGAAAGTTGCTGAATACTTTCCGCCTTTTCAAAAAGACGTCCATTATAGTAATAACTGGAATTTGCGAAGAGTACTTTGGGTTCAATCTGCTCAAAACGTTCCTGAATACTTGCCTCCCCAAAGTCGGGCGAACAACAGGACCAAACCGCACCGATGGAATTAGCAGCCAAAAATAACGCAACTGCTTCGATGCCATTAATCAATACACCAGCTACACGATCTCCACTTTGTACACCTAATTCTTTCAAATAGACTTGGAGTCTGAGAACCATGGATTCCAACTCAGTCCATGACACCTCTCTTTTAGCATGCTGTTCAGATTGAAAGATTAATGCAGGACGCTTTTCCGTTGTGTTCCGAAATACGTGTTCAGCATAATTCAAAGTAGCCCCACTAAACCACTTTGTCCCAATAAAGCTTGTGGAATCTGCCGGTAACTCGACAATGTTTGTAGGAGCTGAATGAAATTTTAAATTAAAATAGGCGGCTATACTCTTCCAAAAATTAGCCAGTTCCGTCGTTGACCATGCCCAAAGGTCCTGATAGGATGGAAAGAATAAGCCATGCTCATTCTCCACATATTGTTTAAACTTATTGATCTCAGCTAGAGATTTTTGCTCTTCTGTTGGGCTCCAGAGTAATTTTCCCATAATAGTTAGCTATAAAACGGTTATATTCAAACTTAGGTAAATTTACGTGTATATGCAATTTTAAATAGCTATAACGCCCTATAACAACACACTGTATTTTCGGATTAAATACAGATGTTAAATTATAGTACTTCAATAGCCGTATTCATTTCTACCGGATGCCCCGTGCACAAAAGTATCCTTCCTTGTTCAACTTCGCGATCTGTTAAAACCTCATTATAATCCATTCTTACTTTACCTCTTGTACACTGTGAAATACAGGTACTACACATACCGGATTTACAAGAATACGGCAACTTAATTTTATGTTCCAGCCCGATGTCCAAAATAGATTTGTTATATGGCACTTCAAGATTATAGGTTTTACCTTGAAAATATAATTCGATAGCATAGGTCGTTGTATCAACTTCCTTTTCGGTCTCGTCATCATCATCCTCTTCATTTTCGGGCAATAGAAATGTCTCTCGTTTTATCTGATTGGAATCAAATCCCATCCCCAAAAGGGTAAAACGACATAGATCCATATAAATCACAGGACCGCAGGTATAAAACAAGGCATCTTCCTTATTTCCAAACAAATGATCGTTAACAATAGCATGTATATAATCTCTATTCAACCTGGCCTTCATCAAGTTTTTACTATTGGAGTAAATCCACACAATTGTTAAACGATCAGGAAATCGGTCTGCCCAACCCTCCAATTCGGATCGAAACGGTGTTAATTCCAGCGTACTATTACTGTAAATTAACACTATTTTAGACTTACTTTCCGCAAGAAGCGCTGTTTTGAGAATAGCGTACAAGGGTGTGATGCCAATTCCAGCAGCAAACAAAAATAAGGTCCGAATCTTTTCCGGTTCAGGTTCATATACAAACAAACCCTGAGGTTCCATCGCGTTGACGATATCCCCCTCCACAATAGTATGGTGGAGCAGTCGAGATATTTCCCCATTTTCGACACGCTTAACAGTGATGCTTAAGGGCTCATTATTATCCGGCGAACTATTAAAAGAATAAGAACGACGTACCTCACGGTCACCAAACACAAAAGAAAGCGTAATAAACTGCCCAGCTTTATAGGAAGGATAGTCTCCTGCTATAGACTCAAGCTGAAAAGTAAGGTTATTATTAGGTTGGGGGATGATTTTTGAAATCCTTAATGTATACATAGATCAAACTTAGCTAAATTTGATTTTATAAACAATTATAATTCTTTAGCCAACCTGTCCTATAACTGCCATGAAATGCCTTTAAAACAATAGAAATTAGGGGTAGCAAAATTACCGTACATCAAAATTCAAAACAAAGTATGCTGCTCTACAGATGAATTTATAACAATTTTGTTGTATTACAATTAACAGACAATTCTTGGACAATATTTGCAAAATTTCACGTTATATTTATATCAAAACTAATCACAATAAGATTATATGCAAACACGCAGAAACTTCCTTCAAAATGCAGCAAAAGCTACGCTAGGCATCGCTGTATCTGGATCAATATTACAAGATATTGCTTCCGCGAAAGCTACTGAATTACATGCCGCTACCTTAAAGTTTTCCCAAGTAAAATTACCATTCAGTTATGCCGCTTTGGAGCCTAATATTGATGCGTTGACGATGGAAATCCATTATACAAAGCACCATATGGCCTATATTAATGCCGTTAACGAAGCCATTCTTGCTGAAAACATCAAGGAAGCCTCAGAGGAGCAACTTCTAGCAAACATATCTAAGTACTCTCCAAAAGCAAGGAATAATGCTGGAGGAGCCTGGAACCATAACTTTTTTTGGGAAAGTCTGTCCGATAAGCCGAGCCAGCCATCCGAAAAATTATTGACTATGATCAATAAGACATTTGGTTCTCTAGACAAATTCAAAGAACAGTTTGCCGCTGCAGCAACCTCACGATTCGGTTCGGGATGGGCCTGGTTGCTTTTGGATGACTCAGGTAACTTAAAAATTAGCTCTACTCCAAACCAAGACAATCCTTTAATGGATGTTGCAGAGGTAAAAGGTATTCCCATTTTAGGTCTTGATGTATGGGAGCATGCTTATTACCTGCACTATCAAAACAAAAGAGCTGATTATATTAAAAATTGGTGGAATATTGTGAATTGGAAAAAAGTCAATGAAAGACTAGCATAAAAAAAGCTCGATTATTACTAATCGAGCTTTTTTTATATTCGCTATGAACCAACCTACCCTAGCTTTTCTTTTAATTTGTTGACCTGAAAGTCAACCAATTTTTGAAGCGGCCCAGAAGCGATCATTTTCATCATCATGTTGAGATCAGCATCTATGATAAAGGTTGCCTTTGTCACTGTATCAGCAATAACTTGCAATTCCCAACGAAGAGTTACGTCAAAAGGTGCCTTCTCTAAAGGAGTCAACTTAATAAGATGATTCTCAACACGCTCTTCTACGCGAAGAGCCAATTTTGCCATATTCTGTATTGTAAATCGCGCCTCGTCCGTAGTCGAAGACCAATTGTAGATATTTTCAGGCATCAACTGCTCATGATTGTTGAGATCCGCCAAAAACGCATACACCTCGCCGACATTTTTGTTGATTTCTGTTGTATTCTGAATAGTAGTCATAACGATAAATTAATCCTCTTTATTGAAAATTGTCGCCCCAAGTAGCCGGGTTCAATCGCCACTTTTTCAAGATCTCAATATCCTCTTCCAATACATAACTATTTTCAGCAGCGACCTGAATCAAAGCATCATAATTACATAGACTGAAATAAGGACATTTTGCATCAGCAAAATTATCAGTAGCTTGTTGCAATCCATAAGTAAAAATAGACACCAAGCCAACAACATTGCAGCCAGCCTCACGTAACGCCTTTACAGCCACTAAACTACTCTTACCTGTCGAAATTAGATCTTCAATTACAACTACGCGTTGACCGCTAACTACTTCACCTTCAATTAAATTCTGACGACCATGATCCTTAGCTGAGCTTCTGACATAAGAAAATGGTAGTCCCAAATCCTGTGCTACCAAAACGCCTTGTGGAATACCTGCCGTAGCAACTCCAGAAATCATATCCACTGATCCAAACTCTTCTTGAATAAGCTTAGAAAGCTTTTGACGAATGTATGTACGAATCGCAGGATGAGATAAAGTGATACGGTTATCACAGTAAATTGGAGACTTCCAACCCGACGCCCATGTAAAAGGACTTTTAGGTTGCAATTTTATTGCTTTAATTTGCAATAAGGATTCAGCAACTTTTTGTTCAACCTCATTTAAATTATTCATGGCGCAAATTTATAAAATTTATATGAACGAAACCGTGCTAATTTTAGCAGATTTTGTTCCATCGAAAATCAAAAACCCACAAACAATTAGTTTTCAAGAGATTGACCTCCAAAAACTTTTCAAACAATCTGAAATTGATAAAGTTCCAAAAACATATCTCTACATCAACAAGGATTTTGAAACCGTATTTCAAAACTTAAAAAATAAAATTAAGCTCATTAAAGCTGCAGGTGGGCTGGTGAAAAATGGTGATGGAGACTATCTTTTTATCTACCGATTAGGAAAATGGGATCTTCCGAAAGGTAAAGTGGAAGAAAATGAAAAAATGCGGGAAGCAGCTGTACGCGAAGTTGAAGAGGAATGTGGCATCAAAATCAACTACTTAGGAAAAAAAATCACCACATCATACCATACCTATTTTTTGCGAAATGGAGAATTCGTCTTAAAAGCAACGAACTGGTATGAAATGGGAGTCAACAAAGTCCCTAAATTGATTCCGCAAACTGCAGAAGATATCACAAAAGCAGAATGGCGTCATGTGGACCAATTTGAAGACATACGCAACAATACTTACCCCATTATCGAAAATATCCTAAAAAAGGCAAAATAAATTGCCTTTCTTAGGATCATCTGACAGGAATAAAAAAGATCATGCCTATTTTTATATTATGGAAAATATAACAGGAAAAAGAGCCTTAATTACGGGTGGTGCGCGAGGATTGGGGAAAGCGATTGCCTATGCATTAGCGAAAGAAGGTGTTCATATCGCGATTACCGGTAGAAATGAAGCTGCTTTAAAGGATACGGCCACGGAACTTGCCGAGCTGGGCACTGAGGTCACTTATGCCGTCTTTGACGTATCAAATTATAGTGCAGTACAGGAGGAGATCGAGCGATTGAAAAATACCTTCGGTAGCTTTGACATATTAGTTAACAATGCGGGAGTAGCATCGTTTTCCACTGTGCTCGACATGGATGTTGCCGATTGGACATCGATCATTCAAACGAATCTCCTGGGTACATATTTTGTTACAAAAACTATTCTTCCGCAACTGATTGAAAAAAATCAAGGCGATATCATAATGGTATCTTCGACTGCCGGATTAAATGGCGCAGCCACCACTTCCGCTTATAGTGCATCGAAGTTTGGCGTCATCGGCTTCGCCGATTCTTTAATGCGGGAAGTACGGAAAAACAATATTCGGGTATGTACACTTATGCCTAGTACGATTGCCTCGGATATGTCCAAAGATCTTGGACTTACCGATGGTGATCCAGAAAAAGTTCTTCAGCCTGAAGATTTCGCGGAGCTGATCATTGCTAATTTAAAACTACCAAGAAGAGCCATGTTAAAATCAGCTTCTTTATGGTCTACAAATCCCTAATAATCGAATAGCTATTCATCAGGGTCAAATACAGCCCTTTTAATAGCTTTCTTTTATGATACAAAGAAATTGATTAAGATAGGAGCTTTCATTGCTCCTATCTTCTATAAACAAGCAATTATGAGTCAATTATTTTCATCAGTAAACATCGGAAATTTACAATTGAAAAATCGTTTGGTTGTATCCCCAATGTGTCAATACTCGGCAAAAGATGGTTTTGCAAATAACTGGCATTTGGTTCATTTGGGCCAATTTGCAATCGGCGGAGCTGCAGCAGTAATACAAGAAGCAACAGCAGTTAGCCCTGACGGTCGAATCAGTGATGGAGACCTTGGTTTATGGGACGACCAGCATATCGAAAAATTAAAAGAAATAACCGAGTTCATTAAAGCAAATAATTCCATACCTGGCATACAACTTGCCCATGCAGGCCGCAAAGCAAGCAGCAATAAACCTTGGCTTGGCAGGAATCAATTTTCACCAACGGACCCTCAGGGCTGGCAAACAGTTGCTCCATCTGCAATAGCTTTCCATGCAGGAGATTATGAACCACAGGAACTTGATGTTTCCGCCATTGAAAATCTGATTGAACAATTTGGAACAGCGACGAAAAGAGCAATCCAAGCCGGCTATGAAATTATTGAACTCCATGCAGCACATGGATATCTGATCCATCAATTTCTTTCACCACTGAGCAACTTACGAAAAGACACTTTCGGCGGGATCTTTGAAAATAGAATACGCTTTCTTATTGAAATTGTGAAAAGAGTAAAACAAGAAATAACAAGCCAAAGTTTATGGGTACGTATTTCAGCAACTGACTGGGCCGAAGCCGGCTGGGACTTAAAGCAATCCATAGCCTTATCACAACAGCTATATGCATTGGGGGTAGACCTGATTGATGTTTCAAGTGGAGGATTGGTCTCCTATCAAAAAATAGATGTAGGACCAGCATATCAGCTCCCTTTCGCCACCGCTATTAAGGAGAATACCAAGAATAACGTTGCCACTGTAGGTTTAATTAAAACTGCTATTGAAGCATCCGAGATCATTACGCGAAAGCAAGCAGATTTAATCTTAATCGCACGGGGATTTCTTGATGATCCACACCTTCCATTACATTTTGCCAAAGAATTAGACGCTGAAGTTCCTTGGCCTAAACAATATGAAAGAGCAAAATAATAGGAGAGACATGGTAAAATAGTCTGTATATGCTCCATATCCTAAACGGACAAAAGATATAACAAATGCCATGAGATAAGTATTTAAAGATGAAATTAAACCTCAACAAGATACATCATATTGCCATTATCTGTAGCAATTATGAACGTTCAAAGAAATTCTACACGGGCATACTGGGCCTGGAGATTGCTAGAGAATATTATCGTGCGGAACGTGATTCTTACAAACTGGACCTCAAACTCAACGATCATTACATTATAGAACTTTTTTCGTTCCCATCACCGCCTAATCGGCTCAGCTTTCCAGAAGCTGCCGGTTTAAGACATCTTGCATTCGAAGTCGATAATCTCGACATCGAATTAAATAAGCTCGAAAAAGCAGGTGTATCACATGAAGGGATCAGAATAGACGAGTTAACAAATAAACGCTTTACATTCTTCTTTGATCCTGATCAGGTTCCAATAGAACTATACGAACGTTAAAACAGAAAGCGGCATTGATNNATCAATGCCGCTTTCTGTTTTATTAGTGTACCACTAAGTGATTACAATTTACGTTTCACTTCAACTTGTTCGTAAGCTTCAACAATATCTCCTACTTGAATATCGTTGAAACGGTCAATATTCAAACCACATTCATAACCCATTGAAACTTCTTTCACATCGTCTTTAAAACGTTTCAACGATGCCAGTTTACCAGTATGAATTACAACACCATCTCTGATTATGCGGATATCATTATTTCTATTGATCTTACCTTCTTTAACCATACATCCGGCAATCGTACCCACTTTAGAAATTTTGAAGGTTTCTCTGATTTCAACCTCAGCAACGATTTTCTCTTCAAATTTCGGCGCCAACATACCCTCCATCGCAGATTTGATTTCATCAATCGCATCATAGATGATCGAATATAAACGTACATCAATTTGCTCGTTCTCTGCCAACTTACGTGCGTTTTGTGTTGGACGTACTTGGAAACCTATGATAATCGCATCGGAAGCAGAAGCTAACAATACATCTGATTCAGAGATTGCACCCACTGATTTGTGAATGATATTAACCTGAATTTCGTCAGTAGACAATTTCAATAATGAATCTGATAATGCTTCAATAGAACCGTCCACATCACCTTTAACGATAATATTAAGTTCTTTAAAGTTACCGATAGCCAAACGACGACCGATTTCATCCAAGGTAATATGTTTAGTTGCACGCATGCCTTGCTCGCGTTGTAACTGAAGACGTTTGTTAGCTACAGTTCTAGCTTCAGACTCGCTTTCAAGAACATAAAGCTTATCCCCTGCTGTTGGTGCGCCGGCCATACCCAAGATTTGCACTGGAACAGAAGGTCCCGCCTCTTTAACACGTTCACCTCTTTCATTAGTCAAAGCCTTCACCTTACCTGAATGCGATCCCGCTAAAATAGGGTCTCCAACACGTAATGTACCACTTTGTATCAACACCGTTGTCACGATACCACGACCTTTATCCAAAGCTGCTTCAATTACTGAACCAACAGCACGTTTTTTCGGATCAGCTTTTAGATCTAACATCTCAGCTTCCAATAGAACTTTCTCTAATAATAGGTCAACATTTTCCCCCGTTTTTGCTGAAATCTCTTGCGCTTGGAACTTACCGCCCCAGTCTTCAACTAAGATATTCATCGCAGAAAGCTGCTCACGGATTCTATCAGGATTTGCTCCCGGTTTATCTACTTTAGTAAATGCAAATACGATTGGAACTCCTGCTGCCTGCGCGTGGTTGATCGCTTCTTTTGTTTGCGGCATGACGGCGTCGTCAGCTGCGATAACAATAATAACAATATCTGTTACTTTGGCACCACGGGCACGCATCGCTGTAAAAGCCTCGTGACCAGGAGTATCCAAGAAAGTGATCTTCCGACCATCCTCCAATTTCACCGCGTATGCACCGATATGTTGGGTGATACCACCCGCCTCACCAGAAGTAACGTTCGCCTTACGGATATAATCCAGTAAAGAGGTCTTACCATGGTCGACGTGTCCCATGACCGTTACAATAGGCGCTCTTGAAATCAAGTTCTCTTCTGTATCCGGTTCCTCCAATTCAGCAGTCTCCTCATCCTCAGGTTTGATAAACTCTACCTGATAACCAAATTCATCCGCTACAATGGTTAAAGTTTCCGCATCTAAACGCTGATTAATTGACACGAACATACCCAAACTCATACAAGTTGCAATAATTTGGGTTACCTGAACGTCCATCAAATTAGCTAATTCGTTTGCAGTTACGAACTCTGTAACACGCAATACTTTTGCCATCATTTCTTGCTCCATTGCAGCTTCTTCCGCATGTTGAGCAACATCATCACGTTTCTGACGTCTCAATTTGGCACGTTGCGCAAATTTACCAGATTTACCTGCACCACTCAAACGAGCAAGTGTTGCTTTGATTTGATCTTGGATTTCCTTTTCAGTAGGTTCTTCCTTATTCTCAACAGGTCTTCCCTTACCTCTATTGTCAAAACGATTACCGTGTTGCGGTCTCGTACCTTGTCCTGGTCTACCTGAGTGTTGGTTGTTACCTCCTTGTCCCGGTCTACCTGGGTGTTGGTTGTTGT
Organism: Sphingobacterium sp. UBA5639; assembly: GCF_002421245.1. NCBI lineage: Bacteria > Pseudomonadati > Bacteroidota > Sphingobacteriia > Sphingobacteriales > Sphingobacteriaceae > Sphingobacterium > Sphingobacterium sp. UBA5639. The sequence goes on from NZ_DIJR01000002.1 coordinate 247,159, forward strand.
TTTGCCCTTGACGATTGTTCGGGTTGTTGTTAGGACCATGATTCCCACCTCGGTTACCTCCTTGTTGGTCCCGGTTGTTGGGATTGTTACCATCGCGCGGTCCACGGTTTTGATTATTATGACCTTGACCTTGCCCCGCATTTGGGTTTACTGGACCATTTGGATTCGTACGCTTACGCTTACGTTTCTCATTATTATTTCCAGCATTTGAAGATGAAGCCACTGGTTTGTGGGAAGGTCTAGCAGATGGTAATTCAATTTTACCAATGACTTTAGGACCTGTCAATCTTTCCGCACGAGCAGAAATAATTTCATCTCCTTGTTTTTTCGCAGGCTCCACTATTGGAGTTACTGGCACAGCTTTCGGCGCTGTTTCTTCTTTTTTCTTGTCTTCTACCTTCACAGGTTCAGTTTTTGTCTCTACAACCGGAGTTGCTTTTACTTCAGTTTTATTTACTTCGGGTTTTTCTATTTCAGCTTTTGGTACAACAACTTCCGGCTTCTTTTCAATAACCTTTGGTTCTTCTTTTTTCGCTTCAACAATAGGCGCTTTGACTTCGGCTTCCTTCTTTTCTTCCACCTTAGCTTCAGCTTTAGCCTCTACAGGCGTTTCTTTAATGGTTTTTGGTTCCTCCTTAACAGGTTCTTCCTTCTTGACCTTACTTCCGCCTCTATTCAATGCGTCAAGATCAATCTTACCAACCACCTTCATACCACCTTGATGAACGGGCTCCTCCACTTTTGCAGGAGTAGTTTCCTTAACAGAAGGGATTTCTACTGTATTCTTGACCAAGATTTCCTTGGATTCATCATGATCTTCGAAATCCTCATTCTTAGATGATTCCTTAGGAGAAGAGGACGGCGACTCCTCACGACGAATTTTGCCAATCACAATTTGTTTAGCTTCATCTTTCAGTGATTTGTCTCCCTGAAACTCTTTTAACAGCACACCATACATCTCTCCGCTCAATTTAGTGTTAGGCTTTGCTTCTACATCATATCCTTTTTTCACTAAACATTCCACGGCGGTATGTATCCCGATGTTGAGTTCCTTTGCTGCTTTAAGCAAGTTTGTTCCTTTTCCTTCAGTCATCTATAATATAAACTATTTTAATATAATTACAAAAATATGTTTTTTTCCATCCATAAACAATTTATTCCGAATGTTAGATAGAAAAAAATTAACGAGCTGAATTTTATTCAAATTCAGCTTGTAAAATACGTACAATCTCACGAACAGTATCCTCTTCCAAATCGGTACGTCTAACCAGCTCTTCCTCGCTAAGAGACAACACCGACTTCGCTGAATCCAAGCCGACACGCTTCAATTCATCAATAACCCAGCTTTCAATCTCATCGCTGAATTCTTCGATATCGACATCTTCATCAAACTCGTCATTTTCGCGATAAACATCTATTTCATAACCAGTCAATTTACCAGCCAATTTAATATTATGTCCCCCACGTCCAATGGCTAAAGAAACTTGATCCGATTTTAAATATACAGCCGCAGTCTTATTTTCTTCATCGATTTTGATTGAGCTAATTCTTGCAGGGCTCAAAGCACGAGCGATGTACAACGAATGATTTGTTGTAAAATTAATTACATCAATATTCTCATTACGCAGCTCACGAACGATACCATGAATACGAGACCCCTTCATACCAACACAAGCTCCTACAGGATCAATACGATCGTCATAAGACTCAACAGCAACCTTTGCTCTTTCCCCTGGCTCACGAACGATTTTCTTGATCGTAATCAAACCATCGAAAATCTCAGGAACCTCAAGTTCAAATAAACGTTGTAAGAACGCAGGTGCAGTACGTGAAATAATAATCTTCGGATTATTATTCATCATATCTACTTTATGCACAACTGCGCGAATGCCATCTCCCTTTTTGAAATAGTCAGCTGGGATTTGCTCTGATTTAGGAAGAATTAATTCATTCCCGTCCTCATCCAATACCAAGATCTCCTTTTTCCAAATCTGATAGACCTCACCAATGACCAACTCTCCTTCTCTATCTTTATATTTCTTAAAGACCTCGTCTTTTTCCAATTCCAAAACCTTAGATACAAGCGTCTGACGTGCCGCTAAAATTGCACGACGACCAAAGCTTTCCAATGTGATCTGTTCAATAAAATCATCACCTACTTCCAAATCTTCATCATGCTTTCTAGCTTCCGCTAATTCGATTTCAAGGTCATCATCTTCTGAAAACTCATCTTCAACAACGACACGCGTCCTCCAAATCTCCAAATCTCCGTTATCTGGATTCACGATAACATCCACATTTTCATCCGTACCAAAACGACGACGGATCATACTACGAAAAACCTCTTCCAATACTGTAATAACAGTAGGTCTATCGATATTCTTAAACTCCTTAAACTCTTGAAAAGAGTCTATCAGATTGATGTTGCTGTTACTCATTATTATTAAAATGAAATTACCACTTTTGTTGCTTTTATTTGATCAAAAGGAAGTTCTTTTTCTACCTCTTGTGCTTTTTTACCTTTTTCTTTTATCTTTTGAAGAACATTGATCTTCATCTCGTCTACGGTCAATAATGTACCTTCAACTTTTGTATTATCGTTCAACTTTACCTGAACTGTACGACCTATATTCTTTTGATACTGTCGGATATTAACAAAATTAGCATCAATACCTGGAGATGAAACCTCTAAACGGTAAGCATCATCAACTACATTTTCCTCCTCCAAGTGGAAACCAACATGACGGCTCACCTGTGCGCAATCATCAATATTCACACCATTATCTCCGTCCAAAAGAATCTCGAGAATTTTATTTGGGCGCATCTTCACACTGACGATAAACAAATCCTCGCGATCTGCAATTTTTTCCGCGATGAGTTCAATAACTCTCTTTTCTATATGCTGCATTGTTCTGTTTCTAGAAATGCTAAATTAATTGAATTAAAAAAAGGGGGCAATACGAGCCCCCTTCCTTTCAGATATGCAAATATAGCATTTTATAAAATAAAAAACAAACTTAGATAGATTGTTTTTATATTCAATATACCTACAGTCCCTATAAAAATAAGCTATCGATCGCTCCTCAGTCCTTGCAATCATCTTCACAGCGTGACTAAATAATAAAAATACGTAGATAATTCTCCACTATTTAGAACCATCCACCACTGCATTAATCGTCTTCTGCATTTGCGCCATCATGCTTGTCAGGGTTTCTATGGTTGGCTCCGGAGTAGGTTCGGGCAGCTGTGTACTGATAAAAGCCTTAGCCTTCCACACTTCAAGAATATCAGCAGTCTCTACCCAATAAGGCTCATAGGTCTTATTATCAGAAACAAGCTTCAAACCTTTATCCTCTTTAAATTTAAAAGCAACGCGTTTATACACCACACCATCTTCTTTCGACACGACAATATAGGTACTTCCTGGTTTAATATCATGCCAATTTTCTACGTATTCGGCCACAATAATAGAACCAGAAGGTAAAGGCAACATCGAATCCCCTTTTATTTCAAAAGCACGAAATGTCCCCTGACCAAACATAGGCAGCGAAAACTTAGGCAACTCAGCAACATATTCCGGATCACCATACCCATTTAAATACCCGGCACTAGCCTTAACCGGAACAAGTTCGATATTTTCACGATCATCCGCATCTACAGTCACACTAAGCACCCTTAAATTTGAGGCATTGCTTTTGGGAACCGGCTTCCATTTATCATCAATAACATCGTTTGCCAATTCATCCATAGTCAAACCATAGAATTCGGCAATCTTCTTTAATAACTCATATTTGGGCTCTGCTCGATCTTCCTCGTACGCGCCCACAGACGCACGCTTAATTTCCATAAGATCAGCAAATTGTTGCTGTGTGATTTTTTTTCCTTTTCGAAGGAACTTCAGATTGGACGAAATATTTGACATATTATTTTTTCAAAAAAATATTTTGCAAAAACTAATTTTATTAGTAATATTGTGCCAATAAAATTAGTAAATATATTTTAAACGTCCAAATAATTTAGCATTATGAACAATTTTATTGTATATATATCAACTGACAACAATCGTAAACACTTCAAAATCGGCCTCAGTTCCAACATCTTTAGTACAGTAATGGAATTACAGCAATCCAATAGTTTTATTTTCAACCAAGGCCCCAGTTTAAATCGAATAATCTACACAGAATCTTTCACGAATTCAGAGACCGCCAATAAGAGAATAAGCGAACTACAACATTTTACAACCATGCAAGTCGAACGGCTCATTCGTAAATACAACCCTAACTGGAATAATCTTTTTCCACAGCAACACCAAGCGTTCGCCAAGAGAGATTCCAACCACGCAGCCTAGCATAAAAAAAGCCACCTTAGTTAAACTAGGGGGCCATCTTTATTTTTTAGATAGAATCCTCTTTAATAAGTAGTATCAGTTTTGACTACCAACCTCCTCCAACGAGGATGACCCTTCGCTACTCGTTCCACTATCAGCACCTTCATGATTACGCTCAACAGGATGCTCCGCTCCCTCTTCCTCAGGTCCGATAAATCCTTCATCAGCGGGCTCTTCTACCTGTGTGGAATCACTCTGATCTGGCTCTGGATCACTATAACGCGGAGTTTCGCACTTGTAAGATTTCGTAATTTCAACTGTAGGACTAGGAAACTTACCTTGCGTATACCCCAACTGTTTATCTTTATAAACAGACTCCATATATACCCCAAATATCGGTAATGCTGTACGAGAACCTTCTCCCGAATGAGAATTTTTAAAGTGAATACTCCGCTCGTCACAACCAACCCAAACACCTGTAACCAAGTCTTTGGTCACCCCCATATACCAGCCATCCACATATTCCGAAGAAGTACCTGTCTTTCCGCCGATTTCATTTTCCTTATCAAATAAATCCCATTCCCACAATCCCTGAGATGTACCCCCAGGTTCTTCCATACCACCACGCAACATATACGTCATCAACCAGGCATCTTGCTTATCCACCACTTGTTTGCGCTCCGCCTGAAAAGTAGCAATAACATTACCATCATGATCTTCGATCTTAGACACTAATAAAGGAGTGACACGCTCACCGTGATTCATCATCGTCGAGTACCCATTCACCATTTCAAAAACAGAAACATCATTAGGCCCTAACCCCACAGAGGCAACCGGATTTAATTTACTTGTGATACCACAACGATGTGCCGCATCAACAACTTTCGCAGGCGTAACCATGTCAGTTAACTGAACCGTAACCGAATTGATGGAACGTGCCATTGCATGACGCAACGACATTTCACGATAGGAAAAATTCCAGTCTGCATTTTTAGGTTCCCATATCTCCACGGAATCCCCTTTATCAATCTTGATCGTAACAGGCTTGTCGGTAATCTTATCACATGGAGACATCCCTGACTCCAAGGCAGCCAAGTATACAAAAGGTTTAAATGTAGACCCCGCTTGTCGCTTCGCCTGCATCACGTGATCATACTTAAAATATTGATGGTTGATCCCACCCACCCATGCTTTAATTTCACCCGAATACGGATCCATAGACATCATGCCTGCATTTAACATCATGGCATAATATTTCAAAGAATCCATTGTAGACATATCCTTTTCGATCTTACTGCCATCCTTCCAATTATAAACTTCGATCTTCTTCTTTTTATTCAGAAAGTAATTGATGCTATCAGGGGTATTTGCATATTTCTTACTCAAAAAAGCATAATAAGGAGTTTTCTTTGCCAAATTATCCAGGAAGTTGGGGATAACTTTACCTGATAAATCACGCCAAGGCTCCTGTCCCTCCCAGGTGTTATTTAGACGTTGCTGTAATTCAATCATTTGTTTCGCCACAGCCTCTTCAGCATGCTTTTGAAGTTTAGAATTTATCGTCGTGTAAATTTTCAAACCGTCTGTATAGATATCATAATTGTTATCCTCAGACCATTTTTCCAACCACTTAGCTACTGCAGCACGTAAGTAAGAATCTCCACCCGCATTAAGATCTTGACTATTTGTATTCAAAACAATCTTCTCCTTAACCAGATTATCATACTCTTCTTTTTTCAGAAAACCACCTTTATACATTTGACTTAAAACGGTGTTTTTTCGCACAAAAGCATTTTCGGGATTACGAATAGGATTATATAAAGTCGTACCTTTTAACATGCCAATCAAAACAGCAGCTTCGGTCTGATTCAATTGATTCGCTCCTTTTGAAAAATAGCGCTTTGCAGCAGTTTCAATCCCATAGGCATTATTACTGAAGGATACCGTATTTAAATACATCTCCAATATCTGATTTTTGGAATAACGTTGCTCCAATTTATAAGCCGTCATCCACTCCTTAAACTTCGTGATCACCAAGCCCGCGACGGGAAGACGCGTCAACAATCCACCGGCCTTATTATAACGTGTACGATAAAGATTTTTAGCTAACTGTTGCGTAATTGTACTTGCACCACGCTTATCCCCTTTTAATGTAGAGATAATACCTGACCCTAGACCAAAAAAATCAACACCATTATGACTATAAAAACGCACATCCTCAGTTGCTATCAACGCATTAGTAACAGACTTCGGAATGCTATCAAATGGAATTGGATTTCTATCCTCGTCGAAATAACGACCAATTAAAACACTATCTGCCGTGTATAATTCCGTGGAGATATTCACACTGGGCATAACAATATCCTTTTTTGTCGGAGAATAACCAAAGAGCCACAGAAAATTCAATTGTATAGCACACACCAATATAATGATAAAATATATTGCTATAAGGAGATAACGAAGAATCCTATTCTTAATACGTTTAAACATAAATGGAAATTTATCTTATATTCAACACATCCGACCAGCAAAAGGTTTTACGCCCGTCCAATATGCCTTTTTATCTATTTTCAGGGGCTAAATATACAACTAAATAAATCGCTGTAATCAACTATTTACATTTTTTAACAATAAAAAACACCTGCCAAACAACTGTAAAATACGACATAATTCGAAAGGGTGGATTTTGGAAATTACAGCCACGATTAAACAACAAAAGACCTATAGGTAGAAAAAGGCCTAGTCTCAAATTTCTTTGCAACTTTTTCCCGCGTTCCACAAATATTATACCCATTTTTTATTTATTATCGATTTTATTTTAAAATAATAATGATATTTGTTTAAATTTAGATGTAAAAAAGTCAACTATTAGCATGTTAAAACAAACATTACAACAAAAGCTATTACAGAAATTGTCCCCGCAGCAAATACAATTTATAAAATTGTTGCAGGTTCCGACTGTTTCATTAGATGCGAGAATCAAGGAAGAATTAGAAGAAAACCCTGCGTTAGAAGATGGTAGCTTGACTAATATGACCGATCCTATAGAAGAATACCCCGATAAAGATCCAGATGACAACTTTGACAATGAAGACGGATTCGATTCAGAAGACTTTAGTTTAGAAGACTATATCCAGGAAGATGATTTCAAAGATTATGGCAATGGCTATGACTACGGAGATGACGATGACGACCGAAAAGAAATGCCTGTTGCAATTCAGCACTCCTTTTATGAGCAGTTACAACAACAATTAGACCTTTTAGCTTTAGATGACAAGCACTTTTTAATTGGCCAGCAAATTATTGGCAGTCTGGACGATGACGGCTATTTACGCCGGCCCATCATCAATCTTGTCGACGACCTCGCTTTTGGCCAAAATGTAATGACCGATGAACAGGAAGTATTGGATATGCTAAAGGTAATTCAAGATTTTGAGCCTGCAGGAATTGGAGCACGAGATCTGCAAGAGTGCCTATTGATCCAATTACAAAAAAAGGACACACAAAATCCCACAATCAAACTCGCTATTAAAGTCGTAGCGAATTACCTGGAAGAATTCACTAAAAAGCATTATGATAAATTAGAAAAATCTTTAGGCGTTTCATCAGAAGATTTAAAAAACGTAGTCAACGAAATTCTAAAACTTAATCCAAAACCAGGAGATTCTGGCGCAGTAGCAGGCAAGCAACTACATATTATCCCGGATTTCCATATCAGCAATAATGATGGAACACTGCATTTGACTTTAAATGGCCGAAATGCACCTGAGCTCCGCATAAGTCGTGATTACCAACACATGTTTGAACATTACGAGAAATCGGATCAAAAGGATAAAAAAATGAAAGAGGCTGTGCAATTTGTCAAACAAAAACTTGACTCAGCCAAATGGTTTATAGATGCAATAAAACAGCGTCAACAAACTTTACTCAAAACAATGAATGCAATTATGGAATACCAATACGATTATTTCCTTACAGGTGATGATCGAAAGTTAAAACCCATGATATTGAAAGATATCGCTGATAAAATCGACATGGATATATCCACGGTGTCACGGGTAGCAAATTCAAAATATGTACAAACAGAATTTGGAACGTTTCTACTAAAATCATTTTTCTCCGAAGCCATACAAACAGATTCTGGAGAAGAAGTTTCTAATAAAGAAGTTAAAAAAATATTAGAGGAGTGTATTTCAAAAGAAAATAAACGGAAACCATTGGCTGATGAGAAACTCACCGAGATTCTCAAAGAAAAAGGCTACAATATCGCACGGCGAACAGTAGCGAAATATCGGGAGGCATTAAATATTCCCGTGGCAAGATTAAGAAAAGAGCTCTAAGAGCTCTTTTTGCTTTCCCTACCGACCAAATCCAAATTAAGAATAGTATCTTTGTGCTTGAATTAAAATAAGCATTAAAGAATGAGCAAAGTAAAAGTTGGAGTTGTACAGATGAGCTGTACCGCAAGCAAACAAGAGAATCTCGAAAAAGCTATCGCTAAAGTAAAAGAAGCCGCTGCAAAAGGTGCGCAAATTGTGTGTCTGCAAGAACTATTTACCTCTTTATATTTCTGCGATGTAGAAGATTATGACAATTTCGCATTGGCTGAATCTATCCCTGGGCCATCGACCGATGCACTATCAGCTGTTGCCAAAGAAGCAGGAGTCGTCATTATCGCTTCATTATTTGAAAAGAGAGCTGAAGGACTGTATCATAACACAACCGCTGTATTAGATGCTGATGGTTCCTATCTAGGGAAGTATCGCAAAATGCATATTCCCGATGATCCTGCGTTTTATGAAAAATTCTATTTTACACCAGGGGATTTAGGCTACAAAGTATTCAAAACAAAATTTGGAAAAGTAGGTATATTAATCTGCTGGGATCAATGGTATCCTGAAGCATCTCGAATCACTGCGTTGATGGGTGCAGAAATCTTATTCTACCCGACTGCCATTGGATGGGCAACAGACCAAGATGAGGAGACCAACAAAGATCAATATAACGCATGGCAAACAATACAACGCTCACATGCAGTCGCTAATGGTGTTCCTGTTGTATCCGTTAACCGCGTAGGATTTGAACAAAATGGTGCAATGAAGTTCTGGGGCGGAAGCTTCGTAACGAACGGACAGGGAAAATTGCTTTACCTCGGTTCACATGACAAAGAAGAAATTGAGGTTGTCGAATTGGACTTAAATGAATCGGACTATTTCAGAAAACATTGGCCATTTTTGAGAGACCGAAGAATCGAAACATACGCACCGATCACCAAGCGTTTTATAGACGAAGACTAATATTGGATATACAAGCCATTTCGGTTTCGAACGCACATAGCCGTGCAGATACGAACTGAAATGGCTTTTTTAATCCCCTTTAAAATAAGTATGGCACAAAAAAAGACATTCACACAGGCATATTTTGACAATTCCCCCAAAAATCAGGGATTCTCATTTCCCGCAGAATGGGCAAAGCAAGAGGCTTTATGGTTGAGCTGGCCACATAAAGAGGAATCTTGGCCAGGGAAAATCGAAACTATCTACAAACCTTATTGCGAATTTATTAAAGTCGTAGCAGCTGGGCAGAAAGTAAGAATTAACGTTGCGAATGAAGAAATGCGAGATTTTGCGATTGAAGCATTAAAAAAAGTAACAGCAGATTTTAGCAATATTGAGTTCTATTTTAATCCGACCAACGATGCTTGGTGCAGGGATCACGGCCCGGCTTTTATCATCAACCAGACAACAAATCAAAAAGCAGTTGTCGATTGGGGCTATAACGCATGGGGCGGGAAATATCCGCCTTTCGATTTAGACGATGTCGTTCCGACACGCATTGCCAAAGAATTTAACCTTCCTTTATTTACCCCGGATATCGTCATGGAGGGTGGTTCAGTTGAATTCAATGGAGCAGGAACTATTATGACTACGACAGCCTGTCTAATGAATGAAAACCGAAATCCGCACCTAACAAAGGAACAAGTAGAGACTTATTTAAAAGAATTTTACGGACAGGAGCAAGTGCTATGGCTAGGAGATGGTATCGTTGGCGATGATACAGATGGGCATATTGATGACATTACTCGTTTTGTTAACGAAACAACGGTTTTAACTGTCGTGGAAGAAGATCCGACAGACGAAAACTATGAAATACTTCAAGAAAATCTAGAAACACTTCGTTCATTCAAGCTTTTAAATGGCGAATCACTTCGTATTATTGAACTTCCAATGCCGGCACCGGTTATCTATGACGACACCAGATTACCTGCTTCATATGCAAACTTCTATATTGCAAACGAAGTCGTAGTTGTACCGATCTTCAATGACAAAAATGACCAAAGAGCGCTAGATATCATCCAAAGCTGTTTCCCGACTCGCAAAGTCGTCGGTATCAATTCGGTTGATATTATTTGGGGATTAGGAAGTTTTCATTGTTTAAGTCAGCAAGAACCAGCTTAACTAGAAAAGCTGTCCTTAACTGGACAGCTTTTTTTATACAACAATAACATTGACCCCAGCTTTTTCCAACGATTCAACAAAGCTTGAATTTACTTTATCGTCTGTAATTAGCACATCAATTTTATCAAAACCACAAATTCGTCCGAAACTTCGACGTCCAAATTTAGAAGAGTCTGCCAGTACAACAACTTTTTGCGCTGTATCAATCATAATGCGATTTAATTGTGCTTCCTGAGCACTAGACGTTGATACGCCGTATTCCAGATCAATCCCATCTACCCCCAAAAACAATTTACTGCAATAAAAATCCTGCAATAAATTTTCCGCATATTTTCCAGTTACAGATGTAGACGTTTTACGAAGTGTCCCTCCCATCTGCATGATTTCAACCGAAGGATATTTTATTAATTCCATAGCGACATTCAATGCAGATGTTACTACGGTAATATTCCCTTTAGGAACAATCTGCTTCGCCAGCGACTGCATGGTTGTCCCTGAAGCAATAATAATTGAATCATTTTCTTCGATCATTTCAGCGGCCTTTTTACCTATTCTACTCTTATCGTCCGAACGAAGCTTCTCTTTTTCGAATACGGTACGGTCAGTCGTATAAGGATTATACTGTGTTGCCCCGCCATGCGTTCTAAACAACAATCCGCTATCTTCCAACAAGGTCAAATCTTTCCGAATGGTCACGGAGGAAACACCCAATTCCTCACATAGATCAATTACTTGAACTACGCCGACTTCCTTTAATTGTTTTAAGATATATTGATGTCTCTCTACATTTGTCATGGCTCTATTATAATAAGCTGTTAAAATACTAAATCTATTATCGGTTTGTTTAAAGGAATATGTCGATATCTGGAAAATATCCTTCGATATCGATAAATTTCAACAAATATGACATTCTACTTAAATTTCCCTCAGTAGAATTAAGGTTAAAATAATGAAATTATTTAATTTTTTCACCTTGATAATCACAAATTCATTTTTCTTTTCAAATAGAAATAAATCAAAATTGCAAAGGATCCGGTAAGATAAACTGATATTCCAATTCCTCTTGAAGTAATTTTCCGCTAACGATTTTTTGAACGGCATCCGTGGCTTCGAATGCTAGCGGCAAAGCATAGCCATATTTTTTTGCCGAGGCTAGAATAACATCCATTTTCTTTGGATGTAAGGGTGCAACAACATTATAAATAGCATGTCTTAGCAAATGGCAAGATGCCTCCTCTATTAGCTTGACCGCATCGTCGATATGAACAAAATTGGCTGGCTGCTCCCCTGTCGTACAGATACGTTCGGAAAAATATTTGGCAAAAACACGATTTTTACCAAATAGACCTCCTAAACGATAAACAATGGTATGAGCCAATCCCAACATACACTTCTCCGCGAGGAAGAGTTTTGACGAAAGCTCTGCTGTATCAGCATAGGACTCATCAAATACAACATCTTTGTCTGGATAGATCCCAATAGAACTCAAGAAAACCTGTTTTCTCCATGTAATATGACCAAAAAATAATTTGATGTTTGAAAATCTGTTTTCAATAACCGTTAAACTATTTTTCTGACTTGCGGGTATACTGTTCAATACGAAGTCAAATTGATCAGGTAAATCGGCCTTTTCTGGAAAGCTTTCACAATCAAAGTCTAGGATAAACGAAAAAATACCATCAGCTTTAAGCCGATGGTATTTTTCATATGTTGTCGTACTTGCCCAAACCTCATGGCCTTGACGCTTCATGTGTATCGCAAAAGACTCTGCGAGCCAACCGCATCCCAAAATGAGTATCTTCATACGACGAAACTATTAATAAGCTTTAGCAAAAAGCACGCGTCTATTCGAAGGTTTTCCAGTAAAGATACAGATACCTTCCTCTTCTTTCGCGTCCAAAGGAATACAACGAATCGTTGCCTTGGTTTCTTCTTTGACACGTTTTTCTGTTTCTGTTGTTCCATCCCAGTGACAAGAGATAAACCCACCTTTTCCTTCCAACACTTCTTTAAACTCATCATAAGAATTAACCTCCGTAAAATGAGATGTTCTGAAGTTTAAAGCCTTTTGGTATATATTTTCCTGTATTGTATCTAGCAGCTGTGCAATAGTACCCGCTAAACCTTCCTGAGCAACAGTTTCTTTCGTTTGTGTATCGCGACGCGCCAACTCTACAGTACCGTTTTGCATATCTCTTGCGCCAACAGCTACACGTACAGGGACACCTTTTAATTCCCATTCTGCAAATTTAAAACCAGGACGCTGTGTATCCCGATCGTCATATTTTACAGAAATATCTTTTATCTTCAACTCATTTGTCAACTGATTCACAAACCCATCAATCTGTGCTTTTTCTTCTTCCGTCTTAAAAATCGGAACGATAACAACTTGAATTGGTGCCAATTTTGGTGGCAATACCAATCCCTGATCGTCCGAGTGTGCCATAATCAATGCACCCATCAAACGCGTAGAAACACCCCAAGAAGTTGCCCAAACATGCTCCAATTTTCCTTCTTTAGACGTAAATTTCACGTCAAACGCCTTTGCAAAGTTTTGGCCAAGAAAATGAGAGGTTCCTGCTTGTAATGCTTTTCCATCTTGCATCAATGCTTCAATACAATAAGTATCCAAGGCGCCTGCAAAACGTTCGTTTTCGGTTTTTCTACCACGAACAACGGGTACAGCTAAAATATTCTCCGCAAACTCCGCATAGACATCCAGCATGCGTTCTGTTTCAGCGATGGCTTCCTCTTTTGTTGCATGAGCTGTGTGTCCTTCCTGCCATAAAAATTCCGCTGTACGCAAGAAAAGGCGCGTACGCATTTCCCAGCGTACTACGTTCGCCCATTGGTTCACCAAAATTGGAAGATCACGATAAGACTCAATCCATCCGCGGTAGGTATTCCATATAATCGTTTCGGAAGTCGGACGTACAATCAACTCTTCTTCGAGCTTCGCCTCCTCATCCACAACAATCTTACCTGTGCCATCATTTTTTAATCTATAATGTGTTACCACTGCACATTCAGTAGCAAAACCTTCCACATGGGCTGCTTCTTTAGAAAAAAACGACTTGGGAATGAATAAAGGGAAATAAGCATTGCTATGACCTGTTTCTTTAAATCTTTTGTCTAAGATTGCTTGCATTCTTTCCCAGATAGCGTATCCGTATGGTTTAATCACCATACAGCCTCGTACAGCTGAATTTTCAGCGAGATCAGCTTTGATCACAAGCTCATTATACCATTGCGAATAATCTTCTGCACGACTTGTTATTCCTTTACTCATATGAAATTGATAAATTATTGTAACATTCTTACGTTAAATCTCGTCTGCAATTCTAATACGAAAAGCGTTCAATAAAAAATATTTGTATTTTTGATTACTTCGATTAAACCCCGTCGAGAAATTTGCGTCTAAGATAGTAAATAAGGCTGTATAATCGAAAATAACGATTTAGGATATTATGAAAAAAAATAGATTATTTATCGGAGCACTTGCCATAACAGGAGCGTTCATGCTGGGTTCCTGCGGTACGAGTAGGCAAATCTATGGCGACGATGTCTATGGCAATAGTGGGCAAGCGAGACAAAAGGTTTACCAAAGCCCAGATTATTATTACACGGATGCAGATCAGGCCCAACCAAATGGACAGGCACAAGGTGGTTATTATGATGATGAATATTCCGATCAGGATTACAACAGTGATTCCTATGAAGATCTCGAATACGCTAATCGTATCAACCGTTTTTATTACGCAACTCCAGGGATGACCTATTTCGACCCATTTTTTGACCCATGGTATGGCTATGGCTTCGGTGGTTGGTACGGATACGGACCATCATTTGGAATGGGCTGGGGATGGAACTCTGGTTGGGGATCATCGTGGTCGATCGGCCTTGGATGGGGTTGGGGATCTAGCTGGGGCTGGGGATCTCCTTGGTATGGAGGCTATAGACCTTGGGGTGGCTGGTATGGCGGTGGCTACTGGGGATCAGGCTGGTACGGAAATGGATACTGGGGTGGTGGTTATTGGGGCAATTCGAGACCTCGTTACGCTTCAAGTAGATCTGTATACAGAGATAACTATAATACGCGAAGTTCATCATCAAGAACCCGGACTTCAGGCGGGTATGACCGTAACGGCGTTGCCCGAAATTCCGGCGGATATGATCGCACTGGCGTAGCGCGTGATTCGAGAGGAAGAATCACATCTGTAACTGGCAGATCGAGAAATACGGATGGTTCAGTTTCATCGCGTAGTTCATCATACGATAGAACAGGAGGAAGAACAAGAACTTCCGATGGCATATCAAACAGGGGTTATTCAGACGGTACGCGTTCAAGAACATCCGAGCGAGTAAACGGTTCCTACCCGAATAGTACACGCAGTACAGGTGGCTACTATAATAATGGCACGCGGTCACGCACAAGCTCTGGGGAGGTATCTCGTCCGATGAGCCGTTCCATGGAAACACGTTCTAGCAACCCAAGCTCGACGTCAAGACCAACCTATACGCCTCCAACAAGAAGCTATGATAGTGGTTCATCCCGCTCTTCTAGTGGTGGTTTCTCTGGAGGTGGTAGTTCTAGATCTTCGGGTGGAGGTTTCTCCGGAGGCGGTAGCTCAAGATCAAGTGGAGGACGTACTCGATAGTTAAAAGCATTTGAACAGTAGCATACAACATTTTGTATGCTACTGATTATTATTGACGACATTTCAGCATATGACAATCAAAAAATTACTTTTTGGAACTGCATTCGTTTTAGGTGCAGCAGGGACTACTCAAGCGCAATATACGAAAGATGTACTTTTATTTTCCCAAGGGGACAATGGTGGAACAGCTCGTTTTAAAGCCATGGGAAACGCTTCTACCGCATTAGGTGGAGATATTAGTTCGATTACGAGTAACCCCGCCGGCTTGGGCTACTTCAATCAGTCTGACGTATCGGTAACAGCCAGATACCTTAACAATAAAAATAAAACCGACTATTTTGGCCAAAATTCAAATAGCAGTAAGAATAATTTCAACTTGGATAATGCTGGAATTGTTTTTCACTTGCCAACTTATCGCAACGGAGGCAACTTAGATAAAGGCTGGTTAAATTTCAATGTCGGTATTGCTTATAATCGCAATTATGTCTATAATAATCTGCTAGAATATCGAGGAGTAAATAACACAAGTTCGATCTCTGACGCTTATTCTGACCAGCTATCGTCACCTGGCGGTATGAATGGCTGGGGCCAGGAAGTTTATAATAACTCTTTATTATTTGATAAAGAAACAGGCAATAACGGAAGATATTTCCCTATTACTGACTTTGATAATTTTAATGGAAAGGATGGCTTTGATCAGGTAAATTCTATTT
Organism: Sphingobacterium sp. UBA5639; assembly: GCF_002421245.1. Taxonomy (NCBI): domain Bacteria; kingdom Pseudomonadati; phylum Bacteroidota; class Sphingobacteriia; order Sphingobacteriales; family Sphingobacteriaceae; genus Sphingobacterium; species Sphingobacterium sp. UBA5639. Next base: position 263,315 of record NZ_DIJR01000002.1, read on the forward strand.
TGGAAAAAGGCAGTAAATCCGAATCTGTATTATCTTTTGGTGCAAACTATAGCAACAAATTATATTTGGGGGCAGCTTTAGGATTTACAGCCTATAGTTATGACAATTCAAGTTGGTATACTGAATATGGAAAAACATTGAACGCCGAAAATTTGGCAAAACGTAATCCAGGTTCTGAATATTTAGATCCAAAAAACGTCGAAAAAAATAAAATTCTTGGCAAGGATTATGAGTTATTTGATGACTATATACAAGTAACTGATGGTACAGGTGTAGATTTCAAACTAGGGGTAATCTATAAGTTCACACCTACTTTCAGTATGGGCTTTACAGCCAAGTCGCCAACATTTATGAGTATTCGGGATGAAACTTATAGCAATTCGGAATTCCGCTATTTTAATCGGGATGAAGATAAATCTTTCAAGGAATACAGAACCAGTGATGACGCAGGACATAGTTACCTGGAATACAATATGAATACACCCTATAAATTGTCTGTAGGTGCTAGTCAAGTTTTTTCAAGAGGATTAATAACCGCAGATGTTGAATGGGTAGATTATGCCGCCATGCGTTTTAAAGATGTTGGCAACTACAGTAAAAGTTTAGAAAAGAACATGAACCAAAACATTAAAGATACTTACCAAGGTGCATTTAATGCGCGAATCGGTGGTGAAGTTTTATTTGATAATGTATTAAGTGGTCGAGCTGGTTTCAATTATAGTGGCAATCCTTATAAAGATGTAGATTATACCAACTATACGGCTTCTTTAGGTATTGGTGCGAAACTCGGTCGGGGAATGTATATTGATTTGACAGGAGCTTATAATGCCATAAAATATGAAGAAAGACCTTACCTTATAGATGAACAGTACTTTGGCAATACAAGTCCAATAGCCAATATAAAAAATCAACGAACCAATGTGGTATTGACAATTGGCTCTAAATTTTAAGAGATCCTTTTCTCAGAAAAAACGTCCAGCTTGTCTGGACGTTTTTCATTAATCACCATCCCAGCAACCATAATTTAAAAGCTTTTAGTAAATTTGCCCTCTTGGTTGAAAATTACATGGCGAATCACACAATTTCAAAAGCATTCAATTTCATTTTTACATACCCGATTTGGCGGATCGAAATCGATGCGGAGAATAAATTGATTGCGGTAGAGACAAGAAATCCAGATGATACCCTGCCCTATTTTAATGTGATTACTTTTGAAGGAACTTACGTTTTACGGGACTTCAAGGCAATTGCCAAAGAATGGGTATTAGGCGGAATCCAATGTAAAAAATTGATACTAAAGAAGATTGCGCATAATTCACCAATTGATGCAGGCATACAACTAATCAATTGTTACAATCCACAACAACAAGAAACCTGGTTCAACTATACTTTTATCAATATGGTTGACCAAGGACTACTTATTAGACCCAAAGTAATAGCAGAGGGATTACAACTATTTTTGAATCTCCAAACGATGGTGATTGAAAGCAAAAATGAGAATTCCATTAAACCTTATGCCAGTGCGCTCGTCTATCCTATCATCTACAATGGTGAAATACCCCTTTTTTTGAAGGACTTCCCAATTGATGGCGAGATCTGGATTAATAGGGTAAATGACCACTTTATTTGGGTTTTCTATGAAAAAGACAAAGATAATTGTTATCAAATCAGGTTAGTGCAATCCACAAAAGAAAAAATAACAGCAACTACTCTTGCAGTTTCCAAACTAGGACTAAAGTTCTTCAACATCTATTTTCTTATTCACGAACAAATATTCCTTTTGACAGATAATAAACGGGAGTTTGTTTCGTATTTAGTATAATTGCAAAATATATGAAAGTTTTATTCGAATTAAAGACATATAAAAAGATAGCTATTCTATCCATCGCGATATTAGCTATTCAACAAGTTGAAGCAAAAAGTTCAACTTCCTTAAGGACAAATTTTATCCCTGACTCAGTTGGAACTGAAGTCGTCAATGGAGAAGAATACGTTCTCTTCAAAATTGAAAAAGGAGATAATTATTACCAGCTAAGTAAAAAATATAAAACAACAGTAGGCCAGTTGACCCAAATCAACGGCAATGGAACATTAAATCTTGGTCAGATTGTCAAAATTCCGACTGGTCGAAAAGCGAAATCGGCCATTACCAATGACCACGGCAATAAAGTAGTGCCAAATTCTCGTAACCCACAACAGCAAGAGGGTTTCACTGAATATATTGTTGGTGAGAAAGAGACACTTTATGCCATATCGAAAAGATTCAGTATTTCTGTTGAAGATATCAAAAAAGCGAACAACTTAAAAAATAACATTATTAGTGGTGGAATGAAGCTTTTGATTCCAAATCAGCCACTGCCCCCAGAAAGACCAAAATTGGTTGAACCTAAAGGAATCGAGATTGTAACGCCGGATTCTACCGACGATGATGATAAAGAAGAAAATCAAATTTCAACAAACCGCTACGGAATACGCGAAAAATCCGAACGAGGAATCGGTGTGTGGATTGATGGACTTTCGTCTCAGGGCACCAGCAACCTTGCACTCCATAAAAGCGCTCCCGTAGGTACCATTCTAAAAATTACCAACCCCATGACAAAAAGTGTTACTTATGCAAAAGTGGTCGGTAAATTCAATGATAATGCTGAAAACCAAAATGCAATTGTGGTGTTATCAAAGTCCGCTGCAGCAAGTATAGGCGCACTTGACAAACGCTTTCAAGTTGAAATTGCATACGGATTACCGCTAGAAAATTAACAAAATAAAATAGCTTTTATAGCACAATAAGAATGAATAACAAACCGTATGTCATAGGAATTGCCGGAAGTAGTGGCTCTGGGAAGACTTTTTTTTTAAATAGTTTTTTAAAACATTTTAACCCAGATGAGGTCACTTTAATATCCCAAGATGATTATTACATTCCTGCCAATACCAAAACTCAGGAAGAAAATAAGCTATATAATTTCGATATTCCGACGTCAATCGACAGAGACGCTTTTTATAAAGATATCAAGGCACTTTTTAACGGTGAGACCATCTATAAAGAAGAGTATACATTTAACAACCCTTCATTAACACCAAAAATATTAGAAATTAAACCGGCACCGATTTTAATTATTGAAGGCCTCTTTATTTTCTATTATACGGAAGTGAATAATTTAATCAATCATAAAATATTCTTAAGCGCTGATCAGGATATTGCATTAAGACGACGCTTACACCGCGATTTAGTTGAACGGGGCTACTTTGAGGACGACGTCATGTACAAATGGGTGAATCATGTGCTCCCATCCTACAATGAGTATCTATTACCATACAAGGATACTTGTGATCAGGTCATATTTAATAATACCGATGAGCCAGAACCCATTTGGGATATAACCAATCAAATTTCTGAAGAGCTTAAATTAAAGCTCAATTTGGTATAAATTAAAAAGATTTAGAAAGGAGAGTCTAACAAATAGATTCTCCTTTATTTTTAAAGTACTTGATTTATTGATATCAAAATTTTAAATACCTATCTTTGCGCCACGAAACAAATCCATCATAATGAACCATCCTGTAAAGATTAAAAATGCATTGGTTTCAGTCTATTATAAAGACGGCCTCGCTCCTTTAGTTGAATTATTAAACAAATACGGTGTTACTTTCTATTCCACTGGCGGAACAGAAACATTTATCAAAGATTTAGGTATAGATGTTGTTCCAGTTGAAGACCTCACCAGCTACCCTTCTATTTTAGGAGGTCGTGTAAAAACCTTGCATCCAAAAGTATTTGGCGGTATTTTGGCACGCCGCCCGCTTGAGTCGGATCAACAACAGCTTGCTCAGTATGAAATACCTGAGATCGATTTGGTTATTGTGGATTTGTACCCATTTGAAGAAACTGTTGCTTCCGGTGCAGCCGAGCAAGATATAATCGAAAAAATAGATATCGGTGGAATTTCATTGATACGCGCAGCCGCTAAAAACTTTAACGATGTCGTTATTATCTCTTCCAAAAATGATTACAAAGCGTTGGAAGAAATATTAGCAAACCAGGAAGGTTCCACTTCATTGGAGCAACGTAAAGAATTTGCTAAACGTGCATTCAATACGTCTTCACACTACGATACAGCAATCTTTAACTATTTCAATCAAGAAAATCCACTTCAGGTATTTAAACAATCTGAGCAAAAAGCACAAGTGTTACGTTATGGTGAAAATCCGCATCAAAAAGGAGTTTTCTTCGGCGATTTGGACAAAATGTTTTACAAATTAAACGGTAAAGAACTATCATACAACAACTTGGTTGATGTTGATGCTGCCGTTGCTTTGATTGATGAGTTCACAGAGCCTACATTCGCGATCTTAAAACACACAAATGCTTGTGGGGTTGCCTCACGGTCAACAATCAAACAAGCTTGGTTAGATGCTTTAGCCTGTGATCCGGTTTCAGCTTTCGGTGGAGTTTTAATAACGAATGGTCAAGTTGATGCTTCTACAGCTGAAGAAATTAATAAATTATTCTTCGAAGTGTTGATTGCACCTTCTTATTCTGAAGAAGCGATTGCTATACTTACCGCAAAGAAAAACAGAATTATTTTGGTTCGTAAAGAGGTTACATTGCCAGGACAACAGTTCAAAACTTTATTGAACGGCGTCATTCTTCAAGATAAAGACAATACGATTGAAGGACCTGAACAAATGGTTACAGTAACACATGTACAGCCAACTGCAGAACAACTGGAGGATCTTTATTTTGCGAACAAAATTGTAAAACACACCAAATCAAATACAATCGTATTTGCTAAAAATGGCACATTGTTAGCTTCAGGTGTAGGACAAACTTCTCGTGTAGATGCATTGAAACAAGCTATTGAAAAGGCTATTTCTTTCGGTTTTGACCTTAAAGGCTGTGCGATGGCATCGGATGCCTTCTTCCCTTTCCCAGATTGTGTGGAAATTGCTTCAGAAGCTGGTATCGCGGCGGTATTACAACCTGGTGGTTCAATCAAAGATCAACTATCAATAGACATGGCTAACGAAAAAGGAATTTCCATGGTAACGACAGGTTTTAGGCACTTTAAACACTAAGCGTATTTCCACAATTTATAAAAAAAGCTACCTTTAAAAAGTAGCTTTTATTTTTACTGAGAATTTTAAAAAGGTCATTATATTGTTGTTATGCAAAATATATTGGCTGTTCGTGTGAGGCCAGAAGTGGCTAGGTAAACTTTGAGTTATACCGTAAAAAAGGTTTCGCCCACACGATTTTATTCTCAGGAGTCTGAACAGTACTTAGGGCCGCGAAGCGAGCTTGAATAAAACAAAAGGATAGACGAAGGAGAATTGAGTCGATATGATTTAAATTCTTAATTATGGCTATTAGAAAGCAATGCATTGGGATAGATGTCTCAAAATCAACCTTTACAGCTTGTTTATGTCAACAGGCGGAAGATGGCAAATTAACGTTCTCAAAGGTCCTGGACTTTGGTAATGATAGTAAAGGCTTCGATCAATTATTACGTTGGGTGAAAGGTCTGATTGTATCAGATTCGGAGCTAGTATTCCTCATGGAAGCCACAGGCGTTTATTATGAGAACCTAGCCCACCATCTATACAAAATCAAAAAAAGGGTTCATGTTGTGCTTCCCAAAACCTCAAAACACTATTTCTCTAGTCTTAATGTGAAAACAAAAACAGATGCAGTTGATGCGCGAATTCTAAGTCAGTTTGGTATTGAGAGAGTTCATAAGTTGTGGTCCCCACCACCAAGCGCACTCTTGCAGCTCATGAATCTAACTCGTTACTATGTTCAACTTCAGGAACAAAAGACAACACTTGGCAATATTAGTCACAGCAAGGACTGCGCACATGATATCCAAGTATTTATTACCAAGAGCAACAAAAAACTCATTACTGAGATAGATAAGGAAATCGAAAGATGCCTGAAAGAAATTAAGAAAGCTATCGAAAAGGAAGATGTACTGAAGGAGCATGTCAGAAAGGTTTTGACGATAAAAGGTGTAGGATTGATTACGGTAGCAACGATATTAGCTGAAACAATGGGTTTTGAGCAAATTCATAGTTCAAAACAATTGGTTAGCTATTCCGGCTATGATGTAGTGCAAAGAGAATCTGGCACCTCGATTAAAGGCAAGACTAGGATCTCCAAGAAAGGAAACAGATATATCAGAAATGCACATTATTTCCCAGCGATGGTGGCCTGTAGGTAAAATGAAGCATTAAAAGAAACTTATATCAGAATCAATAAAAACAATAAGGCATCGAAAATGATTGGATAGGTGGCAATACAGCGGAAACTCTTAGTGTTGATTTATACGCTTTGGAAAAACGATACTGAATTTATTGAAAACTACCAAAGAGGTAGTCTCGATCCGAAAACCGAGACTACGCAAGATAGTTCAGTAGCTGAACTTCTTTAGAATACAAAAATACTTTTTTGTCTAAATATTTGGAATTTATAACAGTACCTTTTTTTATTTTTTAGTTTTCACAGACATATTTGGAACGCTTGTACTGTTCCATTTCTGTACTGAGTTTACGAATTGCATAACCAACAATAGCCACATCATCAATCCATCCACCGACCAGAATAAAATCAGGAATTGCATCAATCGGCGAAACAACATACACAATCGTTCCAATAATAATCGATAGATTCCATTTATCCATTTTATACTTTCCTATAATTGTATCCCTGCACATCGCAATCAATACATTGAAATCATCCATATAGCTCCCTAGATTCCTAGCTTTTGCCTCCGCCTGCACAAACTCGGACTCCGTAATCTTACGGTGCCTGAACTGCTCAAACATCCCTTTCGCAATTCTTTTGATTCTATTGTTCATATTTCAAAATTATCAATATTTTTTGATTAGGTCAAGAAGTGGCCTTGTTCTACAACATAGCACTAATCAGAATAGGAATAGAATCCGCCTCAGCAAAATGATTTCAAGAATACAAGCTAGGGGGTATTCCTCTTTCTACCAGAGAGATATCCCAATAACCTGCTCGTTGCGAAACTGACTAAGACACCCAAAACCGCCGTCAAGGCTGTTTACAACGCGTCGCCAAGTGAGACACTGGCCCAAATCGAACAAATTGTACCACTGATAGCCGAGATAAGGATATCATTTACTTTCATCGTCCACACTCCTTTTCAGGATATCATCAGCACCATTCTACTCCAGCAGGCGATCTTTTACTTCCGGCGGAGCCTTGCTGCCGTCCGCCTCAGCATCCAATCTTGTCTCCAGTATCCCTAATCCAAGAGCCACATACTTTAATATATTCTCTACCTTACCCGGTAGTTTGACAGAAGCCACCAGCCCCAGCTGCAGCACCTGCCCTATTTTGTTAAGATTTTTTTCATACTTTTTACGTTTTCAATAGTCCCAACACCACTTTTAAATAAACAAGAAGGGAGAAAGAATAGAAAATATAGCTTTCTGACTGTCAAGCGTTGACGGGATCTGGCGTTGATATGAATTACTGTCCGAGCTTAGCGAGTTTGATTCATATAGCTGGAGAACTTAAAGATGACACAAAAAAAAGCCATAGTCTATTACTGCCCCCCCAATGACTTACCGAATACTCAAATACACTTGATCCCTATATCCCAATGGCAATAGACCAGTGTTTTCAGCTTGGCTAGGGCCATTCCATTTCCGGTACCCTATCCTTCACCTGTCGGTGCTGTCACTGGAGCAATGCAATCAAGCAGCTCCTTCTCAGTATTGTTCGCCGCGTGGATCAAGATTCCTTCGCGGTTTAGCGCATTCGTCATACCGATCTGCTGTAATGACTGATCGGGATGCAGCTGATCCGCTTGATGTTATTCCGGTCGGGTAGCTCAATAATATAGCAGATGTGCTCTCCATCATATGTGATCGAGCCATTTGTTCTCTCAGTCCCATAATCCGGAGGAGCTTGAGGGTATGTCTTGTCCTGATCATCTGCTAAGGTTTATCCACCTCGACGATGTCATGGCATTATAAGGGTTGTTCTTGAGCGGATAGAAGTCCCCGTTAATCACCTGATACATCGAAATACCAACAATGATGTATGCCGATTTGGCTACCACCGGACTCGGAGGCACCTCATCAGTACTCAGCTCGACCACCGTCATTGTGAACAACATATGTGTCGCCCCGTTCAATAGCATGACATCATTTTAGAGCAGAGACTTTTAAATTGTCAATAGAAAGAAGACGTCAAACTGAGATCATTATTTCAGAATAATGTAGAAAACTAAATTGTGAAACGACTTTATATTGGCAAGTTTTAAAATTATGCTTTTAGTTTTGACTTTTTTCTCGAATTTTGACTTCAATAATATGTCTATGCTATTTCGTATGAATATAGAAAACAGAGATCTTCCATTAATTGATCATCTTTAAATTGAATGCGTCAGCACACAGCGTAATATTGATTGTCACCATAGATTCGTTTGTAAAAGCTATGTTAAATGTAGTAATTTGATATACTCATACAGCGAATAAATAATTTTGTGCTGTTATTCCCTGTTCAACTAAATACCAGATCTTATGGATATTTTCTCCACATACTATTCTTCATCTAACCTCGGCCTTATAGTCCAAGTATAATATAATGCAGTTTACTTTTTTCCGGCTTTAACTACTTTATTTTTAGGGTGGTTCAGAAAATATTGGTCAACTTCTAGGATTCTTTAATACAAGCTTATGGTTCGGCGAAAACTCTCTTAATCCGCTATCGTATAACATTTTTGTTGATATTCCCATGAAGGATGTCATCAGTGCGAAACATGATGTTTTTCTCCCGTCCATGGACATCTACATTAATCTCTCATAAACACATTAAAAAACAAACCTCTAAAAGAAATAATATTATTAAAAAATCTACACATTTGTGTAGTATTAATAATAAAACACAAAACTTAATTTTAGATAAATAAGAAGCAAAATTTAATTACAAAAAATAAATAATATATATGAATAAAAGCCTTTTAATTCTCCCTCTTTCTGTATTCGTTTTAAACATTTCTTGTAAAAAAGATATACAAAATCAATCCGAAAATATGGTCAATACGGAGAGTTCGACTGAGAAATCCAATCTGCAAACCTTTTCAATAATTCTGTCCAAGGCAGTAAACAAAAATAAGCCTCTAAGAGACTTTATTAAGGCCGAAGCATTAAAACAGAAAGATAACGACTTTGATGTTATATATGAATTATGCAAAAACGAAAAAATAGCTGACAATAAAACATTCAGGGATATTTTAATTGAAAATGAAACTTTCAAAGGTGCCATTACAAAAATTGAAACAGAACTTCCTACAATCACAGTCCTTGTCCCGACATTACCAAATGATAGTTTTACTCCCCACAATTGGTCCACTGAAAACCAAATACCGATGATTGGTTATGTAAATAACACAGATGTGGACATGTATTTAAATGGTGAAAAGAGTATGACCTTAAAGAACGGACAAGTCCCTGGGTTCCCCACCTTAGTAGTGAAAAATAACGAAAGAATAAGAAAGCGTGGCGCTGGGATAAAAGCATCAAGCAAGTCACCGTTAAGTACAACTCAGCTCGAATTCGTCCATGAAGCTTATGATGGCATAAATAATCCAACTAAGCCCTATTCGGAAGCTAAAGCAGAATCGATTTCAAAGTTAAACGCATCTGCAGCTAGGTTGGCTTCAGCAAATACAGCTTCCAATTCATTTGACGCTCCTTATTATTTTGAAACATCACAAATTTTAACAGATGCCTATAACAAATTTTTGCCACAAAATGGAGGTTGGCAAAGAGATTATATCTATTATAATTTAGAAAATACTCCAGACGCGAAGGGAGGCTTAAACCAAACAATGACTGAAAGTATAATGGCAATAAAAATTAATCCAAGCGCATTAAGTATAATACAAGATGAAGGAGATCCAACTTATAATACAAATTTTACGATCACTACTAGCGAACAGGTTTATTCTACTGCCAAAATGTGGACAGAAGGTAACTTCGACGTACAGATAGATGTTGTCACCAGTGATGTACAAGGTGGCGGATCAGCAATTTCACAAGTTCTCTCAATTCCAGCAATAGAACTCTTTGATGTACAGTATACGACACAAGGTTATGGAAATCCTAGACTCGGCGATTACACCACTGTTTATACTTTTAAGGAAGTTTTACCAAAATACTATTACTGTAACATTCCAATTAAGGAGTGGAATCTACAACATATGGGTTACACCTGGAAAATATCAGTAAGAGAAAATGACAAAGCAACTACTTATATTGACAGCGAAAAAGTTTCTACCAAATTTGCTACTAATTTTTCCATAGAACCTGCTACAGGGATATTGAAAAAAATAGGACTTAAATTTGGAGCCTCTGCTGAAAAAGTTCAAGAAGTAACATCTACCGTTCAAAGAACACAAGAAAATGATTTTATAGGTGATGCTCTAGTTAGTTTTGGCGACGCAGTACTAATTTCTGGAAACAAACTGGAAGATACTCAGATAAATTCATTTATAGTAGATCTTAAGACCAAGGCAAGAAGAGAATCTGCTACAAAATATGTAAATCACGTGGCTACAAGGAGGGAAGGTACTAATCCAAGAAATCCAGGCCCGCCACCTTTTTACTCAGCAGAGCAAGATGACATCAAAGCAACAGCTAAAAATGTATATTCATTATCCAACTTTAATAAAGTTTACAATAATAACTTTGAAATCGTAATGGTTCCGGTATACAAATATTAAGGATTTACTATTAAAATATATCGGCCAGTAAGCATTATTTATCATGCTTACTGGCTTTTTTTTTTATAATCTTTATAATATCACCTCTTAATCTCAATTAATAAAAGAATCTTTATACTAGGTTTACTAATAACAATAAAACCACAATTTTTATTATTTTCGCAGATTGCTGTAGCAAAGTGTGTCTTATCTCCGTATAATAGAAAACACAAGCGCAATGTGTTTCACACAAAAAAAATAGATTTTAATATTACACGGTTATGAAAAACTATAGATTTTTTAATTTTATTGCTATTGCATTAGCTGCTTTCTTTCTAACAAGCTGCCTAAAAGATAATGATGATCAACCAATTCCTGGTGCATTATTTACGATGGTTAACGGCTATAGCGATGCTAATGCAGTTATTTATTACGCAGACGGAGGAGCACTTCAAAACCCCAATTATCCATTGGGATTCAAAAGTTATGCACAAGTAGGCTTATTTACGGGAGCACGTAAAATAGCAATTTCTGCCGAATATAACAGCGTCTTAACAGATACAACGGTTACAATCAAAGATAGCACCATATATACATCCTTTTTATTTGGAACTAAAACCAAACCCATACAAGTAATCACTACGGATAGAATTAATAAGGATATTAAAAATACGGAGACCGGTTTACGCTTCTTTAATTTTGCTGAAGGTACAGATATGGTTAGCTTAAAAATAGGCGATCAGACTTCTCCTTCAGAATGGACAAATAGAGCAAAGGAAACTCAGAATTCGGCAAGTGCTCACGAGGGATTTATCGCTCAAAAGAGTGGTACATTCACTGTCACAGCTCGTGATAAAACAGGCAAGACCATTGCAACACGTAGCGATATTAAATTGGCAGAAGGTTATTATTATTCGTTGATACTCATCGGGAAAGCAAATGATGAGAAGAAGCCGTTATACATTGGTTTAGTCGCTCAAGCTGCAAATTAAAATACCCATATCTATATACTTTTTATAACAGCGGCCGTCATGTAAACATGATGGCCGCTGTTTTATTTTTAGTCTATACCGTAATATTAAGGATTTTCTTTAGGTGCCACTTTAGAAATAACATAAATATCCTCATTATCCTTTTTCATCTTATACTTCTCACGCGCAATACGCTGTACTTCCTGCGGATTTGATCGAATATCATTAATTGTTTTAATGATCGCCGCATTTTCCTTCAGATAGAAAGATCGCTCACTCTCTAAATTTGCTTTTTGCTTTTGATAGCTATACTGCGTGGCAAAGTCATTTCGATCAAAAAATAACATCCACACGAGAAAAGCCAAAGCGGCTAACAAATACTTATTTCTTATTAAAGACCACAATCGTTGCATAAGACAAAAATACTATTTAGCTTTTATACTTAGGATATTTTCTTCAAAAGTTGAACTTCTTTAATTAAAGATATGGAATAATATGTTCAAAGTCATCATATACCTAGAATAATCTTATCTTTAACAGTTCAAAAACGATCATTTCAATGAAATATCCTTTCGTGAGACTAAACGCAGTTTTAACGATAAAAAGGATATTCCATATGATCATTAAAGAATAAATCATTGACATATGAAATACTATCTTATTGCAGGTGAAACTTCAGGGGACCTACACGGTGCCAATCTTATTAAAGCGTTAAAAATTGAAGACCCTCATGCGACTTTCCAAATCGTTGGAGGAAATCTTATGCAAGCAGAGACTGGGAAAAAAGCGCTGATACACACTTCAGAAATGGCTTTTATGGGCTTTATCGAAGTTTTGAAAAACCTGCATAAGATATCAAAGAATCTCAAACTTGTCAAAAATGATCTGCTAAAAGAAAAACCGGACGCTGTTATTCTGATAGATTTCCCTGGTTTTAATCTGAAAATTGCTGATTTTGCAAAAAAGCATGGAATCAAAACATGCTATTATATTTCCCCTAAAGTGTGGGCTTGGAACCAGGGACGTGTAAAGAAAATCAAACGTATCGTCGACCATATGTTTTGTATTCTTCCTTTTGAGGTCGACTTTTACAAAAAGTGGCGCATGCCGGTTGATTACGTGGGCAACCCACTATTAGATGCAATTTCAAACTATAATTTCAATCCAAAATTTAGAGAGCAGCACGGCTTTTCAGAAAAACCGCTTATCGCACTTTTACCAGGGAGCCGGGAGATGGAAATTGCAAGCCTCCTTCCAATCATGGCAGAACTCCCCTTTTTCTTTCCCGTCCATCAATTTGTCATTGCGGGCGCCCCAAATTTTGAAGAAACCTATTACAAGCAGTTCTTTAAAGGTATTGATATTCCAGTAATCTTTGATCAAACCTACGATATTCTCCATAACGCAGATGCAGCTGTCGTTACAAGTGGAACGGCCACACTTGAAACAGGCATACTCAAAGTACCTCAGGTTGTTGTCTATAAAGCCAATCCAATATCGATATGGATAGCAAAAATAGTCATCAAAGTCAAATTTATCTCATTAGTGAATCTAATTAATAATTTCCTCTCAGTGAGGGAATTGATTCAGGAGGACTGTACTGCATACGATATTTCCTATGAAGTAGGAGAACTGATCAATAATAAAGAGCATAGAGCAAGTGTGATGGAAAACTATGATATTCTGGCAGAAAAGCTAGGTTCTCCTGGTGCTTCGGAAAAAACGGCCAAATTGATCGTAAAATATCTCGCTAAAATTTAAACTCTTTTGCCTTTAATTTGTCAAACACTAGTAGTCACAATTAATTAAAGCTTTATGAAATCTAAAATTATTCTAGGCTTTTTTCTTTGCTTTGCAATGGCCTTAACAGGAAAAGCACAAGAAACACAACATATTTCTAAACTGGAAATTGGCAAAAAGGCAAAAAAAAATATCGATAGCAGGGACTCTACGGTTGTTATGCATATTGATACCTTGATCATGAAAGATAATTCTGCCCTATCATTCTACGGCAAGAAAAATGTAAAACTAACCATTGGTTATGCTGAAATTGGAAATAAAGCAACGATTTATGGGACCGATGGAAAGAATAATGGTGCCAACTTTGACATCAATGCTAATTTCCAAAAATTGGGTTCCCTATATATCATTGCAAAAGGAGATGACGCTTTCAATGGGACTAAAACCTTTCCGAATGGAAATGGGGGAAAAGTCAAAGTCAATTTAATTGACGGAAGTATAAAACCGCAAACAACAAATAAGAAAGCTACTAATTATATTTATGGTGATGTAGCAGCAGGCGGTCGAGCCGTCAATGCAAACACAGAGTTGAGAAACATCTATGATCGGATTAAAACCGCTCCCACCGGATTGAGAGGCTTGCCTCAGGGACAGATTTATTCTGGAAGCCCTGGAACTGAGGGAACATTTGAACTTATTTCAACGCAATAAGAATATTATTAAATCATAAAAAGCCGTATTATTCTTCTATAATACGGCTTTTTTATCATTTCTATATTTTATTACCTACATCCTCTTCTTTTAAGTTCGTAGGCCAATACTAATCGAGTCATCCGATCATATCGCGCGATGCCTTCCTGTTGATTGTTGTGTTTCAGGTACTGATTATAAAATATTCCCATCACATCGTCAACCCAACCCGTATACTGACTCCAGAAATACCTTTCTTTTTCCATATCGTTCAATACTTTCACACTTAATCTTCTCTTATAATCTTTTCCTAAATCAGGATACATGTGCTGAAGTTCACGTAGCATATAAAGCGTCGTCTGTAGATAAGCTGAGTATCGATAAAAAGCTTGGGGATGTTGCTCTAAGCGCACAAAAGCAATAAAATTTGCCTCATCTTCAAAACCAATCCCTTGCTGGTGTGCAAGTTCGTGTACCGTTGTAAAGGGGATAAAGGTTACAGGCATTACAGTATTAACCTGTGATTCGTGTGTAAATGGATTAAAATAGCCTGAAACCCCAAAAAGAGAAACTATTTTACTATTTAGCGGAGATTTTGCTCCGATGTGCCCGCTTGACAGGAAATCTCCGAAAGTCGTATCCTGTCCTACCCAATTATTCAAGTCCTCTTGAATTGAATCTTTATGCTCTTCCCACTGCGATGGATCCACAGTTTCCCGTAAACTATTTGTACTATCCAGAAATCTATTCAATACGACAAGATAGTCGGCCAGCTTTAAGCTATCAACTTGCAATTGTACATTTGTACTAATTGGTTTACGGTAATAATTCAAACCCCATGAGAGGTAAAAGAAAAAATAGAGCCCTAATATCAGATTGATGATAAACAAAAGCGAGCGAAAAGACGCCTTCCATCTTCCCCTCCATAAATTTCCGATCAGTTTAACCGCTAAATAGAACACAAATATAACCACTGTGACATAGAATAGATCGCCTAAGCTAAAAGGAATATTGCCAAAAATAATTCTTGGCACATAACTATAAAAGCGGTAAAAACCTCGCGCATAGAATACTTCAATCCACTGGCTATTTCTCTCGATCAAAGAAGTAAGAAAAATCCCAATTAGAAGTAATACAGCGGTGAAACCAACTATTCTATCGCGCTTTTCCATTCAATAGAATATAAAATGATTAACTTTCGTTCTCAAAATAAACCTTATAGTAATTCATGCCCTTATCCTCATCATAACCTTTCTCAAGATACTCACGCTTACCATGAACATAGATATGGAAATTCTTATCGAGCTTTAACACAGATTTGTAGGAAGATTCCATCTTCTTCACGGCTTTATCTGCAATTTCAAAACTAGCCTGAAATGGAGAGTCAAATTCATCTTCAAAATCAGCTTTAAAATCCTGGAATAACGCTATCGCCTGTGGATTACCCAATACCTGTTCTTCAAATTCCTCTTGAACAAAAGTTTCCTTTTCCTTAAAGTAATTCATTGATTTGTTCATCAAATCAATCTTATCCGCTTTTTCCAATTCAAACGTCTCGTCTAATTTTTCCTGAACAAAGTTTTTATACACTTTTAGATAATTACCTGTCTGATTGAAATTGTCATTCCGGACGCGCAGTTGTAAAAATTCATCCTTCCAATACACCGCCTCCTGTTGACGATTTGTCTGATCGAGAACCAGCACCTTATAACCTTCTTCTTCTTCTACATTGATAATAATACAGCCTTTGTCCAGTTTATTGATATTGATCGCCTCCTGCTCATATTCCAGCATAAAAGCTCCTTGTTCCGGATACACTTTCAGATAGGTCTCCTTATTTTCGGATTTGAATATACCAATGGCATCATGTTCCTCTCCTTCTATCTGAACATTCTTTAAGGCAACAATATACACCTCGCCCCCCTTTATTTTTGGATGGGTAGATACTTCATAAAGGTGTTTTGAAATCTGTTGTGAGAAATCGTGAAATGGAAGCTGCTCTCTAAAATATTGTCTTACAAAATAAAAAACTTCATTGAGCTCCAACTCTTCATTAGGATGATATAGGCGGTATACCTCATTCACCTTCGCAAAAGGACTCATAAAATACTGCATCAACAATCCAGGTAACACTTCATCTCCTTCAAGAGAAACAGGTGCATCTGACAAAATATAAAATTCATCTTGTGCCTTATTGCCCACACGATGAACAGACAATGCTTCGAACGTCGCATCTTGGTGAAAAAACATATTCTTATCTTATAAATTATATAAATCTATTGCTATTTTAAAAGTCTGACAATGTGCATTGACAATATCTTTAATTTCGGGAGAATACCCTCCCCCCATACTCACCTGAACCGGAATATTGTATCCATGGCACATCTGAAAGACCAATTCATCCCGTCGGCTGCAGGTCTCGGGACTTAAACCTAATTTCCCCAGTTTATCTGTTTTCAATATATCCATACCGGCCTGGTAAAAAACAAAATCTGGTTCAATCCGCCTAAACAAATCGGATAAACTATCTTCCAATAATACCAGATATTCCTGATCCCGAATGTTATCTGCTAAGCCAATATCCAGATAAGAACGCTGTTTTACAAATGGATAATTTTTCTCGCCATGCATAGAAAAAGTAAATACCTGTTTATGCCCCTCAAAAATATGGGCAGTACCATTTCCTTGATGCACATCAAGGTCTATGATGAGGATGCGGCTAGCGTATCTGTGCTTCAGCAAATAGCCCGCTGCAGTAGCTTGATCATTCATCAAACAGAAGCCTTCGCCAAAATCATAACCTGCATGATGCGTCCCCCCGGCGATGCTAAAAGCAACACCATACTCAAGGGCATATTTAGCACTTTGAATTGCTCCCTCCAAAATATAACGTTCCCGATCAACAAGACTTTGGCTCAACGGAAAACCTATTCTTCGGATCATTTTAGTATCTAGGGTCAAATCAAATAGCTGTTTGACATAGACTGGATCATGCACCAGGCAACATGATTCAAAGCTCGCAAGTTCAGGACTGAAAAAATTAGACTCGTCCGCCATCCCCTCATGTTTTAACTGTAAAGGAATCAACTCGTATTTCAGCATCGGAAAACGATGCCCCTCTTTGACAGGGTGAACAAATTCTGAACGAAAAGCTATCTTAAGCACCTTAAATCTAATATTACTCATGCGAAGATAAGAAAAAGATCTTTTGGAGTTATAGGAGAAAAAGGGCATCTTTGAGAAGGAACAATCCGGCAAGCCAATGTTATGTTGCCATAACAGCATACTTGCATTCGATCATAAATTTATATTCTTGAAAATAAATGGAAACAACTAATTTGCCCCAATTGTCTGCCATGGAACAACGTGTGCTAGGCTCACTAATCGAAAAATCAAAAGTAACCCCAGAATATTATCCGATGACGATCAACAGCTTACAAGCTGCTTGCAACCAAAAAACTTCCCGCAAACCGGTTGTACAATATACAGAAGAAGATATTATCGCTACATTGGATATATTAAAGAAAAAGGGCTTAATCTCGACAGTTGTTGGCGGAGGATCTCGCGTAACAAAGTATAAACACAATTTTGCCATACAATTTCCACTGGTTCCTTCCGAATTAACCATTGTTTGCTTATTACTACTCAGAGGACCAATGACCGCCGGGGAAATTAATTCAAACTCTGGAAGACTTTATGAATTTGAATCATTGGGCGAAATCAATGAACAATTGGAAAAATTGGCACAAGAAGGCTACTTGAAGTCCCTGCCTAAACAAATAGGGCATAAAGAAGTCCGCTATATTCATTTATTAGGAGATATCAACCTGGAAGCGTATGAAAATAGCGTTCCTGCAGGCAGCTCCTCGAACGACCAGACCTTACTCGAACGAATTGGACAATTGGAACAGGAAGTTGCAGCATTGAAACAGAAATTTCAGGATCTCTGGGATGAATTACATTAGTCGCTCATGTCGCAAACAATAGATTCCGAAAACGAAATATCCAAAGCAACCTTGTGGCTGATGACCATCGCCACAGGCTTGGTTGTCGCCAATAATTATTACAATCAACCACTATTGGACCTGATTGCCAAAGACCTACATATTGACGAGGCCATGGTCAGTAATTCGGCCATGTTAACGCAGATCGGATATGCCTTTGGCCTGTTACTGATCGTCCCCTTAGGGGATATGTTTAAGCGAAAAAAAATGATCTTGATCGATTTCTTTTTCATTATTTTTTCTTTAGTCGGTATGGCCATGTCCACTTCTATCCTATCGATCCTGCTATTCAGCTTTCTGATAGGTTTCACCTCCGTTATTCCGCAGGTTTTTGTGCCCATGGCCGCTGAGCTTGCGAGCAAAGAAAAGCAGGCTTCAG
This sequence comes from Sphingobacterium sp. UBA5639, assembly GCF_002421245.1. Taxonomy (NCBI): domain Bacteria; kingdom Pseudomonadati; phylum Bacteroidota; class Sphingobacteriia; order Sphingobacteriales; family Sphingobacteriaceae; genus Sphingobacterium; species Sphingobacterium sp. UBA5639. The sequence continues at coordinate 281,835 of NZ_DIJR01000002.1, forward strand.
CGATCGGAATGGTCATGTCGGGCCTGCTGATCGGTATATTACTATCTAGAGTTGTAAGCGGGTTTGTCGGCTCCTATTTCGGATGGCGCGAAATGTACTGGATAGCCTCAGCAATTATGGTCATTACAGCCATCGCCATAGCAATCAAGCTACCAGAGGTGCTGCCTAATTTTAAAGGTTCTTACCAGGAATTGATGCGATCAGTCTGGAACTTTGCCAGAAAACAACCTGTATTACAGTTGGCTGCATTTCGTGGAGCTATGGGATTTGGGGCTTTTTCCGCATTTTTTACAACGCTTGTTTTCCATCTTTCGGCCCCACCTTTTTTTGATGGCCCCGCAACTGCAGGAGCCTTTGGTCTCGTAGGTGCCTGTGGTGCGCTTGCCGCTGCTTTTGTCAATAAACTAACCATTTATATAGGCAAAGCAAAAATCATCTTATATGCGATCTTATTGATGTTATTCAGCTGGTTATTATTTACCCTCTTTGGCTATACCTATTGGGGTCTCATTCTTGGTGTTATTCTCATTGATCTTGGTCTACAGTCGATGCACATCCTAAATCAAAGCGATTTCAATGCGCTGAACCTCGGGGCCAACAACCGACTAAACACCGTATACATGGTCAGAAAAAACTAATATGAAATTCGGCCAAGTAGAACATCCTGAGGAAATCGACTTTACCCTTCCCCCTACTCCAGCAGAAACTTTAAACCTATTGCAGCATTTCAAAAATGACAAGCCTTTTGATGTATATGTAGGTTGTGCAAAATGGAATAAACAAGATTTAAAAGGCTTTTATCCCAGAGGTACAAAAGACGAACTTGCTTATTACTCCACACAGTTTAACAGCGTTGAACTCAATGCTACATTCTACAATTCACCTGGCATAGACCAGGTAGAGACCTGGAAAAAGAAAACACCTGCTAACTTCAAGTTCTTCCCTAAAATACCACAATCCATCAGCCATTTTAGCAGATTATTAAATACGGGTGATAAAGTGAAGTTGTTTACAGATTCCATTGTTCATTTCGATGAGAAACTAGGAATGGCCTTTTTACAGATGCACGACAATTATAGTCCAAAGGATATGGCCCGTCTAAAACTATTTCTTCATGACTGGCCAAAAGAAGTCCCTCTAGCCTTAGAGGTACGAAATAAAGATTGGTTTTCCAAACCCGAAGTAACAAAAGAACTCTATGCGCTGCTGGAGGAAACCAACGTGACCAACGTACTGGTCGATACCGCAGGCCGTAGAGACATGCTCCATATGCGCTTAACCACACCGACTGCTTTTATACGGTATGTAGGTGCCAACCACGCGTCAGATTACGATCGCCTAGATCAATGGATCGATGTGCTGAAACTATGGCGCGAAAACGGGTTGCAAAAACTGTATTTCTTTATCCACCAGAATATTGAGATAGAATCGCCATTACTGGCAACACATTTTATCAAAAAACTGAATACAACATTCGACTTGGATCTAACCTATCCCAACAAAAACACAGGAAATACATTATTCTAAGACAGGATATCAGTTCCGGTGCTAAAGCCAACTATAGAAAAAATCATTCAGCATATTTTGCCCACAAAAAAAGCCGAAGTAGAAAATACTTCGGCTTTTTATATAAAAAATAAGCTTTCGCTTATTTTTTAGCGTATTTAAAGTTTTTACCGATGAAACGTGCATTACCACCCAATTCCTCCTCAATACGTAACAATTGGTTGTATTTAGCCATACGATCAGAACGTGAAGCAGAACCAGTTTTAATCTGACCGCAGTTCAGTGCTACAGCTAAGTCAGCGATAGTCGCATCTTCAGTCTCGCCCGAACGGTGTGACATCACAGAAGTGTAACCAGAATTTTGAGCTAAAGTAACCGCATTGATTGTTTCAGTCAATGAACCAATTTGGTTTACTTTCACTAAAATTGAGTTTGCTGTATGAGTATCGATTCCTTGTTGAAGACGTTTTGTATTGGTAACAAAAAGATCATCACCTACTAATTGAACATGGTCACCGATTTTGTCAGTCAATGTTTTCCAACCAGCCCAATCATCTTCAGCCATACCATCTTCTATAGAAATAATAGGGTATTTAGCTGTTAATTCAGCCAAATAGCTTGCTTGCTCTTCGCTAGAACGCACAGCTCCTTTATCACCTTCAAATTTAGTATAATCGTATTTACCATCTTTGTAGAACTCAGAAGAAGCACAATCCAACGCTAAACAAACATCTTGACCAGGTTTGTAACCGGCAATTTCAATCGCTTTCAAAACTGTTTCGATGGCATCCTCAGTACCTTCAAAAGTTGGCGCGAAACCACCTTCATCACCTACTGCAGTTGAAAGACCTCTGTCATGTAAGATTTTTTTCAACGTATGGAAAACCTCAGTACCCCAACGCAAAGCCTCAGAGAATGAAGGCGCACCCACAGGCATGATCATAAATTCCTGAAATGCGATAGGTGCATCAGAGTGTGAACCACCATTGATGATATTCATCATAGGAATAGGTAACGTGTTCGCATTTACACCACCGATATAACGGTATAATGGTTGACGTGACTCTTGTGCAGCAGCTTTCGCTACAGCTAAAGAAACTCCTAAAATAGCATTTGCGCCTAAGTTTCCTTTATTTTCGCTACCGTCTAAATCAATCATGATTTTATCGATGGCATTTTGCTCGAAAACATCTACACCTTCTAGCGCTTTTGCAATTTTAGTGTTTACATTCTCAACAGCTTTCAAAACACCTTTTCCTAGATATTTTGACTTGTCACCATCACGTAATTCTACTGCTTCGTGAATACCAGTTGAAGCACCTGAAGGAACAGCTGCACGACCAACAAAACCATTTTGTGTAGTAACATCTACCTCAATTGTAGGGTTACCGCGCGAATCCAAAATTTGACGCGCATGAACATCGATAATTAAACTCATCTCTTTATTAGACTATAATTTATTTTCATTACTTAGTGTAGATAAGACACACTCTTATCTACAGACATTTTTCACAATCAAATATAATAAAAAATGTATTTATTCCCCTATTTATTATGAAATAAAATATGCTCCATCGGCATAACTGTTCAACTAAAAACAATAAAAAACCCTTCAAAATCTGAAGGGTTTTTTATAGAATATTGTGCAATTTAGTTTTTGATCATTGCTACAAAATCATCAAACAAGTAGCGCGAGTCATGTGGACCCGGTGATGATTCTGGATGATATTGCACCGAAAATGCTTTCTGTCCTTTGATACGGATACCTTCAATAGACTGATCGTTCAAATTGACGTGTGTAATTTCGACGTTCTCAGAATTTTGGATATCTTCAGCCACAACTCCAAAACCGTGGTTCTGCGACGTAATTTCACAACGGTTGGCGATAATGTTCTTCACGGGGTGGTTGATACCACGGTGTCCATTATGCAACTTGCTTGTGCGGATGCCATTTGCCAATGCTAAAATCTGGTGACCTAAGCAAATACCAAACATCGGTTTATTTGCGTTTAAAATAGCTTTTACAGTCTCGATAGCATAATCCATCGGTGCTGGATCGCCAGGACCATTGGAAATGAAATAACCATCCGGATTCCACTGCTCCATTTCTTCAAATGTTGTCTTCGCAGGAAAAACCTTTGTATATACATCACGAGCCTCAAAATTGCGCAAGATATTTTTCTTGATTCCCAAATCCAAAACTGCAACACGCAACGAAGCATTTTCATTACCGAAGAAATAAGGCTCAGCTGTCGTTACTTTCGAAGACAATTCCAGACCATCCATTGAAGGAACCTCCGCCAATTGACGTTTTAATTCTTCAACATCCAATGTTTCTGAAGAAATAATCGCATTCATCGCCCCCTTATCACGAATATGGCGCACTAATGAACGGGTATCCACATCAGAAATACCAACTAAATTTCCTTCCTCAAAGTAGCTTTGGATCGATTCATCAGCCATTTTGCGGCTGTAGTTGATGTTATAGTTTTTACAAACTAATCCAGCAATCTGAATTTGATTTGATTCGGTATCATCCGCATCAATACCATAGTTACCAATATGCGCATTGGTCGTTACCATGATTTGTCCAAAATAAGATGGATCTGTAAAAATCTCTTGATAACCGGTTGTTCCTGTATTAAAACAGATCTCCCCAGTAGTCGTACCAATTTTACCAGCGGCTTTACCGTGATAAACTGTACCATCTTCTAAAACTAAAATTGCAGGCAATTTGCTGTAGTTGGTCATTATCGATGTAATATTATAAAAATGTGTATCCTTACTTTTATGAATTTTAAAGCCTTCTTGACTGGATATAAAAAAAGCCCTCAAATGGGCTAAATATCAATTAACAATGCATCATTACGATTGACAAACCGTTTCCTAAGGCACCTACCAGTAAAGACTCTACTTTAATTTTCACGGGAGACAAAGTTACGACATATCACTTATAAAGTGAAAACATTTTTTATTTTTTTATCCTTCCATTGATTGGACTTCCCGAAACCGAATAAAGTCCCTCAAAATCAGCACAGTCAATAATGGGACAAGCATATAAATCAGCGGGTTTTCTAACCAAGCTTCTTGCCATTCCATCCGCAGCAAGGCGATAAAGGCTCTTGTTAACCCACAACCGGGACAATCAGAACCACTGATACTCTTCCAAAGACAGGGAATAAGGATATGGATATCTGTAAAAAGATAAGAGCCAATGGCAATCCCGAAATACCCTAGCACCAACGAATATATCCAATGACATTTATGGTATTTCAGGACGAGCGAAATCATTAATTATTGTTAATTGGACTCTTGATATAATTACCGTTGGCATCTTTATATTTTCCGACAATAATCATAATCAAATCGATTAGATACCAGATACCACATCCCCCCAAGGTAAGCAGCTGAATAACAGCAGTACCAATTTGCCCCAAGTAGAATCGATGCGCTCCAAAAGGGCCGAGAAAAAAACAAAATAACAGTGCTGGTAACCACCTGTCATCCTGAAAGGTGTTGTTTTGCTGTTGAAAAGGTTGGTTAGCATAAAAAATAGGCTGTCTCACACCACAAAATGGGCACACCTCCGCCTTGATATTGATTAACTTACCGCACTCTACACAATACTTTTCGTCTTCTGTTTTCATTTAGATTTAGTTTGGCGATGGAACTGAAAAACAGTCGTCCATCAGGGATTAAATAATAGGTTGAAATTAATAAAAAAACTTAAAAAACATACATTTTTTGGAGCACAATGCTGTGCGCTAGTTCATCTTCCCGTTAAAATGACCTATTATTACAGAACAGCGATCTTTTTGCTTCGTAATCGCAGCTTCTTCCTTTTTTCTTTTAATTTTTAGTTGCAGAAAATTAGAAATACGGAGGAATCAAATTCGTCTTTTTAACAGTGCTTGTTCGGTGTTCGTTCAGTGCTTGTTCAGTGCTTGCTCAGTGAAGACTGAATAAACAGTGAATAAATACTGACTAAAAACTAATTGAAAATTGGGATTAGGGATAAGTTGGTGGCTGAATGAGTCAGTTGTAATGCGTTTCTTAAATCAGCCAGTTGCCGTTACCACTAAAACTGGGGGCAATGAAAGTTTAAGGATAGAAATTCGTAGTTAACATAAACAGAAAAGGCGCCTTTTCTGTTTATGTATTTAAACTTAAGAGTTGATTGCTTTCCAGATCATATCTTTCAATGGCAATATATTTTTACCGGTCACCGACGAAATGAAAATATAGGGTACATTTTCCGGCAGCTCCAGCTCCATTTCCTTCTCCAGCTCCTCATCGAGCATATCAGACTTGGTAATAGCCAGCAATTTAGGTTTATCTGCCAACTCGGGATTATATGCAGTCAGTTCATTCAATAGAATGGCGTACTCCTCCCGGATTGTCCGGTCTGTATCGGCCGGCACCATAAACAACAAAACAGAATTTCGTTCGATATGCCGCAAGAAACGATACCCTAATCCCTTTCCTTCCGAAGCCCCTTCGATAATACCCGGAATATCGGCCATAACAAAAGAACGGTTATCCCGGTAGCTTACCATACCCAAATTAGGCACCAGTGTTGTAAAGGGGTAATTCGCGATTTCTGGTTTCGCAGCAGAGACCACGGACAACAACGTTGATTTACCTGCATTCGGGAATCCCACCAATCCAACATCAGCAAGAACCTTCAATTCGAGAATCATCCACTGCTCTTTCCCCGGAAGACCAGGTTGCGAAAACCGTGGTGTCTGTTGTGTCGGCGACTTAAAATGCCAATTGCCCAGCCCGCCTTTTCCACCCGGAACCAATATTCTGGTTTCACCGTCTTCTGTGATATCGAACAATACCTCTCCCGTCTCCGCATCCTTTGCAATCGTACCCAGTGGCACTTCCAAGATCTCATCACGTCCGGTTGCCCCGGTACGCAAAGAACTACCGCCAGACTCACCGTTTGACGCGATGATATGTTTACGATATTTTAAATGGAGTAACGTCCAGAGATTAGTCGTTCCTTTCAGTATAATATGTCCGCCACGACCGCCGTCACCACCATCGGGTCCACCAGTAGCGGTGTGCTTGTCACGGTGCAAATGAGCCGAACCTGCCCCACCATGTCCAGAACGACAACACACTTTCACATAATCAACAAAATTCGAACCTTGCGCCATTACAATTTATTACAGTCTAGAAAATACTTATCTTAATTAATAATTATCGATGATATCAGTCAAACTTTTAAAGATAGAATCGATATCGCCGATACCATTCACTTTAGAAAGCTTGCCTTGTGCCTCGTAATACGGCAACACATGAATCGTCTTTGTGAAATATTCATCGATACGCTTCACCAATTTATCCGCATCATCATCCGCACGACCAGAAATTTCCTTACGTTTAGCGATGCGTGCTTTCAATTCATCCTCATTCACATCCAGTGCGATTACGACCGAGATTGATGTATTGATACCTTCTAAAAAAGCATCCAATGCTTCAGCTTGAGCAACAGTACGAGGAAATCCATCAAAAATAAATCCTTTTGCATCCGGATTTTTCTTTACTTCCTCTTCCAGCATTGCTATCGTAATCGAATCTGGCACTAAATTTCCCTCAGCAATAATCTGGCTCACTTGTTGACCAAGTGGCGTTTGACCTTTAATGTGTGCTCTAAAAATATCACCAGTTGAAACATGAACCAATTGATATTTTTCAATAAGCTTTGCAGATTGGGTTCCCTTACCTGCACCCGGAGGGCCAAATATTACAAGGTTTAGCATAGTTTTATTTAAGAAATTAAAACGAGTTAAAAAATAAAAGCCTAATCACAGATGATGACTAGGCTTTTCAGTTGTGCGCTCCAAGGGAGTCGAACCCCTAACCTTCTGATCCGTAGTCAGATGCTCTATCCAATTGAGCTAGGAGCGCAATAAACCATTACGTTTAGAACTCTGTCCCATGTGTTTTGGTGACGCAAATATAGTCAGAATTCGTTTTTTTACAAATTTTTTTTCAAAAAGAAGTTCCCTTTACCATCGACAGCTTTGCAACAACGTTAATAAAAACAAAAAAGCCAATCAAATTGACTGGCTTTTCTTTGTGCACTCCAAGGGAGTCGAACCCCTAACCTTCTGATTCGTAGTCAGATGCTCTATCCAATTGAGCTAGGAATGCCTTTTTAAGATACAGAACCTGTATTCGTGCGCACCAAGGGAGTCGAACCCCTAACCTTCTGATTCGTAGTCAGATGCTCTATCCAATTGAGCTAGGAGCGCTAGGCAACCAAAACAAATCTGTTATCCTTTTCCGTTTTGGTGATGCAAATATCGTTATATTTATCGATTTAACAAACATTTTTTCTCTTTTTTAAACTTTATACAACAACATTTCTTTTATCTCGTTGATAATATTATATTTAAAATATCAACTTTTTTTTTCAGACACTGACAAATGTTAGCATTCATGAGCAAAAGAGAATTAAAACTCAGTAAAATTCGCATCGGAGATATCAGTATCTCCTATTATATTCGCCCCAGCAAATTATACCCCGCTCCAAAAACAGTCATTTTCATCCATGGTTTTCCCTTCAACAAAAACACGTGGAAACAGCAGCTCCTGCAACTCGACGAAGATTATACAGGCATCGCCATTGATGTTCGCGGACATGGACTAAGCACCAATGGACATGGTTTTTTCTCCGTCGATGTTTTTGCCAAAGATCTAGTGGAATTTATTCGTAAACTCGACCTCAATCATGTCGTCCTTTGTGGAATTTCTATGGGCGGCTACATTGCACTCAGGACCTATGAACTGATCGGCCAACAACTCAAAGGACTTATCCTCTGTGACACGAATTCCCTTTCCGACGACAACAAAAGCAAACAAAAGCGTTTTGATTCCATTCAGGCGCTATTAAAATATGGCAGAAGACCGTTTGCCATTGGCTTTATCGCGAATGTATTTCACGATAAAACAATCCGTGAAAACCCCGAAGCTGTTGAACTCATCAAAAGCTGTATTCGCAGAAATGAAGTCGCCAGCATTTGTGCGACACAACTTGCTCTTGCTTCACGAACAGATACAACCCATTCGTTGAAGACCATTATTATCCCAACACTGATTATAAAAGGGAAACACGACAAGATGATGAGCGAAGAACAAACAAATATCCTTATCGAAAATATACCCGACGTCCGCTATATGGAGTTTGAAGAATCCGGGCACTTGCCGAATCTCGAGGAACCCGAAAAATTCAATGCCGTGCTAAATGATTTCCTGCGAAATATACCATTGTAAACATCACTTTGGTCGCCAAGTGCAACATCGGATATAGAAAACAACAAAAAAAGCCACTTCAGTGGCTTTTATTTCTTTCTTTCATTCAGATTTCGCTCTACAATACTAGAACGAAAAATCATCTTTTGACCGAACACCCGCTTCTTCAGCGTATGCATCATCAAAGTTAGGCTCATAACGTTTCTCGATTACTTCCTGATTAGACTTGATGTAATTAACTACATCTGTCAAACCCTCAGCGAACTTTTCAAAATCTTCTTTATATAAGAAAATCTTATGCTTAATAAACTGGCCATCCTCAAAGCGTTTCTTGCTTTCTGTGATAGTAATGTAGTAATCGTTCGATCGAGTTGCTTTTACATCAAAAAAATAAGTACGCTTACCTGCTCTCACCTTTTTTGAAAAAACTTCTTCACGTTCTTTGTTTTCAAAATCTCCCATTGGTTGTTATTTAAGTTTAAAGTAATCTTAATCTTTGATAAATATATAATAATTCATTTTAATACACCAAATAATATTAAAAAAAAAGACAATTACGCATAAAAATGGCAGTTCCCCTTCCTAACATAGGCTAGATAAAAATTAAACAACAAGATTTTTTACCGACGAAATCATTACATTTACCGAAAATATAAGTTGTATTACCTAAAGCAAATATGTAGAATATATTTGTGCCTCTATCTTTGAGTCATAAATAGTAAAAACATTATGGAAAAAGAACCCATCATACCAAACAGCAATAATAGCCGCAATATTGTAGGAGCAATTGTGATCATCGTAGGTATATTCTTATTATTGAATAACCTCAATTTAGGAAGCTGGTTTCCGGATTGGTTATTTGGCTGGCAAACGATATTAATCATTATTGGATTGGTCATTGGCATAAATTCCCAATTTCAGAAAAAATCGGCAATTATCCTATTGATCATAGGCGGAGCGAGCCTTATTTCAAGAATGATGCGTACAGACTTTGGTTCTGTAACGGTCCCTATCATCATCATTTCGCTCGGGATCTACTTTATCATGAGCAAAAGGAAACCGCCGATGGTTCCCCCAACTTACCCTAATCCGCCACAAGGCTCTTACGACTGGGATAAGCGAGTCAGTGTACCTGTAGAGGGCGCAACTGAGAGCAACATTACGGATCAGGAATCAAGACCATTTAATGAACAATACGGTTCAAGCCAACAAGCCTCGCCTAATCAGCAGGCTTTTGGCGACAAAGAGAAAGGTTCCTTTCACCAGTCATTTGAGGACAACCTCAATCTGAACAGCATCTTTGCGGGTCAAAAGAAAGTCATTTATTCCAAAAACTTTAGAGGGGGCAATTTGACCAATGTATTTGGAAGCGTAGAGCTAGATTTAACGAAAGCAGATATTCAGCAGCCAATTGTGATCGATACGTTCCAATTGTTTGGCAGCGCACGTATAATTATCCCCCCACATTGGACAGTATTTAGTAACGTCGCCTCGGTCTTAGGCTCTGTCGATGACCGTCGGTTCCAAACGATTTATAACCCCGATACAGATAAAAAAATCTATATAACAGGCACCTGTATTTTAGGTAATTTAACCATAAAAAATGCTTAATAGATGAAAAGCAAGCTGTTCCTCAGTGTTAAAAGTCGACTAATTGGCATTATCTGTGTATCCGTATTTATCGGATATCTTGCATTACAATACCTATTGATGCTTCGTTCTGGATTTGATCAGCAACTTGCATTCAAGGATTCATTTATAAACAGTATGGTGATGATGTTTTGCTGCTATGGCATGTCATCAGCACTCAATTTCTACACCCCACAACCCCGGGAGATTTGGAAAGTACTCATCATCGGTTTAATCATGGGCGCAATAAGCATCGCATTAAGCCGATTCTTGATGAGTTACTTTATCCAATCGACCTTTACCCCATTGCTGGACTTAACATTACCTTATCGGGGCATCGTTAACTTCCTCATTTTGACTTCTGTTGCCATTATCAACATTGTCTGGAATATTCAGGAAGACAATATCAACAATATCAAACGGAAGCAGGAATCCGAAAATTTACTTCGGGAAGCCGAACTGTATAATCTAAGACAACAATTACAGCCTCATTTCCTCTTCAATAGCCTCAACTCCATTATAGCACTTATTGGCGCCAATCCGGATGAAGCCCGAAACATGACGTTCCAGCTATCGGACTTTTTAAGAGGAACACTAAGAAAAGAAAATAATCAAATTATCACACTTGAAGAAGAACTCGATCACCTTCAACTTTATCTCGATATTGAAAAAGTACGCTTCGGTCATCGACTCAATACATCCATCTCTTCTTCAGAAGAAATTTTTAACAATAGATTGCCTGCCATGATTATTCAGCCACTGGTGGAGAATGCGATTAAACACGGGTTATATAATGTAACGGATCAAGTAGAAATTAAAATAAAATGCCATTCGAATGATGGCCAACTGCTGATCCAGATTACCAACCCATTCGATACCGAAGAACAGTCAAAACCAAAAAAAGGCACTGGATTTGGACTATCGAGTATTCAACGCAGATTATATCTCCTTTATGGAAGAAATGATCTACTGGAAACTCAAATTCAGGACAACATATTTATTAGCACCCTAAAAATACCTCAATATGATTAAAGTCGTAATTATCGATGATGAACCCCTTGCACGCTCCATTATTGCGGGTTACCTAAAAAATGAAGCCGATATATCCATTGTGGCGGAATGTGGTGATGGCTTTGAAGCTGTTAAGGCTATCCATACGCACGAACCGGATTTAATTTTTCTGGACGTACAAATGCCCAAATTGACCGGATTTGAAATGCTTGAACTCGTTGACGACCCTCCGGCGGTCATCTTTACGACCGCTTTTGACGAATACGCCTTGAAAGCTTTCGAAAAGAACGCCTTGGATTACCTATTAAAACCAGTATCACCAACACGTTTCAAAAAAGCTTTAGAAAAATTCAGAGCAAGCTACTCCGCACCTGAGAAAAAAGTTCAACCCAACTACGAAGTGCTTACAGCGCAGGACGAAACAAAAATCGACCGTATTGTTGTCAAAACAGGCACCCAGATCAAGATTATTCCGATTGATACCGTCAAATACCTGGAGTCTTATGACGACTATGTTAAAATTCATACCAAAGATGGCATGTACCTGAAAAATAAAACAATGGCATTTTTTGAAAAATCTTTGGATCCGAATCAATTTGTCCGTATACACCGATCTTTTATCATTAAAGTGGATCAGTTGGCCAAATTGGAACCTTATGAAAAGGATTCGTATATTGCTGCACTGACATCAGGCGAAAAGCTCAATATCAGTAAATCAGGCTATGCCCGATTAAAACAATTGATTGGAATTTAAACATTCCGTAGATTTGTGCCCATCAATCGTTATGAAACATTTTATTACAATAGTATTGCTGGGCATCACATCTTACTCCTTTGCCCAAACGAATCCTGCAGAACAGATCAATAAAGGAGTTTACAATAAGCTGGAATTTTTTATCAATTCCCAGATGACAGACTCCGCCTATAATTTGGCCAGTGACACCTTCAAACAACAATTTAGCTTAGCCAAATTCACGCAAGTACTACAGGAACTCTATCCCTTAGGAAGGGTAAAAAGCTCAACCATAAAAGAGTTTGAAAAAGGGCTTGCAACCTATCAGATGGACTTCGACAGCCAATCGTATGAGGTTCTTTTTGCAACGGACACAACCTTAAAATTCAATACATTAAAATTCACTCCTCTGGCAATCAAGCCTCAAGTGGAAAAAACTATTGTGGTACCTGCCACACAGAAATCAGTCGATAATGACGACCTTTTTGTCGATTCTGTTGCAAATGCTTATTTGAAACAACAAAATACGCAATCACTTGCAATTGGCATTCTAAAGAATGGACAAACAAAAAGCTATTTCTATGGTGAGACTGCCAAAGGCAACCAAACAGCGCCTACAAAAACTTCTACCTATGAAATTGGTTCGTTAAGTAAAGTTTTTACCGCTATACTTTTGTCAAATCTTGTCGAAGAAGGAACGATAACCTTAGATCAGCCTATTGCGCTATTTCTTCCTGATACACTCAAGAAAAATGAAGAACTTTCAAAAATAACGTTTCAAATGCTGGCCAATCATACCTCTGGCTTACCTAGACTTCCTGACAATCTTGACAAAGTCAAAGGATTTAACGAAAACGACCCCTACAAAACATACGACAAAAAAGCACTTTATAATTACCTCGCAAGCTTTAAAAACAAAAAAAATCCAGGTGAAGAATACGAGTACAGCAACCTTGGTTACGCTGTATTAGGAGACATTATATGCAGTATCTATAAAAAAAGTTATGATCAGCTTGTAAAAGACATCATCTGTAAACCACTTGAAATGAGTAATACCTTTCAAGTATTAGACCCTAAGAGAAAAGATACTTTTAAAGTATATAATAAAGAAGGCCAGGAAGTGATTCCTTGGTCATTTGACGCTTTCGGTCCCGCTGGCGGATTAAAATCGACACTCGAGGATCTGCTTAAATTTGCGAATGCGCAATTCAAAATGCCGCAGACTCCCTTGGAAAATGCGATGGCAAATACCAGATTGTTTACTTTTTTTCTGCCTCCAGACACCGACTTGGGACTCGCATGGCATATGAACCTGATTGACGACCTAACGGTCTATTGGCACAATGGAGGAACTGCCGGAAGCAGCTCCTATCTAGCCTTATCGCCCGATAAAAAAAGTGGCGTTATCATCTTGTCCAATTCTGCCATTTCTGCCGATGATAAGGGTAAAGCTATTTTAGATTACATACTCCGTAAAAAATAAAGTTCAAAAAATAGAGAATAATGAGCCATATTGAAACAACAATATGGTTTTTTTTGTTGTTATAGCGATGAGTGATCATTAATTTTGACTAGAAGAAAACACAAATTGGTTTACCAAAATCAATCACAAGAAAGCTAAAGAACAGCTATTTGCATGAAGATATTTATCACTAAAAAAATACCACAAAAAGGTATAGATTTATTAAAATCTGCCGGTCACGATCTAACGATACACGATTCAGCTGATCCCCTATCCGAAAGGCAGCTTATCGAAGCGAGCCAACAGGCCGATTACGTGCTGAATGGTGGGATGCAAAAGTTTGATGCTAATTTTTTCCAAAACTGCCCAAACCTTAAAGCCCTATCCCTCATGAGTGTCGGCTATGACAATGTGGATATCGCTGCCGCAACACAGCATGGAATACCTGTAAGCAATACGCCAGGCATACTTTCGGGAGCAACAGCTGATGTCGCATTCCTTTTAATGCTATCGGTATCGCGGAAGGCATTTTTCAACCACAAGAGAATTTTGCAGGGCGAATGGAAAGGTTTTGATCCAACGGCAAACCTAGGCATCGAGCTCAACAACAAAACACTGGGTATTTATGGACTGGGACGAATTGGCTTTGAATTCGCGAGAAAAGCCAAAGCAGCGTATAACATGGATATTATCTATTACAATCGGAGCCGTAATGAGGAAGCAGAGCAAATTCTTGGCGCACGATATGTGAATTTCGACGATCTGCTCACGCGGAGCGATGTCCTTTCAATCCATGCGGCGTTGACAGCGGAGACTAAAAACCGGTTTGACAAAATGACATTTGCGCGCATGAAAAACTCCGCTATATTGATTAATACCGCCAGAGGCGGATTGGTCAATGAAATAGATCTAACAGAAGCTCTAGAGACTGGCCAACTATGGGGTGCCGGACTTGATGTGACAAATCCTGAACCGATGGATCCGAAAAATCCACTGTTAAATATGGAAAATGTCTGTGTACTGCCACACATCGGGTCTGCTACAGAAGAAACGCGGGATAATATGGCAATGATGGCCGCCAGTAACTTACTGGCAGCAATTAAAGGCGAAAAAATGCCGCAGATTATCAATAAAGAGGTATATCAATGAAACGAAGATTTTTTCAGATTTTAAACAGCTTAAATAAAGCCATCTTACCAAAATACGGTAAGATGGATCCCTTGAAATTAAAAAAGTACCAGCAGGCTATCATTGCCTACCGGTACTTTGTCCTTTTACACGCCTTGGGAACAGATCAGGACTAAGCTTTTGCAGTCCCTAGGTCGCTTGAATTCGAAACAATGCTAATCTGTGTCGGATTGGAAGATAAACTAATATCGTTCCTTTCCAGCTCCAACATAATCTTTTCCTGCATTGAGTTTCGAGCAGCGACATAATGCTCTCTTTTCGTCCACGCACGAACGGTTAAAACCATGGCACTGTCTCCCAATTCTTTGATAAAAACAGTTGGCTCTGGAGTTGTCAACACATTTTCATTCGAATGGAGAACTCTTAATATAATATCTTTCGCTTCTTTCACATTTTTATCATAAGAGATACTGATGGTATATTCAAACATGCGTTGCACAATTTTCGTATAGTTTTTAATAACCGAATTGGCCAAAGGGCCATTTGGGCTAAAAACACGTACACCATCATCGCCTATTAAAGTGGAATACAAGATATCAATCCGTTCTACAGTACCTGCGGTACCATTTGCACTCGAGATGGAATCCCCTACCTCAAATGGTCTAAACATCAAAATCAGCACTCCGCCGGCAAAATTACTCAGACTTCCCTGCAGCGCCATACCAACGGCCAACCCAAAGGCGGATAAAGCAGCAATAAAAGAAGTTGTCTGTATTCCAATCTGACTTGCGACGGTGAGGAGCAACATCACCCACATGACGATCTTTACAATACTGGAGATAAATGCCCGAATAGAGGGATCTACATTCTTCTTTTCGAAACGTTTATGTAATAAGCGATCTACAAAATTGATCACATATTTCCCAAGAATCAATAGGATAATTCCACCTATAATCCCCGGAATAGACTCAATGACAATATCGGTCAAACGACCAAATCTACTCCCCAAACTATTTAAATTACTTTCCATGTTGTAAAATATATTTTAAACCTCTAGGCACAAGGATTGTTCCAACATATCGTATACCGTATCAAAATATAAAAATCATTGAAAAACACCATAAAAGACCAAATAAACACCACTGTTAAAAGAATATTTAGCGTAATTTTGCTATATGAATAGAAAAAATACCATTCCGATTATTGATAGTTGTAGCATTGATCTCAATAACAAAACAACGATTCATATTGATGATCTAAAAGAATATATCATCAAGCATCAGGATATGGTATTTCCTCACAAACATAATTTTTTCCATTTTGTGCTATTCACCAAGGGCTCAGGAGAACACATTATTGATTTCAATCATTACAACATTGAACCTTATCAAATCTATTTTATGGTACCAGGTCAAGTTCATACCTGGAACTTTACAGGTGACGAAGAAGGCTATGTTGTCAATTTTTCCATTGACTATTTTCAGTCTTTTCTCTTAAGAACCGATTACCTGGAACGCTTCAGCTTCTTACAGGGTAAAATTGAGCAGCTTATTTTTGTTATTGCGGAACAATTTCGCAAGCAGGCTATTCACATTCTTGAACAAATTGCTTCCGCAAAAGCGGCAGGTCAATCGGAAGACTATATCCGTACACTTCTGCTCCAATTTATATTGTATATCTCAATTTCTACAGAAAAAGATCATCAAGAGCACAGTACGCCATATAATCACAAAATATTCAATAGTTTTCAGCAATTGGTTGAACAGCAATTCAGATCTACCAAATTGCCCAGTGTGTACGCAGATCAGTTATTTATCACACCCAATCATCTGAATGCGATCTGCAAATCCTACATCGGACAATCAGCAGGTGAAATTATACGAAACCGGATTGTACTCGAAGCGAAGCGACTATTGGTCAATCGAAACTTAAATATCAATGAGATTGCAGATGAGCTGCAATTCAATGACAACTCATACTTTACTAAATTTTTCAAAAAATCCGCTGGGCTCACACCAGAAGAGTTCAGAAAACAACTATAACTATGGAAGAGGTTAAATACGAATTATCTGAATTTAAAGCTGCATGGCAAGCGAAATGTCCAAGATGCCGGATCGGCCATGTGTACCAAGGTCCTGCCTATGGTCTTAAAGTACAAAAAATGAATAGCCATTGCGAATACTGTGGACTTCGTTACGAGCGTGAGCCAGGTTATTTTTATGGTGCCATGTATGTTACCTATGCGTTCTCCATTGCAGAAATGGTTACGGCTTGTATGGCAACCTATATCCTGACAGGCAATGATTCTTCTTTTATACTCTATGCAACCGTTGCTATCATGAGCGTTGTTTTAATGTCGCCATTCAACTACCGTTATTCCCGTATCATACTGATGTATTGGTTGACCCCGGGCTTGAGATATGATCCAAATGTCAAAAAAAAGGAAGTTGATGTGAAGGCTTCAGCATAACCTTCATTATCCTTATCTTTATCCTGATGAAGGATATGATTTATTTGGACAACAACGCAACAACGCGAATTTTGGATGAGGTATGGAATACCATGACGCCCTACTTCATCCAAAACTATGCGAATGCATCGAGTGTCTATCACCAAATGGGGCGTGAAGCCAATGCCGCCGTCCAACTGGCTAAAGCGCAAATAGCTGAAGCACTGAATTGTTCACCAAAAGAACTATTTTTCAATTCAGGTGCAACAGAAAGTATTAATACCGTAATCTGTGGCATATTTGACAAATATCAATCCAAGGGAAATCATATTATCACCGTTTCAACAGAACACAAAGCTGTATTAAGCTGCTGTGAACAACTGACGAAAAAAGGAGCGCAGATCAGCTATCTCCCCGTCGATGCACAAGGAATGATTCGTATAGACGATTTAAAAAATGCGATGAGCTCCCAGACCATACTCGTTTGCATCATGGCGGCCAATAACGAGACAGGAGTATGCACATCGCTAACTCAAATCGCCACTATTTGTAAGGAGAAAGACATCTTATTTTTCTGTGACGCTACGCAGGCTATTGGAAAAATCAACATTGATCTACAAAAAGTCCCGATTGACCTTTTATGCCTGAGCGCGCATAAACTTCATGGCCCGAAGGGAATCGGTGCCTTATACATCCGTCGAAAATCGAAGCCGATTCAGATTGCTCCGCTGCTTGTAGGTGGTGGTCAGGAAAGCGGATTTAGAGGCGGCACATACAACGTTCCAGCTATCGTCGGCTTTGGAAAAGCCCTGTCTCTGATTAATCCAGCATCTTATGATACGGTCGAACGAAACCGCGATCTATTGGAAGAACTTTTAAGTGATATTCCTGAAATCATCATTCATGGAAAAAATGTACCCCGCCTACCCAACACCAGTTACATTAGTTTTAAACACATCCTAGCCAGCGAAATAATGACTGCCTGCCCTGCTTTGGCCCTTTCCTCGGGCTCAGCCTGTGTAACCGGGTCCAGAGAACCGTCCCATGTTTTAATGGCTATGAATGTTTCCAAAGAAGATGCATTGTCGGCCATTCGCTTTAGCTTAAGCATATTTACGACTCAAGAGGATATTATACAATGCGCTCAATTGGTCACAGATGCGGTTCGCAAAATCCGCGATCAATCCCCCATCTGGCAACTTTTCAAAGCTGGCCTGATCGATTAATTTATGACATTCTAAAAACTTTATAACAGGCGAAATATAACAAGATTGTATGTATCTTTGTGCTATACAAAGGATATTACTATGATTACAGTTACTGACAAAGCAAAAACTCGTATCGAGGAAATCATGAAGGATGAGCAATATGACAGCAATTACTTTGTGCGTGTTGCTGTGGAAAGTGGCGGTTGTTCGGGCTTGAGTTATAAGCTGAACTTCGATAACGAAGAAAAAAAAGGTGATCAATTTTTCGAAGATAAAGGCGTGAAAGTCTGTTTGGATATAAAATCGTTTTTATACCTAGCAGGTACAGAACTGGATTATTCCGATGGTTTGAACGGAAAAGGTTTTGAATTCCATAACCCTAATGCGAGCCGGACCTGTGCATGCGGCGAAAGTTTCTCCGTTTAATCAATCACGTCGATCCACCATAAATAAAAGAGCCCTGAAATATTCAGGGCTCTTTTAGTAAGTAACCAAACACTTTTAGTTGCACCAACAAATTATTAGTTTTATAATTAAATATTGACCTACCTTCATTTTGTTAGAATTTTTTTATTTTTTCAACTTTTTAATGGATAAATATTAAAAATCACAACCAAACAGATTAACCAGTGATATTTTCATACTTTTGTAGGAAATAACTGAATAAAAAATAAAACCATGCGTATCAATCCGCACATGGTATTTCATTTAACTCATATGGAGGGAAGAAAACTTTTAAATACCGAAGTTGCTATCAGCTTCGTTAAAGATACATTTGTCCAACAACTAAAGAAAGCATTAAATTTAATTCCGATCTCATCGCCTTTGGTGGTTTTAGACGGCACAGGATTAAATGATGACTTAAATGGAATTGAGCGCCCGGTATCATTTCCGATTAAATCATTGAATGAAAAAAGGGCTGTCGTCGTACATTCATTGGCAAAATGGAAAAGAGTCCGTTTAAAAGAACTTGAAATGTTACCCGGGGAAGGCATCGTGACCGACATGAAAGCACTGCGTCCTGATGAAGATTACACCCCTATTCATTCGATATATGTAGACCAATGGGATTGGGAAAAAGTAATCGATAAAGATCAACGTACTTTGGCCTTACTGAAAGATACCGTATTAAAAATTTACGATGCATTACGCTATACAGAACAACAGGTTGAAAGCAAGTATCCACAGATAAAAGCTATTCTTCCAGAAACCATTACATTTATTGCAGCAGAAGAACTTCTGCAAAAATATCCTAATCTAACTGCAAAAGAACGTGAAAATACCATCACAAAAGAATATGGTGCAGTATTTTTATATGGTATCGGCGGGGCACTCAGCAATGGTGTTGCACACGATGGTCGCGCAGCAGACTACGACGATTGGAGTACTGCAAATGAGGCTGGACACAAAGGATTGAATGGAGATATTCTCGTATGGAACCCCATCTTAAATTCAGCCTTTGAGCTTTCTTCCATGGGGATTCGCGTCGATAAAACCGCTTTGGCACATCAGATGGAAATCAGAAATTGCACTGAAAAATCCAAACTGACTTTCCATAGCATGCTTCTCAATGATCAATTGCCGGAATCTATGGGCGGTGGAATCGGACAATCCCGTGTCTGTATGTTTATGCTCAAAAAACAACATATTGGAGAAGTCCAAGTCAGTATCTGGGAAGAGGACAAAAAAGAAACATTAAGACAAGAAGGTATTGATATCCTATAAAACAATACTTATGGAAAATTAATAACTCGGCAACTATACCGCGTGTTTCAGTATACCGATAAAAATCAAGGCAAGGTAATCATCTTTTATAGACTGATTACCTTGTTTTTTTAATTACAAAATGCCTAAAAAATTTTCATTCGAGTTTGTTCCTTTCAAAATAGCGGTATTTTGTATTTTTGCTGAATGCAGCTAGAAGCTATTTTAAATAAATTAGGTATCTCATCCTTAAATGAGATGCAAGAAAAAGTAGTGGAATCGTACCAAAAAGATCATGATTTCATCTTACTTTCACCCACAGGATCTGGCAAAACCTTGGCCTTTTCATTGCTCATTTTAGAGCAACTGAAGGAAATCGTTCGGGAGGTTCAAGTACTGATCTTAGTGCCGACCCGCGAACTGGCCTTACAGATAGAGCAAGTGCTTCGCAAGGTAGCCACTGGCCACAAAGTCACCTGTGCCTATGGCGGTCATAGTACCCGTATTGAAAAAAATGAATTCAAGGATGCTCCCGGAATTATTATAGGAACTCCAGGACGCATAAAACAACATATCGAAGAAGGAAATTTTGATCCTTCCGGTATTCATACCCTCGTGCTAGACGAATTTGATAAATCGTTGGAACTGGGATTTCAGCAACAAATGGATTTTATTATTCGACATATACCGGCCATCAGATCGCGGATATTGACTTCTGCAACGATGATGGATGCAATTCCGCCTTTTACACAGATAGAGGAGCCTATTCTTGTCGATTTTTTGAATAATTCACAAAATATACCCCGCATTACAATTAAAAAAGTAGTTGCCCCTGTTCAAAAGAAATTGGAGGCACTACTAAAACTTATCTGCAAGATTGGGACGAAAAAAATGATTATCTTCTGTAACCATCGCGATGCCGTCGATCACATCAGCGAACTACTGGATAATCGCAATATTATTCACGACACCTTTCATGGCGGACTTGAACAGCAAGATCGTGAACTGGCGCTTCTCAAATTCCGTAATCATTCCAACAATGTTTTGATCACGACCGATTTGGCTGCAAGAGGGCTGGATATCCCCGAAGTTGATGCCATTATTCATTATCAGCTACCGCATAAAGAAGATGGCTTTATTCATCGCAATGGACGTACTGCGCGTATGCAGGCAAAGGGTGATGTCTATGTCATCTTAAAGCCGGAAGAAGCGTATCCCTATATAGCGGAGGAAATACCTGAAGAGGAATTTCCCGAATACTATGATCTTCCTGAAAATTCACCTTTCGCCACACTTTATGTTAGTGCTGGAAGAAAAGACAAAGTCAATAAAATTGACATTGTAGGTTTTCTCCTGCATTTGGAAGGTGTTGAAAAAGACGACATTGGTATAATAGAAGTGAAAGATAAGGTCGCTTATGTCGCCGTTAAAAGAAAGCTTGCTCCTTTTATTATCAACAAGGCAAATGGGCAAAAAATCAAAGGACGTAAAGTAAAAATTGGACGTACTTAAAGGTCCAAAACATTGGTTAATTGGAATTCAAGTGTAAAACGGTGGCTTCAATTCTTGTATTTTCTTCTTTGGAAATCAATCGCCAGGTAAGCCTTCACAATACCGTGTAAGGCTTACCTGGCGATTCTGATTTAAAATTTTTCAGGGTATGTCATCGTTCCTGTTCAGGCCAAGCACCCCCGGGTTAATCCAATTCTTTTAAATACCGGAGATACAATTGTACAGCTTCGCGTTTCTTGGCTGTCAAATGGAAATTAAGATGCTCTGTCAGATATTTGGTATAATCAAAGTCCTCAAATTCTGGGAGACCGGCTATCACATCGGTTGCATGTTCAACGCCATACGCTAAAGCTTCATTGAATTCCTCTACAAAAGAGTCGGGAAGTTTTTTGTTACTTACCCATAAGGCAAAAGCGAAAGGAAGTCCGGTGAAATTAAACCACTCTTCCCCCAAATCATAAACATAGGGTATTGCATTCTTCTTACCGAAAGTACGATCCCCAATTAAAACATAGGCATCTGGCTCGATAGATTCATCAGCGATCAATTCCACATCCTTTTTCCAATAATTTTTTATCAATACACGTGCTAAACCATTTGAAGTGCGCGATTGCTTATCTAAACGTAAAGTTTTTACCTCTTCAATGGGTTTATTGGCAAAAATAAAGACAGAATCGACAGCACCTTCCGTGCCGATACAAAAATCGGTATTAATATAGTACTCGGGTAGACTTAATAAGGCAGCTGTCGGTATAATCCCGATATCAGCTTGATCGTCGATTACTTTCTGTGCACAGGCACTTGGATAATCGACGCTCAAGTCGATTTGCTCCATCACTTTCGATTTACGTATTCCATTCAAAAATGGATAAGTATTGGTATACGATACGGCAGAAACTCTAATTTTATTCATTTATCAATGCTTCTAAGTGTGCGGTATTGTAATGGTCTACAATCTCAAATTGACCATTATCATACAGCAATTTATATAAAGCAGTATTTGTATGCGGGAAATCATCCATATAACGGGCATCGACACCAGTCATTAGACAAAGCATAATCCGTAAAGCACGACCGTGCATACAGACTAATATGTTTTTTTCATCTGTCTGAGCGAGCATATGATCCAAGGCGACTTGTTGACGCGCCATTAATTCATGAGGAGACTCTCCGTTTTCGATACTGACATCCAATTCTCCATTGCGCCATGCTGCGACCAATTTTTCAAAACCAGCTAGCAACTCCGGTGTTTGTTCTTTTCCTTCATAAACTCCCCAGCTTATTTCATCCAAACCAACAAGCTGTTCCCAAGGTAAATCCAAATCAATGAACCCCTGTACAGTTTGATGAGTACGCAATAAAGTGGAGGTATATATCTTATCAAAAGGCACCGTACTATAGTGATCAAAGAAAGCCTGAGCTTGAGCTATGCCCATTTTATTGAGTGGGGAATTAACACCCCGCCCCTGCACAATACCTCTTAAATTTAGATCAGTCTGTCCGTGTCGTATAAAATAAAATGTCTTTTTCAACGTGCGATATGAGTTATGAATTGACAACAGGTAATGCGTAATAGCTTTTCTTTTGATCAACTTGATCAAAAACAACATCATTATAATCGGATACCACATTGTAGAGGGTATCTCTTTCAATCGGATGGCGTCCAACATTTTTTATCAGCTCGACAACCTCTTGTGTGGTCATCCCCGGTTTTTGCTCTTCTGCTCCTGCCATGCTGTATATTTTTGTCGTATCATCCAGTGTTCCGTCTATATCATCGACCCCAAAAGCCAAGGACAACTGGGCCGTATCTCTAGATATCATTGCCCAATAAGCTTTAATATGATCAAAATTATCCATGTAAATTCGAGCGATCGCGTAATTCCTGAGGTCTTCAATAACGGATACCTCCGGAATATGGGACATTTGATTCTCCTTGTTTCTAAATTTTAGTGGAATAAAGGTCTGAAAACCGCCAGTCTTATCCTGTAGCTGTCTTAAGCGCTCCATATGATCGACACGATGCCAAAACTGCTCTATATGGCCGTACAGCATGGTTGCATTGGTATGCATGCCCAGCTTATGCGCCTGCTCATGAATATCCAGCCATTGTTCGGCTGTGCATTTATCATGTGCAATCTGCTCTCTGACTTCTGGATGAAAGATTTCCGCACCACCGCCCGGCATAGAATCTAATCCGCAGGATTGCAGATACTTCAATCCGTCGTAATGGCTCAATTTTGCTTTCTTGAAAATATAGTAATACTCTACAGGTGTAAGTCCTTTGATATGCAACTCGGGACGATGTGCTTTACATTTGCGAAAAAAATCGGCATAAAATTCGAGGTTCTGCTTAGGAACAACCCCTCCGGTGATATGAACTTCAGTAACAGCCTCCTTGTCGTACTTTTTCACAATATCCATCATGCCGTCGACTTCCATCTCCCAACCTTCAGCCCGTTCTTTTATTAAGCGGGAATACGAACAGAACTTACAGTCATATACACAGACGTTAGTCGGCTCGATGTGAAAATTACGATTGAAAAAAGTATGATCACCATGGCGTTTCTCGCGAATATAGTTAGCAAGCACACCAAGGTAGCCTAACTCACCTTTCTCATACAAAAGTACGCCGTCCTCAAAAGTGATACGCTCCTCTCGCAAAACTTTCTCCGCTATATCTCTCAATTCGACAGCTAAATTCTTATCGTTAATCAAGAAATTCAATTTATCTATTGCGTTCATTAAATGTATCTCCTATCTTAAATCAAATGTACCGAAAAGGCAACAAAAGTTATAATAAAAAATGTGACAACAACTAATTTGACATAGCTCTTAGAAAAGGATCCTAATCTGTAAATTGTTGCATTTCGATTAATTTACGGTATAATCCTTCTTGCTGTATCAGCTCACTATGGCTACCTGCTTCTACGATCTTTCCGGCTTCAATAACCACAATTTTATCCGCATTCTGAATGGTACTTAAACGATGGGCAATCACAACCGTTGTTCTATTGTCCATTAATTTATATAAGGAGTCCTGCACCAACTTTTCAGATTCGGTATCTAAAGCAGAAGTCGCCTCATCAAGAAGCATGATCGGTGGATTCTTCAAGACAGCTCGTGCAATACAGATCCGCTGACGTTGGCCACCAGATAATTTACCGCCCCTATCACCTATGTTGGTCTGATAACCCTGTTCCGTTTTCACAATAAACTCATGCGCATTCGCAATCCGTGCAGCGGCTTCTACTTCCTCTTGACTGGCCGAAAGATTAGCGAATGCAATATTATTGAAGATTGTATCATTAAACAAAATGGACTCCTGATTGACGACACCGATCATGTCCCGTAAAGAATCCTGGTCTAAATCCCGTAAATCAATACCGTCAAACAAAATTTGCCCCCCAGTAACGTCCATAAAACGCGGAATTAAATCAACTAAAGTTGATTTTCCCCCACCTGAAGGTCCCACCAACGCAATAATCTTCCCTTTTTCTATAGTCAAATCGATGTTCTGTAGAATCTCTTTATCTTTGGTATACGAAAAATTCACCTGATTAAAGACAATATTCTTCTCAAAGCTTTTCACAAGCTTCGCGTCGGCGCGATCTTTCACTTCCGTCCGTTCATCGATAAGTTCCAATACACGCTCACCCGCAGCAAGACCATTATGAATACCGCTGAAAGAATCTGTTAACGCCTTTGCCGGACGCATCACCTGTGAAAAAATAGCGATATAGGCAATAAATGCGGGCGCCGTTAAATTCTTGTCACCTGAAAGCACCAAATGGCCGCCATACAAAAGAATAATAGCCACCATAATTACCCCCAGCAATTCGGACACAGGTGAACTTAACTGTTGTCTTTTAGCCATAGCACGACCGATATTGGCGTAACGTTCGTTCTCATTATGAAACCTGTTCTTAATAAATGAAACGGCATTGAAAGCTTTGATAATTTTTATTCCAGACAATGCTTCGTCCAAATAGGAAATCATATTTCCATACGATTCCTGTGCCGCATGCGCTTGGCTTTTAAGATTCTTAACGATTCTAGAAATCAAAAATGCAGAGACGGGAATGACCAAGAGTGAAAAGAATGTCAATTGCGCAGAGATATTAAAAAGCATCACGATATAAGCGATCAATTGCAAGGGCTCTTTAAAAACCACCTGTAAAGTCCCCGTCACAGAATACTGCACGACCTGTACATCAGACGCAACTTTAGAAACAATATCTCCTTTTCGTTGTCCTGTAAAATAACCGACATGTAAATCCATTACACTGTCAAATACCGCTCTACGCAATTTGAGCAAAGTATGAATACGGAAATTCTCCATAATGCGTTGACAGAAGTAGCGAAACAGATTACTGATAAATACGGAGATCACAATTGCAATACAGACCCTTTGCAATGCGCCATAGGCACCAAACTGCTCATTTGCCATCGATGCATAGTAATTGAACCAAGCTAAAATATCTGTGTACGCTTCAGGTTTCACGACTTCAATAGCTGCTTCACAAGCCTCTTTTCCGGTTTTAAAAAGTGTATGGAGTAAAGGAGCAAGTAATGCCAAATTCAACGTGCTAAAAACAACCGTGATCAGCGTGCAAATTACATAGGGGATTGCAAATTTCTCAATGGGTTTAGCAAACGATAAGAGCCTAAAATATGTTTTCATTTATGTTGAACTAAGACAAATTACTTTTACATCAAAAGTAATTCGTCGGTCTCTCCTCTAACTTCCAGATTTTTGACGAGGAAATTGAACAAAAATAACAAATTAATCAAGAAAAGCACATATCCTGGCAAGGGACTATAAAATTGTTGCATCGCAAGAATAAAGCATTCAGCTTGTTCAGCTTGAAAAATCGATAAAAAAATCTCCTTTTAATAGATAATTCCCTAATTTAGTCTTATTCAAATACCAAATTTATTAAAATAAAATGCAAATAGACGTTGCCAAAAGATTGCAGCACACTGAAGAATATTATTTCTCCAAAAAATTAAGAGAAATAGATGAGTTGAACAAACAGGGAGCGCGTGTAATCAACCTAGGAATTGGAAGTCCAGACTTACCCCCGCATCCGGAGGTGATCGAGACATTAATTACGAATGCCCAACTTCCAAATGTGCATGGCTATCAAAACTATAAAGGCTCACCTGCCCTACGACAAGCCGTTGCAGATTGGTATCAACGTTATTATAACGCGACTTTTAATCCCAATACCGAAATATTACCCTTAATTGGGTCAAAAGAAGGCATTGTGCATATCTGTATGACCTACCTGCAGGAAGGGGATCAGGCACTTATACCTAATCCTGGCTACCCTGCTTATGCGGCCGCAGTGCGGCTGAGTGGTGCTGAAGCGATTACCTATAATCTTACACAAGAGCAAAATTGGCTTATTGATTTAAATGAGCTCAAAAAACAAGACTTGTCAAAGGTTAAACTAATGTGGATAAACTATCCCCATATGCCAACAGGTGCCTCCGCACCCGATGCATTTTATCAAGAGCTGATTCAATTTGCCAAAGAGCATAATATCCTGATTTGCCACGATAACCCATATAGCTTTATTTTGACAGATACACCAAAAAGCATTATGAGTATACCTGGCGCCAAAGATGTGGCTATCGAATTGAATTCGCTGAGCAAATCTTCCAATATGGCGGGATGGCGAATTGGTGTGCTCGTGGGTGCCGAAGAACGTATAAACCAAGTGCTTCGTTTCAAAAGCAACATGGACTCAGGCATGTTTTTACCTGTTCAGCTGGCCGCGGCGAAAGCCTTACAACTTGATGCCTCCTGGTATGCTGATCTAAACAAAATTTATGCGGAACGGCGCCAACAGGTTTATGAGATCATGGATTTGCTGGACTGTGCTTATCAAAAAGACCAAGTAGGTCTATTTGTATGGGCGCGTATTCCGGAGAAATACGAGGATGGCTATGCCCTGAGTGATGCTGTTTTGGAGAGATCACGGGTATTTATTACACCGGGTGGAATTTTTGGAGATAAAGGCGATCAATATATACGCATCAGTCTCTGTGCTACGGTAGAGGTACTCAAAGAATCAATCCAACGTATTAAAGATAATTTCTAACACATTCGATTTCGGCGCAGCTTAACTGCTTTGAAATTATCGATAGAATAATTGATCAACAAACAACCAGGGTATGAAGCGTTCGATGTATAACATTTGAACAAAAATACGCTTAATATAATTGTTTATATATGAACATTGCCATTGTAGGCGTAGGCTTGATCGGCGGC
Organism: Sphingobacterium sp. UBA5639; assembly: GCF_002421245.1. Classification (NCBI taxonomy): domain Bacteria; kingdom Pseudomonadati; phylum Bacteroidota; class Sphingobacteriia; order Sphingobacteriales; family Sphingobacteriaceae; genus Sphingobacterium; species Sphingobacterium sp. UBA5639. The sequence goes on from NZ_DIJR01000002.1 coordinate 309,723, forward strand.
TCAGTTGCCATTCGCCTAAAAGAAACAAAATTCTGCGACAAAATAATCGGTGTAGATAAGAGTCAAAAGAACTTAGATAAAGCGATGCATATCGGCTTCATTGACGAAACAGCAAGCTTAGAAGATGCGATTAAGACCTGTAAAGTATTGGTGCTCACAATTCCTGTTGATGCCATTTTACATGTTGTTCCTCAAATCTTGGATCTGGTCACAGACCAGGTTGTCATCGACATGGGATCAACAAAAACGAATATTCTGAATAAAATAAAGGATCATCCCAATAGAGGCCGTTATGTTGCAGCCCATCCCATGGCCGGAACAGAGTATTCTGGGCCTGAAGCTGCAATAGCAGGCTTATTCAAAGGAAAAATGATGGTGTATGTTGAAGCATTTAAAACGGATGAGGATGCTTTCGAGATTGCCGATGCCATCACCGACCAATTGGAGATGCGCAGCTGTTTTATGAATGCAGATGAACATGATGTGCATACGGCTTATGTATCCCACATTTCTCACCTGACCTCTTTCGCCCTCGCCTTAACAGTATTGGAAAAAGAGAAATCTCAAGGGCGTATCTTTGAGCTTGCAGGCTCGGGATTTGAATCTACAGTACGTCTTGCCAAAAGTTCGCCCGATATGTGGACACCTATTTTCAAGCAAAATCGCGAAAATGTACTCGAAGTACTCGAAGAACATATCAAGCAGCTTCAATCCCTGCACGATTCTATTGCCACGGAGGATTATGACAAATTGCACAAACTTATTACCCGTTCCAATAAGATAAAAAGGATCATTAAATAAAGGCTGCTCTAGTTAGAGCAGTAGGTATAAAAAGTCCACCAAAAGGTGGACTTTTTTTATTCATCTTCCAATTCATTGAATTTATCCAGGTCGGCTTTTGCCCCGATAGGATCACCCAATTTTTCACGAATTGCTGCGCGATATGAATACAAATCAGAATAATATGGATTCAAATCGATCGCTTTCGAGTAATCTGCCAGTGCGCCTGGTAAATCCTCCAACTTTTCATTCAAATCGGCTCGTAATGAATACACATAAAAATCTTCCGGATTGAGCGTAACAAGGCGATCAAAATCCAATAATGCTTCCTCAAAATTTCCCAACCGCTCAAACAAAGATGCCCTTTCTTCGTATACGATCGATGAATCACGATCTATTTCCTCCGCCTTGGCATAGTCTTCCAGCGCACTTTGGTAATTACGATAGGATTCAAACACTTTAGCGCGAAATATATAGGCGGCAGAACGATTCTCATCAAGAGCAATAGCCTGATTGAAATCAGACAATGCCAATTCAAAACAGGTCAATTTCAGGTACAAACTTCCTCTAAAAACAAACAGGTTGCTATCCTTGTTGTCGGATTCCGCAATAGCAGAAGAATAAAGACCGATTGCTTTTAGATAGCTATAGCAATGAACATATTCAAGTCCCAATGAATTTATTTCGTCAGTACTCAGGTGCTTTGGCTTCGATTCCAGCTCTTGAATAACCAAATTATCGGCCTCAAAGTAAGTGAGTTCAGCTTGATTCTCCGCCCATTCCAATACACTATGGTAATTAAAATCCAGTCTCTTGGCAATCTGATAATCATAGAAAGCACCTTCGTCTTCATCGATGAGTCGATAAACTAAACAACGGCTCGCATAAAAAAATGGCTCCTCTTTATACTGTTCGATTGCGCTTGTAAACGTTGCAATAGCTTGGTCATATGCCGCTATTTTAAAATAATAAAGCCCCAAATAGCTATAGGCAAGTGCATGATTGGTCAAAGCAATCGCCTGCTCAAGTAAAGCGACAGGATTACCATCGCCACTGATTCCGACATTAAATCCTTCCAATGTAGATCTAATCGCGCTCTGTTGGACGGTGTCTAACCAATCAGCGGAAAAAGATGAACTCGCTTCCGGAAAAAATGATGAAATAGGTAAAAAAGAAAACTTAGCAAGAAGTACGGGTACTGGCAGTGTAAAATCTGATTCCACAAAAGTATTGTTTTGTAGAATGACAGCTAGATTTGAAAACATATGCTTCATACCCAAAACTAAGCTAAATTTCATTACAAAAGAAATCTAACGGGAGATCAGGTATTATAATCGGGTATTCTTATCAACTAATTTCACCTGTCAGGTATAAGTATTTATAGCGGACAATATCCCTCGAATTTGTAAATTTGATTAATTTTTCCTTTTTGAAAACATAATTGGAAACCTTCTCTTCCATCAAACGCAGGAATTCAACAAATTCAGCAAAAAAGTCTTGACGTTCTCCTGGTGTAAACTGGCTGTTTTTTACAATCCAAAAGAATTGCTCTTCATTTACATGGAAAGATACCTCATTTTTCTTTTCTTTTCGAAAAATAAAGATTGGGTCATTTTCTTGGTTAATAAATAAAGCAAATCCTGTATTTCCACCATCCAAATTAACAACAAAAGCAGAAAAATGGACAGTACCGATCTGTAAATTTTCCAGACAAATTAATTTATGCAACATCAGGTTGACAATTAGATCACCTAAAATTATTAAGTTTTTATTAAAAAACAAAAAAAGGCCCACAAAATAATTGTGGACCTTTTGTATTCGACGTAAATCTTATTAGAATGTAAATTTCACAGATGCATTCCAAGTTCTACCCTGTCCGATCAAAACAAAATTGGAAGTATCAATACCATTCCAAGTATTGTTCACATCTGTCACCAAGTTACTCGAAGTAGCTTCCGAAATATAGAACTTATTCAACACATTGTTCATGTTAACACGGAAACTCATGCTGTTCTTGTCACTTACTTTGACATTGTAAGAAAGACCGGCATCCAAAAGATTAAAAGACGGTAATTTCATATAACGTCCATAAGTTTGGCCATCTATTACTTCTCTACGATAATTCGATGCATACAAACGCTCATAATATCTGTAGTTTGCGTCAACAGACAAACCCTTAAACACTTTATATTTAGCACCAAATCCATAAGAAGTTTGCGCTGCGTTACCAACATGTTCACCGGTTAAGTTAACCTGAGAACGTCCCAATTCGACGCGGTTATCGTTACGTATAACAGAGTTTACTGCGCCATCGTATTTCCAGTCACCTATCGATAAAAACCCTGTTAGGCTTAATTTTTCGATTGGGCGGGCCTCAAAATCAACTTCTACCCCTCTATGCACCTGTTTTACACCGTAATTTGTTGTATATAAATAGGCACCTTCGACCAAAATACCAGGATCATTTGTTGGGTTGTATTTTTTCACATCATCTGCCGTCGCTAAACTCGAACTACCCGTAACACGGTTTTCCCAAGTTGTGCGGTAAACATTCACATTCACATCCAAGAATCGAGAAGCAAATTTATAACCAGCCTCTAAACCAAGGATTTTTTCATTTTCAGCATTTTCATTAATATCATTTGCAAAATTCATGAAAATATTGTTTTGATAAGGCTGACGGGAATAGTACCCCGCATTACCAAAAACACTATGATGTCCCAATGTATAACTTACACCACCCTTCGTATTGTAGCCAAAGTTGTTCACGTCTTTAGAATCCTCATTACCTGGTGTGTATTGAAAATAATCAGAACGTTTGTTTTGTTGTTCGGAAACCGATCCTTGGAAAAACGCTGTAAAGCCATTTTTCGCATATTCCAATTGACCGAACAGACCGCCATAACGGATGTATTGATTGTAATCCCAAGCTAAACGATCTTCACGCGAATCAGGTTTGCTTGAGAAAGCTTTCCAAGGATTTGTTGAGTATGTATTGGTAACCAATGGCTTATTAGGGAAATTAACATTACCGCCCAATACAACACCATTTGTATTTCCTAGTGGATCTGTCAATTTACGATAATGTGTACCCTTATAATCTCTCACATCAAAACCCACATTAAAATTCAGGGACTCTGAAAGCTTACGGTTATAATTGGAAACTATACCAAACCACTGATGATTGTTCACATCAGCAGCCAAATATTTGCCTTTGTTGTATTTATCACTTCTTAACGATTGACCGCCCCCAGCAGCTAACGACGCATAAACGACAGTTGACAAAGATGATTTATCATCGATGGTCCAATCCCAGTTCAAGTTGGCTACCGGCTTATGATAAAAGTTCTTTTGCGCATTCATCATCACGCCATTTGCATCCTTATAATTGTCGTTGTAACGTCTGCCATTAGCAAGATAGTTAGACAATTTTGAGGTATATCCTTGGTTGTGCCACTGTGGTGCACCGGTTACCATGAAGTTCAGGTTGTGCTTTTCATTTGCTTTGTATCCAACGGACAAGAAATAACTTTGTCCAGCACCTTCCGTATGATCCATATAACCGTTACCTGACCATTGCGTAAACATAGCCGAAACAGCAAAACCGTTTTTCATCAGACCGGTATTGTAACCTACTGTTGCCTTCATAAACATATCGTTACCAACAGTAGTGCGGACAAAACCACCTTCTTTCATTGCGGTAGATTGTGTCACGTAATTTACGGTACCGCCGACAGATGAAATCGCTAATTTAGATGATCCCAAACCACGTTGAATCTGCACTAAAGAAGCAATATCTGTAAGTCCCGACCAATTTGACCAATATACACTTCCATTGTCCATACCATTGATCGGCTGACCGTTCAACAAAAATGCGGTATTGGACTGATCAAAACCACGTGTTGTCATAGAAGACTCACCAAAACCTTTTGCCTGACCAGTGATATAAACCGACGGGGTATTAGCTAGTGCTGAAGTAATATCCTGTGCGCCTACCCTTTCCTCTAAATCCTGTTTACGGATCGTCGAAACGGCAATCGGCGTCTTTCTTCCCGCAGCAATATCAATAACACCATGACCAACAACAACAACCTCATCCAAATTTGTTGAAGATCCAGCCGTAAAAATTGGATTGATATTCAACGATTCCCCCGATTTCAGCATGATGTTTTCGAAAACAACAGGCGTTTCGCCAATGTAAGTTACCTCTACTTTGTAGGGGCCTCCTTCTTGAAGATTTGAAATTTGAAATTTTCCTTGGGCATCGGCTGAGCCACTTACAACTTGTCCACTTGGGATGTGGGTAATTTTAATGGTTGCTCCTTTAACCGTTTGTCCAGTAGCTTCTTTGACAACTCCTGAAACCGAACTAGTATTTGCTGTTTGACCATGAACGGCACTATAACTAGCAAAAACGAGGGCAAAAAAAAGTAAAGACTTTTTCATGTTAGATGTGATTGTTTTGTTTTTGTGGCGCAAAATTAGGAATTGATTGTCTTTTTAACTAATTTTAACAATAGGATTATCAGACCCTAGCGCTATACAAAACAAATCAGTTTTAAGCTTCTACAGAAAAACAGCTACTTCTAAAACAAAGAGGCAATAAAAAAACAGATTAAATAAAATAAATACAACACATTCATCACATTCTTAAAAAAACACTAAAAATAATCAGAATAACATTTTGTCTGTTTTGAATAAATCAAAATTTATGAATTTCACGATTTTATATGTTAGCTGCTGGATACGCCAAACACAGCACAAAAAAACCGGTCTTTCTACACATTATTTCCACCAACTTTCTTTTCCACCAACATTCTTTTCCACCAACATTCTTTTCCACCCCCAGGGGATAAAATAAGCCCGTAAATAATTAACTTTAACTAAAATAATACCGTATGTTGTCAATCCAACAAGCTTATACAGGCATTCTTGAGCCAGAGTTAATTACTGCAATAGCCAAAAACGCACACATCAAAACGTTTCATGAGGGGGATCTCATCATTGATACCAATCAATACATCAAGTCGATGCCCCTTCTCCTAGATGGAGCAATAAAAATTGTCCGGGAAGATGAAGACAAAGGCGAACTGCTGCTCTACTATTTGGAAAAAGGTCAAACCTGTACGATGTCAATAGCCTGTTGTCTCGGAAATAAAAAAAGTGAAATTCGTGCCCTCGCAGAAAAAACAACAACGGTTGCCATGATTCCAAATGAGCTTGTCAACCTTTGGATGGGAAAATACCCCTCTTGGCGAAATTTCATCATATCAAGCTATTCAAGCCGTATGGACGAAATGTTACAAGCTATTGATAGTCTAGCTTTTTCCAATATGGAAGAACGAATCATCCAATATCTGAAAGCCAAAGTAAAGCTGAACAACGACCGAATACTTACCCTTACGCATCAGGATATTGCTTCTGACCTAAACACATCCCGGGTAGTTGTCTCCCGAATTTTAAAAAAACTGGAACAGGAAGATAAAATAGTGCTCCTTCGTAACGAAATCAGGGTATTAGTGGAATGACCAAAACATTTGTATCTTTAATAGACGTAAATTTCAAGAGCTATTAATGTAATTTTAGATGAAGATAGAAAAATTAGGATTTATAGGATTAGGAAACATGGGGCACCCCATGGCTAAAAACCTGGAAAAAGCAGGATTCCCCCTTTCTGTTTATAATAGAAACCGTGCAAAAGCAGCGGGCTTTGAAGAACAATCAATGATCAGAGAAGGTATAGCCGAATTGGTCGAACATGCTGATATTGTATTCTCCATGCTCACCAATGATGAAGCTGTCAGTGAAGTATATGAAAAAATCCTTCAAGGAGATATCAAGGGCAAATTATTTGTCGATATGAGTACCATATCCCGTGAACTCACCCTGTCTATCGCATCCAAACTCAAAGAAAAAGGAGCCGCATTTATAGATGCACCTGTGGCCGGCAGTACCAAGCCCGCAGCAGAGGGCACCCTGATTATTATGGTCGGTGGTGAACAGGAGGATCTTCATCGCGCCCGGCCATACCTCGAGCAGATGGGCAAGTCGATCAAACATGTTGGCGAAAATGGCCAGGGAATTGCCGCCAAACTTGCGATCAACTATTTTCTTTCAACGATCTATCAAGGTCTCGCAGAGACGATCTTATTTTCAGATAAACTGGGAATTCAACGGAGTGATATGCTCGAAATCATCAATGATAGTGCCAGTGGCAGTGGCGCAACAAAAGTCAAAACGCCTTTACTGGTGGAAGAAAACTACAGTCCTGCTTTCGCGCTAGATCTTATGCTGAAAGATATTCGACTGGCGCAACAAGCCGGTGCCGAATATCCCCTCCTCAAGACATTACTCGATACCTACGGGAAAGCACACGACCAAGGTCTCGGACAACTCGATGTTATTGGTATTATTGAATCTATAAAGTCGTAACTTCAGGTTGACGACAGCGGAAAAAATGTACATTGAAAATTATATTTAGTTGAGATGGACTCCAAATTAGGTTCATTTCTGATCACACAAAATAATGAGCGGAACAAATTATTTACAGATGAAAACAGTTATGACACTATTGATGCTGACTATGGTCACGATGACTACGCAGGCCCAACAATTAAAACAGGTTTCTTACCAGGATGGTGAACAAAAACTCAACGGCATGGTAACCGCCAATAGGGCAAAAAAAGGCCCTGCTGTCTTAATTCTTCCTGCGTGGAAGGGAATTGACAACGAAGCGAAACAAGCGGCATTGCTTCTTGAAAAAGAAGGTTACATCGCGTTCATTGCCGACATCTACGGTGAGGGAAATATTCCTGCGGACAACACCGCAGCTTCGAAAATTGCAGGCCACTACAAGACGGACTATAAAGCTTATCAGCATCGCATCAAGCTCGCATTAGAACAACTGAAAAAAGAAGGCGCAGATCCGACAAAAATTGCGATCATTGGCTATTGCTTTGGAGGTTCAGGAGCATTAGAAGCGGCGAGAGCCAGCTTCCCCGTCAATGCCGTGATCAGTATCCACGGAGGCCTATCCAAAGCTGCCGATAGACCCAATGGTTCCATTAAAACAAAAGTACTCATTGAGCACCCTGCAGCCGATAAGAGTGTATCAAAAGAAGATTACGATGGGTTGGTCAAGGAATTAAATGAAGGAAAAGCAGACTGGCAAATAATTACCTACGCAAATTCTGGACATACGTTTACGAATCCCGAGTCAGCGGAATATAATCCCGTGATGGCCAAACGTGCCTGGGAGCACACCTTATTATTTTTGAAAGAAGTATTAAATTAAATAGCAAAGTCAACAACAGCAATATCGACCCAAATGAATTATAACGCGAAACTGCACATTTATCCGATTATCATTCAGTTGTTGATATTGCTGTTTTATAGTCCCATTGCAGCATCGCAAACAGTAAAATCGTTAACAATAGCTAGCCCTACACAGGCAGTTCTGTTTGTAACCAATGAGTCCGATAAATCAACTGATTTTATCATGCGTTTACACGAAAAAAATGCTGCTGCGATTTTCAAGCAAGTACCTTTTAGCACAACAAAGTTACTGGTCACAAAAACCGATGCAAAAAAACTTACATTTAGCGTTAAAAATCAACAATGGACCATCGATGTATTGTCATTGAAACAACGTCATGCCATGATCTTGTTTGATGGCTTAGGCAAACCCAAGATCATATACGATAGTAATACCTATCTGACAGCAGCCAAATCCATATTAAGCAACAACACACAAGTTGCGTCGAAGAATCCTTCGTCACAATATAATGCCCAACATTTCTTTGACTCCATTGCACAAGTGCAATTTATTCCATCCAGGCAATATGCAGCGGCTATTATCGCCAATACAGCTCTCCCTCTTTACTACAGTCAGCGTAAAAATCAATGTGACGGCACGTATGTCATGCAGCAGTTTTCCGATGAAAATGAGGTGGAAACTGGAGCAATTGTGACGACTGTATATGAAGAAGGCAAAGAGCTCACATCCAACAATCTTTCCGGCGGAAATAATTATTTCAGCAAAAGATGCTATAATCAGTTCGGACTTATCGACTCCATACAGTACCTTCAAAACAGCAAATGGAGCAACAGCACCATTTACCGTTATCTCCCAAACGCCATTGTTTCCTACGATCCAACATTACAAACAGCGACAATAGACCACTTGAACAGCAAACTCCAGGTTGTAAAAAGTGAATCCATTCATTTTTTATACCAACGGATAGATTGGACCATTTACAGTTATGACAAACAGAATCGCATGAGTGAAGAGCTGTCGGGCAGAAATGATCAAAGGGAAAGTCGGGTCCGTTATGCGTATAGCGATCCGAAAACAAGTGATTATATACTACGCCAAACCTTCGATCAAAATGACCAACTCACAGCGGAAATCAAGCGATCCTACCGGGCCAACGAAACAGTTGATGAATTCTACTTCAAGGGGGTATTGCAACAAAAATCAATTGTAAAAGATTTGGGAAACTGTACGTATGAAAACCTGAACTATAACGGGCATGGGAAGCTCACGGGCAAATACATACAAACAAGAAAACAGCTATAGACATAGAGCGCCCCTATACAGTAAAAACACAGGGCAAAATCAAAAAAAGCGGCAAAAGATAGATTTCTGCATTAATTTTGATAGCGATAAATAAACATCGTATTGAAAAAAAGAAAACTGATCAGTCAACAGCACCCCATACTCTATTTTTTTGCAGTATGGGTAAGAAGAATGCAGCGAAAAGCCGTCTGGCTATTTGACGACAAAAAATACAGCAAAGTTAAATCAGCTGAAAAACTTCCCTTCCGTATCAAAAAACACCAGTCTGTATTATTGAAGAAACTGGGCGAAAATAATATGCAATTGCAGATCAATAAAGTTACCAATCTGAAAATTGCTGCAGCGGAGATTAACGGCATTCTCATCAGACCGACGGAAACCTTTTCTTTCTGTAAACTCGTTGGACTGCCAACCGCAAAAAAAGGCTACTTGCCGGGCATGGAATTATCCTTCGGTGAAGCGAGAGCGGGTATTGGCGGCGGAATCTGTCAAATATCCAACCTCATTCATTGGCTTGTAATCCATAGTCCGCTTACCGTCAATGAACGTTATCATCATTCTTTTGACCCTTTTCCAGACGATGGCCGTGTATTACCATTCGGCAGTGGTGCTACGGTGTTTTATAACTATCGTGATTATCAATTCACCAACCATACACCATACACTTTCCAAATAAATCTATGGTTTACGGAGAAATGCTTAGAGGGCGAATTGCGAATAGACCAAGAACTGGATTTTGCATACCATGTCTTTGAAAAAGAACATCAATTTCTGAAAATAGACAATCAATTCTTTCGGAAAAACGAGATCTGGCGCGAGAAGTTTTTTAAATTTCAGGGTGGGAAGACTATAGAAAAAGAACTTTTGACCAAAAATTTTGCGCGTGTCACCTACACTCCCGAAAAATATATCGAAATGCGTACTGAACAAAAATCAGGATCTTAATACAGCAATGTATTCATCTAGCCTGGTCAGCTAACAGCTCTGCGTTTTTTTATATAAAAAGTCCACTTTTTTGTTTAAGTTTGATATGGCTTTGGGGGTATTCTGTATAGAATTGAGATAGTCCCTTTGAACCTGATTCGGTTTATACCGACGTAGGGAAAAGCAAACATCAACTGTACAGCAAACCTCTATACTGCACAGGCTATCTCTCTTCTTCCCGTCAAAGCCGCACGGAAACATCTTACGATAAGCAAAAAGAATGGAAGATTCAATTATCAAACTATTAGAGCAGCTGAGGCTTGAAAAACCTCTTATCCACAACATCACCAACCTGGTCGTGATGAACAATACGGCCAATGCACTTTTAGCTATAGGCGCCTCCCCTGTGATGGTACACAGCCCGTTGGAAGTGCGCGAAGTTGTCGATATTGCGCAAGCGCTGGTCATTAATATCGGCACCTTGAGTGAAGATACAGCCGAAGCTATGCTGGTTGCTACCGAACATGCCAATACCATCGGACGGCCATGGGTACTTGATCCTGTTGGTGCTGGGATATCAGCATTCCGCAATGATTTATTATCCAATCTACTGGATCTCAAACCAACCGTTATTCGTGGAAATGCATCAGAAATCATGACGCTGTACAATTTCAACCAACCGAACACAAAAGGCGTCGACAGTACGACAGATAGCAAAGATGCACTCCGGTTTGGCAAATTATTGCAGGAACAGACTGGCTCCATTATCTGCATTTCTGGAGCAATCGATTATATCCTCTCCGAACAACACCGTGTTGAGGTCTATAATGGTCATCCTTTAATGACGCAAGTCACCGGACTTGGCTGTAGTGCTACTGCGCTTATTGGTGCATTTCTAGGTGTTACAGACCAATATTTTGAAGCAGCTGTTGCCGGTGTATCCATTTTGAGCTTAGCAGGAGAACTCGCTGCCCAAACAGCAGCTGGCCCGGGCACCCTGCAATTGAATCTCTACGATGAACTCTATCAGCTCAATGCAGAACGTCTAAAATCAAAGCTCAAGATCAAACGCTATGCGCATTAATCCGCTTTTTCCCTACCCTTTATATTTGGTGATTTCTGAGCGGGACTGTTTTCCTCAAAATTGGCTCCATGTCGCCGAAGAAGCCATTACTGGTGGAGTGGATCTTATACAATTGCGCGAAAAAGCTGACGATCCGGCTACATTTTTGGATAAAGCCATCCGCTTGAAAAAAATTACTGATCATCATGGCATTCCCCTCGTAATCAATGATGCAGTAGAAATTGCCGACCAAATTGGGGCATGGGGTGTACACGTAGGGCAAAATGATTGTCAACCACTTGCTATTCGAGAAAAATATGGCGATAAATTAACCATAGGCTGGTCCATAGAGGATATGCAGCAGCTGGAAAGTCAACAAATGCGCGCCGTCGACCACCTTGGTGTAAGTCCCATTTTTTCAACGATAACAAAAGTAGATACGATTACTGAATGGGGAATTGAGGGCCTAAAGCAATTGCGTCATAAAACTGAAAAACCATTAATAGCAATCGGAAGAATGAACCTACAGAATGCTGCACATGCCTGGAACGCAGGGGCAGATTCGATTGCTGTCGTTTCGGCCATATGCCAAAGTCAAGATCCCAGAGCTGCCAGTGCACAACTAAAAGAACTATTAAAATGACAAAAGATAAAAAATACCGCGTCCCTACTGTACTCAGCATAGCAGGGTTCGATGGTAGTGGTGGAGCAGGCATACAAGCAGATACCAAAACCATATCTGCATTAGGCTGTTATGCCATGAATGTTTTAACTGCCTTACCCGTTCAAAACACACAAGGTGTTCGACGTATTTATGAAATCCCCACGACGGCCGTCCAAGACCAGCTAGATGCTATTTTTGACGATATCTATCCTGATGCAATCAAAATCGGAATGGTACACAACATTGAACTTGTGCAGCTTATCAGCACCTATTTAAAAGAATACAAAGGGCCTATAGTATTTGACCCGGTCATGGTTTCGACCAGCGGACACAAGCTCATTCACGACGATACGATTCAGGCCTGCATAGCCCTTCTTTTTCCTTTGGCAACGTTAATTACACCAAATTTAGATGAGGTGAGTGTCTTAGTAAACGAAGTTATTGACGACGTCCAAAAAATGAAAAAAGCAGGAAACGCGCTACTGACCAAAGGGTGTCAATCAGTTCTGGTGAAAGGTGGACATCTCCAAAGTCAAGAGTTAACTACCTTATTATTTCAGCACGGGAGATCTCCAATTGAATTCAGATCGCAAAAAATTAACAGCAAAAATACGCACGGATCGGGCTGTTCGCTGTCTTCTGCAATTGCCAGTCAACTGGCACAAGGCAACAGCCTAGATACTGCAGTAGATACTGCTTTGACCTATATACACGCAGCGATAGCTGCGAGCAAAGACCTGGTCATTGGCAAAGGAAATGGGCCATTAAATCACTTCCACAACCCCCTTAAACTTATTCAATATGAACTGGACTGATCATGCCTGGGAATCCATAACAGCTATTTATTCAGATATACTTGCTATGCCATTTATCATTCAGCTTAGTGATGGCAGTCTTCCTCTGGATAAATTTCAATTTTACATGCAGCAGGATGCTTTCTATTTAGAAGAATTTGGCCGTGTGCTCGCCTTTATAGGTGCAAAAAGTGCGGATAACCAACAAGCATTGGACTACTTCGAATTTGGTCGCAATGCGCTTCTTGTTGAACGGGCATTACACGAAAATTACTTTCGGGAATTTGGTTTAAGTCCTGCCGACAAGAGCAACAAAATCGAACCAACCTGCCATCATTATGTTCATTTTCTTAAAAGCGTAGCCGCTTTCGAGAGCGTTGAGATCGCTATGGCGGCAACACTCCCCTGTTTTTGGATTTATAAAGAGGTCGGCGACCATATTGTAGCCACGGCAAATACACAGGGGAATCCCTATTCCAAATGGATAGAAACCTATAGCGGTGACGACTTTGCACAGGGAGTTGTCAAGGCAAAAAACTACGTTGACAAAATTGCGGCAGAAACTACTGCAACAAATCGGGAGAAGATGCGACAAGTATTTATAACAGCTTCCCAATTAGAGTATCAGTTCTGGTTAGCAGCTTACGAACGAAGGGTATGGTAAACAAACGCAAACTGTCCGATACCGAACAGTTGATGTTCAAAAATGAGCATTAACGAAAATAGCACTCAGGAACAAAACTAGTGTTAATCAGTATTTTAAACGGATTAAAAGTTTTGGCATTACTATTATACTCTAGGTGGCAGTTAACAATAGAGCGTGTGCACAAGTGCATAAGCACATAAGAAACGATAAAAAGGGAAATTAAAATGAAACTTTCAGTAATAATAAATTTAAACTAATAACAGAAAAATAATGAAAAGAATCTTAACCATTGCCTTTATTTCATTTTTATATGTAGCTCAGGCACAAGAACGCGAAACACGCAAGATCACTGCTCCAGATGGTATTTCATCGGCAACTTCATTACGTGTAGATTATATCCACTCTAATCGCAACGAGGTTGTTGTTGAAGCAGATAATCCTGAGCATTTATCCCTTATCGAAACGACTGTAAAAAACGGCACACTCTATGTACAGTATAAAAGAAACAGTTCTGTCAGAAATGCGAGAAACAATCGCGTAATTGTTTACTCAAGCAAGATACCAACACGTTTTTCGGCATCATCCAGCAGTTCGATCTATACGGATGAAACGATTAAAGCAAACAAAATTTCTGTAGACGTATCCTCTTCCGCAAAAATATCCCTTAAAAAATTAATTGCGGATGATATAAATCTTTCAACGAGCTCTTCAAGTAAGTTAACGACAGAAGTGAGCAGTAAAAACTTGCAAGTAGCGGCAAGCAGTTCGTCTAAGCAAGAAATTGCAGGTAGCGCTTCAAATTTAAATTTGAACACCAACTCCTCAGCGTCGGTTGATATGAGCCGTTTCACGACAACAAATGCGCAAATACAAGCCAATTCGTCTGCCAATGTAACGCTCAGCGTGAAAGAAAACTTACAGGGAAATGTCTCTACGTCGGCAAGAATTGCGTTAAAAAATCAACCGAAAAATGTCCAGGTTGACAAATCAACAAGTGGCAGAGTAGTATTATAATTTTTAGTGTGGTCTTTAAAAAGACTGTTTATTTATGTTTAATGTTTAGTTAGCTAAAAGGTGATACATACCCCAGTATCACCTTTGCTTTTTTAACCGATTGTCTTTCCCTATCCTACTCAACTTCAACGGCCTCCTGTCATCAAAAGCAATTCTTTACATGGAGTCCAGATTCTAGTCATCGGGGATTCCTGGCATTTTCGTATCTTGAAAGTATAAAATCATAAACTTCAAAAGGATGGATAACTTTCTAGCGAGCTGCTTAAAGAAATTTCAATATTATAAATCACTGGGTGATAAAACATTTGATCAATTAAGTACTGAACAACTATTTTGGCAGCCAAATGATTCGAGCAACAGCATTGCACTGCTTGTGAAACATTTAAGTGGAAATATGCTTTCACGTTGGACCGATTTTCTCAGCACGGACGGAGAAAAAGATAATAGAAACCGGGATCTGGAATTTGAGAATACCTGGACAAACCGCGAGGAGCTTCTTGATCATTGGGATGCTGGATGGAACTGTCTCTTTCAAGCCATTGGATCCCTCGTAGAAGATGACCTAGAAAAAGTTATTTATATACGCAATGAAGAGCATACTGTCATGGAGGCTATTTTGCGGCAGATTGCACATTACCCCTACCACATCGGACAGATTGTTTATATCGGAAAAATATGTATCGATGAAAAATGGTCCTCTCTATCCATACCCAAAGGGGCCTCGGCATCCTATAACAAAGAGAAATTCAACAGGGAAAAATAGCCTATAAATTTCTCTGACGAGTTTTTAAAAGCTGGCAATGAAAATAGGCACTAACAGCGCCATTATACCCCATTTAACAGCCTAATTCATTGTATAAGCACAGGCAGTTTTAACACAATTTTCGCAAACTTTTAAGTATATTTGTCATACATACAACTATTTCTTTTATAAGATTTCGTTGTTAAGTACGTTGTTTTAAGACTATGAAAAATTCGATTAAGATCATCAACAATTACGAGTACAAAAAACTATTTCTACCGGATGTTTCGGAGCATAATCTGTTCAACGAGAATAAAATTCAAGTCTATCGAATCGAGAATTACTTACGCAGTATCCTGATGCCCGTTATCCCCTATCGTACAACCTTTAATTTTCTCATTTTTGTTACGAAAGGCACATTGACACAGCACCTGGAGAGTGCCTCTTATACACTGACCGAAAACCAGGTCATTAACATCAAACAAGGTAATATTACGGCTACGCTGGCAATCTCCGATGATGTAGAAGGTTTTTTTGTGGTCTATGAGAATGAAATTGTAACTGATATTGAGCTTGGTATAAACGATATTAAATTTTTCAATTCCCATCCTTTTACCACACTTAAACCCCATGTAGCGCATTGGATCCAGCAGATGCTTATCCTATTGGAAGAAGAACTTTTTACAGAAGGGCGCGTGATGGAAGTTTGCATCTCCATGATGCAGTGTGTTTTATTGAAGGTGATAAAATCGGATATAGAGACAAAAGCTCCAATGAGCAGACAGTTAGATATTGCGTTTCGTTTTCGCGAATACGTCCAAAAGTTCCATATCGATCATAAGAACGTCTTATTTTACGCTAATTTATTGCATATTTCAGAAAACTACCTCAACAAATGTGTTAAAGAGGCGACAAATAAACCGCCAAAGCAATGGATTAGTGAGATTAGTATTTTACACAGTCAGATTCTGTTGCAGGACGCTACAAGAGACATTGCCGGTATTGCTTTTGAATTGAAATTTCAGTCTCCCTCCTATTTCACCCGGCTATTCAAAAAAATCACTGGGTATTCACCCAGTGACTATAGAAAACATAAGTTTATGGCGGACTAATGCTTTTTACGGTAAGGTAGATTCCAAATTAAGTCTACGGCTAGATAATGAACCCCAAAATCTACTTTGTCATATCCCTTAATGAGATCGTTCATATAACCCAGATCCAATCGCAAAGGTGTTTTTGGAATATCTGTCATGTAATAGAAACCTAGACGGGTCTCTTTATAACCGAAACTGGACCAAGCACTGACAGGTTCGTAGAGCTTACTGATTGCAAAAAGTCCTTCCGCGCTGAGTGCCAACTCTTGCTTATTTTTAGCCGAAATCCTAAAATTCAACTGTGATTTCAGCCGGGTCCTCAATTGAAAATTCTCTTCTGTTTTCTGAAAATCAGCTGTAAAGAACTTCCGGAACTCTTGTCGTAAGGTATTTTTCCATTTCAGCCGGTCATTGAGCGTAAATGTATAGGCGTATCGCCCATATACCCTAAACTCTTGCTCGATCCCTTCATTATGGTAGGGTGCCCCCTCATCATAGATGTTTTGGCGGCGATAGCTTACAGCATAACTGTATTGCTGATTTTTGGCAAATTTATGGTAGACTTCGTGGTTTAGTACCCAAATGGCCTGTTTATGAAAAGGATTTGAATCATCGGGCGTACTTTTGGTTCCCAGACCGATGTAGGTTAGTGCCTCTTTGGTTCCCGCACTATCCAGTTTCCGGCGCAAGCCCAAAACTGATCAAGATGCGGACCTTGCTTTTCCTAATCCCGGCGGACTGACTTGTCCATAGGCGATATTTACATGAATTCCCAATAAGAGCATTATTGGGAATAGTTTTATTAAACGAGATTTAAACATACATAAAATTTTAGTTCACAAAAAGGACTAGGAAGTCCCCTCGGCTGATGAAAATTTATTCACCAACCATTTATCGATAAGTTTCAAAGGGTGCATAGCCCACATCGCAAAAACAAATGGAAAAGTCAATGTCGTCCATCCGTTGTGAATCAAAAAATGATCAAAATAGGTGGCGATAATTGTTCCGATTAGAACATATACACCATCTCTAACACGGGGGCCGCTTAGCGCGATTCCAACCAAGACCGCATTGAAACTAAAGATTCCATTATTGGTCATGTCTGCAGATTCATGGCCATGGTGTGAAATATAAATACTGATAATAACCGCAGCGAAACCGTAAAGTGCTCCCATGGGATTGCTCAGGAAAACCCCAATAAAAAAGATCAATCCAGCAATTAAACTACCTTGAAAAATAACCTGACCAAAGGCATGTCCTTCAATTAAGAAGTCATCCATTTCCTGAATATCAACAAAATGCTCGGGTACCGTCCGTAAGGCCAATTCTGGAATACTCAACACATACAATGCGATCCAGGTAATTAAGATAAATGGAAATGTAAATACCGGCAGATTCTTCTTTAATGCAAAACCCATCAATATGGTGGTCAACGCAGATCCGACGATTAAAGCTCCCCATACCCAGACGTTTGTCTGAAAATAGAAAACCAAAGCTATACCATAAAGCGTAGCATTAAATCCGAAGAGTCCATCATTGATATGATCCTCATCAAATTTCATCAACTTGGCAGTCAATACCCCAACGATATTGGCGAGGATTCCCGCAAAGCCCATGAGTGCCGAATCATAAATAATGGCGCCTATAAATAAAATACCCGTCCAAATGTTACCCTGTAACATAATTTGCCCAAATCCTTTAAAAAAAGCTTTTACAAAAGCTAGGATGTTATTTTTCATTGGAATATAATTAGTTGTTATTCAAAAATATGTTGTCCCATAATGCGCTTTGCATTTCTTTAAAAAGAAGATAAAGCTGTTCGGCACCGTAACCTAAAACGCGAACCATAAAACCGTCGTGTTGCAATTCACTAATACCAAACGCAATGTCTTTGGTTTCCCCGTATTGTTCATGGAAAGTCTCGATCCAGTCACTTGGATTCAAGCCGGCACTATTAAGGTAAATCAAAGTTCCCTGATGCGTATAGCCTTCCAAAATACCCAAGCCTTGTATAGGCATACGATCTGGCTGCAGCAATACATTATCTTTCACAACGAGCCTACCATTGACATAACATTCTGTCAGATTTTGAAAGTGATTGTACATGAACTCTTCACCAGACATTTTCCGACCACAAGTCACGATTTCACTAAGCAATAAGTGACAATTAGAGGCAAGATGTACAATGTTATGGCTCAAAAAATGAGACGAATGTTGTGGTACGACAGGATGGGGCACGTAAGAAAAAACAGCATTTTCACCGATATTCACTTCCATAGTTTGGGAAGAATGACCTTTCATATGGAATAGACGCTGGTAAGCCTGTGTTTGTAATTGCAACTTAGATCCGGGAGCAATATCCACTTGAATACGGTGGTCATCACCGTCGAGTAAGCCTGGGGATGAGCTCATGATCATCAAGTACGCGGCATTGTCTTTTTGATATTGTCCAACAGGAACGATACGAAACGGCTGTGTCGCATATGCATCTTTTAAAAAGGATTTTCCTTCGCGATGTGCTATTTTAATATCTAAAGAACAAATCATAATTAACGTAGTAAATTAGGTTCCTCAATATCTTGAAGGAGTGCGTATTTTTTAATCCAGCCCACGATCTCTTCCAAACCATCGCCAGTTTTCAGATTTGAAAACAAGAATGGAGAACCTTTACGCATTTTACGTGCATCATGCTCCATTACTTCTAAGCTTGCACCTACATAGGGTGCCAAATCTTTCTTATTGATCAATAAAAGATCAGATCTTGTAATTGCTGGACCACCTTTACGAGGCATTTTTTCACCTTCGGCAACATCAATTACGAAAATGGTAATATCGGCGAGATCAGGGCTATAGGTAGAAGTTAGGTTATCACCACCACTTTCAATCAAAATCAACTCCAAATCCGGGAAGCGGCTTGCTAGTTCTTCTACAGCTTCCAGATTCATACTCGCATCTTCCCGTATCGCCGTATGCGGGCAACCGCCGGTTTCTACGCCGATAATTCGTTCACGGGGAAGCAAACTATTTTTGGCCATATATTCCGCATCTTCCTTGGTATAAATGTCATTCGTAATTACGGCAAGATCAATTTCATTCATCAAACGTCTGCTCAATCTTTCCAATAATGCTGTTTTACCAGATCCTACTGGACCACCAACCCCTATTTTAACATATTTTCTATTTTCCATTTTAATTGTTTTTTAAGAAATATAAACTCTAGAATATAATCGTTCGTGTTGCATGCAACGGATATCAAATCCAATGTTGCATAAGCCCACTAAATTCCGTTCAACTGTTAAAGTCTCTTTACAGAGATCAAGTATATCATCATGTAAACCAAAAAGTATATCTTGGCCATCCAATTGACCTAACGGCACAAGTTTTACAGCATTGGTCACCATCGTAATAGCGGCATTATAATAAAAGCCGTGTAATGCTTCTTCTAGCGGAATTTCTAAAAGTGACGCCAACATGCCATACATCAAACAGTAATGACTATCTACTTCCTTCTTTTGGATTAATTCACCCCAGGACAGCATAAAATCCTGCTGTTGATACCGACTGAATATTTTATAAATACGTACGCCTAGTTTTTTACTGGCATCGCGAATTTCTCTTGGGCTTTTTAATGCTGTACATTCTTGATCTAGGGCGATCAATGCATCCATGTCCTGCGAAGAAGTTGCTTCATAGGCCAATTTCATCAAAGCAGCATCATTGTACTTCAGATTATACCAGAGGTTATGACGCACATAATTGTCCGCCGTAACTTTATCACAGACCAAGCCCTGTTGCACATAAGTCTCCAGTCCATTTGAATGGGTAAACCCTCCAATTGGTAATGTAGGATCTGCGAGATGGAGTAACTTGCCTAGAAATGTATTTTTCATTGACATTATTTTTTATATAAGTATATATCTTCAAGGACTTATCAGCTCCTTGCGTAATCTTCTCTATCATTGGGCATTAAAGCGATACCGGCTGTTGCCGCTTGCAAATTCACGAAGGCCTTGTCGTTGATCAAGAGCGGTATATTCTTCGTTGAAGACTTCATCTTCTGATGATGCTTGGGATCGACATTTGCATTGAGCTGACGTAAAAGTTGACGCTCGCCACGCTGCGGGTCAAATCCTTGTTTCGTTAGCCATTCGTACATTGACCGTTCATAAGGCATAAGCAATTCATTTGCCTCCACAAATAGAGGCAAATGTTTATTTCCAATTTCGCTGCTTACAAAAGCAGTTCGCAGGAAATCAATTGCCATGACACGGATGACTTCACAAGGTTTGATCGTTACCACAACAATTTTCTCTTCATCTTCGTACAAGACATCACCATCCTGCAAGCTGGATGTATTACCCAACAATTTGACGGCAATATCCATTC
This sequence comes from Sphingobacterium sp. UBA5639, assembly GCF_002421245.1. NCBI lineage: Bacteria > Pseudomonadati > Bacteroidota > Sphingobacteriia > Sphingobacteriales > Sphingobacteriaceae > Sphingobacterium > Sphingobacterium sp. UBA5639. The sequence continues at coordinate 330,408 of NZ_DIJR01000002.1, forward strand.
CCTCCGCTGTACGTAAACGTTGAATACGTTTGGTCGACTCATACCATTCAATAGCAAGCAAATCCAGACGCTTAGTGATCTGCTCCCCCTGAATATTCCTTGTGATTTCCGTGATTATCATTTTTTAATTTTTAATAAATAGATTTTTAGACAAGCCTAAACCTACTGTAGATCCATTGATTCCCGTAATAACTTCGTGATCATTGGGAATAGCAGCATCTTTACTATTTTTCTTTTTATAAGACAGTTCTGCTACTTTAGCTTTTAATGCCCAGCCTTTTCCCAAGGCGATACCCACAAGCGGGTACACTCTGAATAGATAGCCATTGTATTTACCATCTACCATAGTACCACCGGTAGCGACATGTTGATCGCCCCACAAATAATGCACATCAACCTGGCCAATTAACATAAAATGCTCACTCAGGGGCCAAGTATTGCTATAGAAAGGTCCTATTTCATGCGAATGATCCGTAAAATCCAGTGCTTTATCCTTAGCAGAATTGAACCCATAGTTTAGCCCCGCATTCATATTGTCAGTGAAAAAATAAGCAGCACCCACCGGAGCGGCACTAAATTGATGCCCAGCTGTTGTTTCGTGGTAATTCAGTGACCCATAAACCATGATACCTCCCTTTTGCGCATAGGCCGATTGTATGGTTAAGCACGCCATTGCTATACAACAGCCTAAAAATGTCTTCAAATTTTTCATTAGCGTAAATCGTATTTTAGCTTAATGAAGCATCATGAGCAATCAGTATTCCCTCTCTTTTATGCGCTTTTGATAAGCCCATGATGATTTCATCAACCTATTGTTTTTCATAGCTTATGGCGTGACATCGGATCACGCCATAAAAAGTAGTTATAGGGTTAAAACAAGAAGTATCGTTGTCCCAACGAAACTGTATCAACAGGTTTTGACCGCAAGATCTCGCCGTCAAGACTTACCTCATAATTCTCTGGATTGACGATAATTTCAGGTGTGGCATCATTGTGGATCATATCTTTTTTGGAGATATTCCGACAATTTTCTACGGCAAGTAAGGTTCTTTCTAGTTTATACTCTTCTTTAATTCCCTTTTCCAATGAAATTTTAGAGACAAAGTCAAAACAAGTTTGGTGAACGGCTTTACCTAAACCGCCAAACATGGTTCTTAAGATGATAGGTTGTGGTGTAGGAATAGAAGCATTCGCATCCCCCATTTTTGAAGCGATAATCATCCCGCCTTTAATAATCATTTCTGGTTTTGCGCCAAATAAAGCTGGACGCCAGATCACCATATCGGCAATTTTACCAGGCTCGATAGAACCAACGTACTTCGAAATACCGTGGGCAATTGCTGGATTGATCGTGTATTTCGCGACATAGCGACGTGCACGGAAATTGTCGTTGTCCTTACCTTCATCTTCAGGCAATGGACCTACTTGTTTCTTCATCTTGTCTGCAGTCTGCCAAGTACGTGTGATGACTTCACCTACACGTCCCATTGCCTGCGAATCGGAACTCATGATACTGAATACACCGCGATCTTGTAGTACATCCTCAGCTGCAATCGTTTCTGGACGGATACGAGAATCGGCAAAAGCCACGTCTTCCGGAATTTCTTTGCTCAAGTGGTGACAAACCATCAGCATATCCAAGTGCTCGTCAATTGTATTTTTTGTAAATGGACGTGTTGGATTTGTCGATGCTGGCAATACATTTGGATACATCGCAGATTTGATGATATCCGGAGCGTGCCCACCGCCAGCACCTTCCGTATGGAATGTATGGATCACGCGTCCGTTGATTGCCTGGATCGTGTCTTCCAAGAAACCCGCTTCATTCAGCGTATCGGTATGGATAGCCACCTGCACATCATATTGATCAGCAACCGTCAACGCTCTGTCGATTGTTGCTGGTGTAGCACCCCAATCTTCGTGGATTTTAACACCTAAGGCACCAGCTTCAATTTGTTCAACAATAGGTTGTTCAGTACCAACGTTTCCTTTACCAAAAAAACCAAAGTTCATTGGAAGATCTTCAACAGCTTGTAACATGCGGCGTAAATTCCATTTACCCGGTGTTACTGTAGTTGCATTTGTTCCATCCGCTGGACCTGTACCGCCCCCGATCATTGTTGTAACACCACTATATAAGGCCGTTTCAACTTGTGTTGGACTGATATAGTGGATATGGGTATCAATACCACCTGGAGTTAAGATGTATCCTGATCCACCATGCACCTCCGTAGAAGCACCGATAATCATATTTGGTGTAATATTATCCATGGTATCCGGATTTCCAGCACGACCAACACCAACAATTTTACCATCCTTAATACCAATATCACCTTTCACGATACCCCAGTGGTCAATAACAATAGCATCAGTGATCACCATATCCAGTGTACCTTCATCACGTGTATGAACGGAAGATTGGCACATCCCGTCACGCACGGTCTTACCACCGCCAAATTTGGCTTCATCGCCATAGTAAGCGTAGTCTTTTTCGACTTCAATAATGATATCTGTATCTCCTAAACGGATTTTATCTCCACTTGTAGGGCCAAAGATGGCGCTATAATTTAATTTGCTAACTTTTAAACTCATGACACTTTGTTTTTAAAGCCTTGTTCTTTTACTTTTTTCATTGCATTTGCTTTCGCAACTTCGGTTTCGGTATCTCCATTTGCCAAATCATTGTGGCCATAGATCCTTCTTGCACCTGCATACGGAACCAATTCGACCTCTTTTGATTCGCCTGGTTCAAAACGTACTGCAGTACTTGCGATAATATTTAAGCGCTTACCAAAAGCTTTCTCGCGATCAAACTCCATCATTTTGTTCACTTCAAAGAAGTGGAAATGTGAACCTACCTGAATGGGCCTATCGCCTGTATTTGTCACAGTGATGGTTGTAACTTCTCTACCTTCATTGCAGATCACATAGCCATCTGCAATAAAAAATTCTCCTGGGATCATAGATTATATTTTTAACAATTAGCGAATCGGGTTATGAACAGTAACCAGTTTTGTACCATCTGGAAATGTTGCTTCTATCTGTACATCATGAATCATTTCGGGCACACCTTCCATAACATCTTCACGTGTCAACAATGTTGCACCAAACTGCATTAAATCGGCAACAGTACGCCCGTCACGAGCAGCTTCTAAAAGTTCACTACTGATCAATGCAATAGACTCCGGATAGTTTAATTTAAGTCCTCTAGCTTTACGTTTTTTCGCTAGTTCGCCGGCAAGATGAAGCAATAGCTTCTCTGTCTCTCTAGGTAATAAATGCATATAAATATTATTTAAATTGTTGTTATTCGAATTAAAAACAAGTCACGGTGGGTACAGGTCACGACAAGGTCATACGACTTAAAAAAATCGTTCAAAATCGTGATGAATAGGACAGATTACACCCCTACACAGCGCAAGGTCTGTCTTTTCTCAACCCTTGTAAGAAATGGAAATTTTTACCCCAGAAATGGGATCTTTAAACTTTGGAAAAGAATATATTTTGGCGGAAGAATCAATCGATCCATATAAGGCCTTCTGTTATTCTGAATTTTGAGACGTACAGGATAACAGAATACAAAAAGACAAATTGAAAGCACGCCCCAATAGAGCAGCTTGCTCCATTCATCTTTGAGGTCCATCTGTTCGGTGATATCATAGACATCATGATCTTTAACCGCAGCTAACAGATTTTCCCGTTCTGACTGTCCTAAAGCTTTATCTACATGAGAAGGAAATACAGACAGACTTAGGCGGACGAGGGGTAAATGCTGAACAGTAGAATGTGATGGCATAGCTATTCCTTTCATGAGCAGGGTGCTCAAAAGAAAAACTAAAAAGATTAAACTATACCTCATTCTTGCGTTCACAATACTATTATTTGTTGTTCAAATTTACAACCAAAGCGGGCTACTTGACTAGCACAAATCTTGAATTAAATAGTCCAAATTTGTTGAAAAAGCCCGCTTTGGCGGTTTTAGATTACTATTTCAGCATTAAAAAGAGTAACCCACTGATACCATGACATTTCGCGGTGCACCAGCAAAGGCTCTCGTGTAGTCAAAACCACCTAAAAAGTAATATTTATCGAATACATTGTTCAGATTTAAGGCCATTTTCATCGCACCAATGTGGTAATAGGCAGCAGCATTTACAGTGGTATACGAAGGCCATTGCCCCCAGAGTGCATTTCCTTCGCTATCCTTTCCGATACTGTTATCCATCCTTTTACGATCTACATAATAAACACCGGCACCAAAACCCAAACCTTTTAATGTACTAGCTGAAAACACATATTTCAACCAGGCACTCGCCATATTTTTAGGTGCTCCCGGTAGGGACTGCCCGATTTCAGAAGGAACAGAAGATGATTTTACCTCCGTATCATTATAGGTATAATTGGCCATAATCTGGAACTCACGTGTCAACTGCCCACGCACATCGAGTTCGACACCCTGCGATAGCGCTTTGCCAGATTGTCTATACTCCGGCAGCCCTGAATCGTTGATAGCCCCTGTGGCAATGAGCATATTCCGTCGTTCAATTCGGAATAAGGATAGATCAACTTGCAATTGCTCTTTAAAAAAACCAGCCTTCATCCCCGTTTCCACCTGGAAACTCCGCTCGGCATCAAAGGGTTTATAAGCTCCGTAATCTTTATAGTTCTGAATAAAATTGGCGCCCACAGGCACAAAGCCCTGTGAATAACTTGCAAAATAGTTAATTTGCTTATTGATTCCATAGGTTACACCAAAACGAGGTAATAAGGCATTTTGCGTTGCATGAAAGCGATTTTTTCCGTCAAGTGTTTCAGAAGAATAATGCTCATGACGAAGACCTACAATAAGTTTCAATCGCTCGTCAATGCTGATTTGATCCTGAATATATTTACCCGTTGTTTTGTAGGGACTCAAAAAAGGATAAGCGACTCCCGTGCGCCACACATAATTCGTTAGATCATGCGTGGTATAAGTGGGATTGTTCAAATCAAAAGTCAACGGGACGACTTTGCCATCTACAGTTTGCTGCCGCGCCTCCCGCAATTGATTTTCTTTGTCGCCCCGATATTGTGCAAAATCAACTCCTGCAACAAAATGATGATCGACTCTATCGCCCAAAAGATCCCATTTAACATAACCCACAACATTATCTGTATAGTCACGTCCATGACGATCAAAAAAACGCATATTCATAATGGTATTATGTGGCGCATCAGCAAAGGTGTTCATTGTCCGATGTTCGTTGACATCCTCCTGATAGATGGATTTCATGTAGCTCAGATTCAAACTAACATGTTCTGCCAGACGCTGAGACAAGCGGCCGCTTAACGAAAAAGTCTTGGAATTATAAAAATCGGAAGGCTGGCTCAACGTAAATGATCTTGGCAAAGCATAAAAGTTATTTTCCTTAATACCCATTCCCCGATCAAGATAACCGTTGAACTGATTATACACCATATCAATATCCACCACCGTGCCCTCAGCTGGTTTAAAGGTGAACGAAGGAGCCACCATGATTCGTTTCTGGCGATTTACATCGCGGAAAGTCTTTGTATCTTCGTAACCCGCATTAAAACGATATAAAATACGTTTGGCACTGTCCAGTGGTCCACCGAGATCCACAGTTGTTCTCATCGTTTCAAAACTACCACTTGAAAAATTCACATGCCCTCTAAAATCTTCCAAAGGCTTCTTGGTCGTCATATTAATTGTACCACCCGGTACGATATCTCCAAATAAAGATGCTCCTGGCCCTTTCAAAACCTCGATATTTTCAAGATTGATTGTTAAGGGAGAATTATAATAACTGTTACCATAACCATACCCCGAGCGTAAGCCATTGACAAGCCGTACACCCGTTTCATAACCGCTTTTAAAGCCACGAATGACAACATCATCATAGGAAGATGCTTCGGTCACACCAGCCAGATCCTGAACCAATGCCCCTGTGTTGAATGCCTGCTTATCCTCTATAAATTCCTTACTTAAAACAGCAACAGATTGTGGAAGATCTTTTAATTTTCCAGCAAATTTTCCGCCCAACTCCATGTCGTTTGTCAAATAAGAATTGTTGCGTCTACCTGTTACCAATACCTCATCCAAGGTATTATCACCGGCCACCATCAGTAATCGAACTCCTTTTTTTGCATTCCAGCTAGCGGCGTTCAAATCCAGCAATACAGGCTTATACCCAATTGCATCTGCACGTAACTGTACAGGAAAGGAAATTATTCCGGTAAAACTAAATTCGCCCTGAGCATTAGAACTTGTCTGTTGTTGTCCATCGACTAAGGTCAGTGTAACCCCAGCGATGGGATCACCGTTTTCATCCTGAATTTTTCCAAATAATGCCACACCTTGTTGTGCATATACGGCTCCCGGTACGGAAGCGCTTGTCAATAAAGCGAAAGCTAGCGCTTTCATCATGTTGTTCATTAGAATAATTTTTCTTTTTTTTGGATTACCCAAATTGGGTTTAAGCAATACGATCAACGAATAATTCCATGTGTATCGTTGGAAAATTCGATTCATTACAATAGTCCTTTAATTGAAAGCCTTGTTTTCCCCAAAACTCATAGGCTCCTGTCAAGAATGGGTGCGTATGTAAATAAAGCCTTTCTATACTTTTCTCCTTAGCTACAGCGACCAAACTTTTGAACAAGGCTGTTCCTAAACCTGACCTACGGTAACTCGGATCCACAAAAAGCCGGGCAACTTCCACCGTTTTCCTTCTGTCTATATCCAAATGCGGAAAACGGTAGTCATAAGCCGACATACCAACCACGCCGATCAAATTACCCCGATGATCTTTTGCCTGCAAGAATGCAGCAGCTTCAGCCTCAAGATACACTGCTGAAAATGCGAGTAGATCCTTAGGAAGCTTATTGGAATCCAACATCGGAAACAACTGTTTCCGAAATTCAATGACATAAGGTAATACGACATCAATATCCTCCTCTTCAACACGAGATATGGTTATATTTTTCAACTGAGGTTGAGCGGGAAGAGATCCCTTACTCATCCGTTTATTTTCAATCAATATATGACCACTGTCTTTAAATATATTCATAGTGTTATCGCTATTTTAAAATAATCGCCCCGTTAACTGGGCATCTCACCTACAACCCATGATATTTTTACAAAGGCGCTTACTCCAGCACTTCATCAGGGGGTATTCAGCTCAATGACGGTTGTTGGACTATGTTCTGCCCCCTCAATGGGTTCAAATGCCGCAGCACCACTCAGCATCGGAACAAACATCCATTTCTTTTGATTTTCCAAACTAATCAAAGGAAGTTGATAGGTCTGTTCCAATAAATTTCTTACTTGTTCCCGATCCAGACCGTGGAGGTCCACGAGCCTATTGTCTTTCATCAGATAAAACTGATCACCAAAAAGAAACGCCATGTTAGGGTCGTGCATTACACATAACACGGTTGTCCCCTCCTTGACCAGCTCCTTGGCGGTCTGCAGAACCGCAATCTGATATTTCAGATCCAAATGATTCGTAGGCTCATCAAGCAATAATAAATCAGGTTGCTGTACCAATACCCGACATAGTAACACCAATTGTCGCTCCCCTCCAGACAACGACGTATAGGGTTTGTCCTTTAAGTGTGTGAGGTTAAATTTATCCAAGATCTGTTCTACTGCCTCGAAATCTTCTTTACTTGGTGAAAAACGAGAAAATGAAACCCGTCCCGTCAGAATAACATCAACAACGCTAAAAGGAAATGTGGTCTGATGGAACTGGTTCAGAAAACCCAATTTCAATGAATTAGCCCGACCAACCTTCCAATCGCGACGCTCCGTTTCACCAATAAGAACCGATCCATCATATTTTTTTTCCAGCCCTGCAATAATATTGAACAGCGTGGATTTACCACTTCCATTCCGACCGAGAATAACAGAAAGCTTTCCTTTTGGGAATGACATGGTTACATCATTTAAAATGATATCCTTACCGTAGGCAAAAGAAAGGTTGTTGATATGAATCGAATTACTCATGAATTCCAGTTGATTTCATTACGACGCATCAGGTAAATAAACAAGGGAGCGCCAATAATCATTGTAAATACACCGATCGGAATTTCAAATGGCATGACCGCCCTAGAAAAATCATCGATCAGTAGAAGAAAGGTACCACCAATACTGATATTTGCCCACACAACAATATTGTTATTGGGGCCAAAGATCATCCGGCTGATATGTGGAACAATTAATCCAAATAAACTTATTACCCCTACAGCTGCAACGGCAGATGCCGTAATTAGTGTAGCTACAGCAATAAATCCCAGTTTCAATATTTTCGGATTGACGCCAACAGCAATTGCTTCTTGATCGCCCAAGGCTAAAAGATTCAGCTTCCAACGAAACAGGATCAGGATAGCCAATCCTATCGTTATCGGCAGAAAAGCATGCTGTACTTTCGACCAGGAGGCCGTATGCAGATTCCCCATTGTCCATTGTACAATAGCTTGTAATTTATAGGGATCACTGATGTATTGCAACAAGGTTAACATGGCTGTAAATACACCGGAAATAACCATTCCTGCCAATACCATCCCAATAATCGAGGTTTTCAAACCAGCATTTGAAACAAAATAAGTCAACCCCACAGCACATACACCAAACAAAAATGCGGATATATTGACCGGCAATAGCGGAAACAACATAGCCAATGCAGCCCCAAAAGCAGATCCCGAAGAAATACCCAATGTAAAGGGATCAACGATTGGATTCCTAAAAATGGCCTGCAAGATTCCGCCAGAAGACGCTAGAGCAGCTCCGACCATAAAGGTCAGCAGAATCCGTGGTAAACGTACCTGCCACAATATCGTATCCATATTATCCTTCAATACCGCAGTAGGGTGACCTAAATATCCCCCCACTTCCGATCCAATGCGTTGGCAGAGCTCAACAAAACCAATGTTCTGGCTTGAGCCCACCAATAGGGAAAACAATAAAACCAACAATGGCAGAACAACGAGCAATAACAGCTTTTTTAATTGATGCATCATTGAAGTAATCCTGCTTTACCGTAAAGTTTTTCAAAAGCGATAGCCATATCCTGGTCAAGTTGCTGTTTCGTATAATCCGAAAAACACCAATGCCTTATCTGTTTGGCAAAAAGCATAAATTTGACGGTATGTGGGTCGAATGGAAACGACGGTGACATCACAAATACCTGTTTATTTCGCACTGCAGGTAAGGCTGCGAGTTCCTTTAAGTTATAGACGTCTGCCAATGTAGAATTCCAAAGAATAATGAGGTCCGGATTCCATTTATAAATTGTCTCTGCACCGACATTTGGGGCTTCCATTTCCAACGGACAGGCGTTAGCTGCGCCCGAAAGGCGGATCGCCATATCAATCAAACTACCACGACCGGATGTCGAAAGTACCCGACCTTTAGACCAAGCGTAATAAACCTTCTTCTGTATTTGATCCTTGGGAGCAGTCATTTTTTTGATCTCCGCCGAAACAAACTGAACAATTTCTTCCGCTCGCGCTTTCTTTCCGAGTAATGCTCCCATCCCTGTCAGTTCATTAAAAATACTTTTTTCATCCTGCGAAGAAAAAGTGAACACTGGAATTCCAAGATCTTCTAGTTGGGAAATATTATCCTGATCGGTATTGAATGTCAAAACAAGGTCAGGGTTTAAGCTCACTATGCTTTCCACATTATTTGCCTGGCCTGCGAAAGTAGGTGTCGCCAGTGTTTTTTTTGCGATCCTATCATCCAATTTGGATAAAAACTTATAGGTATCTTCGAACTGATAAACCTGTTCAGGAATACCAACAAGGCTATTTTCAGCACCCAACATGTAGACTTCATCAACAAGGGACGGAAATAATACAACCACACGTTGTGCCGTATGCGCTAATACCACTTCTTTTCCACGGCTGTCGACAGCTTTCACTTGATTGCTGACCGCACCTGCTTGCCGATTTTGGCAGGCGCTCACCAAACACAAACATGCCAAAAGCAATACAGGTATAATACGATTCACTTTCATCTACTTATTTTTTAGGATTTGCTTACGCGGATCAACATGTTCATCTGTTCCGCTTAAATCTGCTTTCTTTTTATTTCTCGCCTGCAGTCGAATCAAATTCTCGGATAACAGTAAGGCTTCCTCCAATTGAATCGAGGTTCCATACTTTGCCAGGACCTGCTCATAGAGCCGTCCATCGTAAGGAAGACGAAGTGATTGGGCATCTGTTACGTTGAATATGGGCAGATGTCTATTTCCAATAAAATAACCAAAATCTGCAAGCTGCACCAAATCTATTGGATTGAATCTTATGGTCAACGTAGGCTTGACAACCAGGATCGCCTGTAGCGTTTCCTGATGAAATAAAGCATCGCCATGATGCCATTCCGCACCTTGCTCCAATTGCATAAAGATTGTCTTTCCGCCCGTTGTATTGCGTGTTAGGCGCCTTTTGTGGACTTCATACCATTCAAGATACACTTGATCGACTTCACTAAGAGCAAACTCATGCTTTGCTACAATTTTATCTATTGGTACAGGTAGCTCATTCATATTGTAAACCTATCTTCTTCATTTCGTTAACGGCACTGACACAGTTTCGTTCTCCGTCAAATCTATTTCCTCTAAACACAAATAACATGTCAACATATACAGTATAACAATGAAGCGCGGATCATTGCTATACCACTCTTTTATCAATTGGCCGTTATTTTACTTCAAGCGCCTTATATTGATCTTTTTTCGCCTGAACTCTTTCTTTCAACCAATCACACCAGGTATCAAGACCGTCACCATTTAATGTACTGATTGTAATAACTTCCAAATTGGGGTTCACCTCGCGCGCATCTTTCGTTACCGCATCTACCGAGAAAGGTACATATGGCAGTAAATCAGCTTTGGAAACCAACATCAATTCGCTTGTTAAAAACATACGTGGGTATTTTTTCGGTTTATCGTCCCCTTCTGTGGTCGCCAATAAGGTCACGCGGTAATCTTCACCCAAATCAAACGCTGATGGACACAATAAATTCCCGACGTTCTCAATAAACAACAGGTCTATTCCTTCGATATCGATATGATCCAGGGCTTGTAAGATCATTTGTGCCTCAATATGACACATTCCACCAGTGACAATCTGCAATGCATTAATGCCTACCTCACGCATACGAACCGCATCACGTTCGGTTTCCGGATCACCCACCAAAACAGCAATATTCAGATCTTTGGCCAAACGTTTTCCCGTTTCTTGCATCAAGGTGGTTTTACCCGAACCCGGAGAAGAACATACATTGATCACACAAACGTCTTTCAGTCTATCGCGGATGGCTTTTGCGACAAAATCATTTGCTTTTAATAAATGTAGCGTTGTATTTTCACATTGAACCGAACCTACACGGTTACCTAAACTTTTAGGATTTGAAGTATTGTCTGACATGATAAACGATTTTAGTCTTGTTTAAAAATTACTTTTGATATATAGAGTTCATTCCCTTGAACAATTGTACTAGAAGCTTGTCCGCAATCACATACAAATCGATGAAAATGAACCGGGAAGTTTTTCTGACAATGTTCACAATATGCAATGATATCGTTTACAACGACTTCCATTTCCATATCTTGGTATTGCGTATTTTCAGCAATAAAAGCATCAAATGCATTTTGGATTAATACAGGCTGGACGTTGGATAGCAATCCTGCTGTGACCTGAATTTTTTGAATATCATCTACCCTAGCCTCATAATGCGAGGTCAACGTATCAAAAATATCCTTTACTATACTTAGCTCGTGCATTGGTATATTTTAAGAAATAAATAAATTTAGAAAAGAAATGACAGTTCTCTTTGCCTGTATGATGTGAAGAAAAGCGTATGCTTTAGCATGGAATTTTGATTTGCTCAAACAGCAAAAATCGAGCGATGGGTATATGCTCTAGATCAAGGGTATGTTCATACCGATAATCTTTCTGTTGTGGGGATGGCAGAAGTTCATGCCATAGCAAATCAACCGTAACCAACCAACGCTCCATCAACCAATCTTGTGCCACTTCGGCGTCCAATTCCGCAACAATGGATTGAAGCGATGGGTAAAGCGAACAAAATTGACTATGATCTTTAAGAAAATGGACGATGTGTGTATGGTCCGCATTGTTGGAAGGATTTTTTGCAGATAAAAACTGGGATTCGACACTTTCACTTTTCAGTACAAGACTGTTTGCATTTAAATTCTTAAATGATAACAACAGTGCTGCAAACAGAAAAATAAAGTGCTTCCACATAGCTTTAACCTAACAATGTATCAAAGATTCCTTTGAAACCATTACAAAGTTACTACCGATCAAAGAAGAAAAAGTAGCACAAATCTTGAATTTTATTTCACAAAATAGGAAACACCCAAAGAAAATTCCATAATTCTTCATATATTAAATTAAAATTTGGTTAAAGTGAGATTAAAATGATATTAGAGGCAAAAATTGGTTCTTTTTTGGCTGCTATTCTCATTAAATAAATTGGTCCATGTCGTAGACCATAGCGATAAATATTGGTCAGGTACATCATAAAAATCTGAGCCAATCTTAGCGGCGGAGCAAAAGGTTAATTTCAGGGTTATCTGGATAAATCTAAAATAACAAGAAGCCAGGTTCGCGTCGGACCTGGCTTCTTGAAAAACTGATATTCTTAACAATTAGCGATGCAGATCAAAACGGTCTAACTCCATCACTTTAGTCCATGCCTTCACAAAATCTTGTACGAATTTATCTTTTGCATCGGCACTGCCATATATTTCAGCAACAGCTCTCAGTTCAGCGTTGGAACCAAAAACAAGATCTGCACGTCCGGCTTCCCATTTTTTAACACCAGATTTACGATCTGATCCTTCAAAAACTTCCCGATCCGGAGAGATGGCTTTCCAAGCTGTTCCCATATCCAATAGATTGACAAAAAAGTCATTCGTCAATTGGCCTGGCCGATCTGTCATCACTCCTAATGCAGAACCATCAAAATTTGCCTGAAGAACACGAAGTCCGCCGATCAATACCGTTAGTTCCGGAACAGATAGCGTAAGTGATTGTGCTTTGTCGATCAATAATGATTCCGTAGACACGGTATAAGCACCTTTACGGTAATTTCTAAATCCATCCGCAATTGGCTCAAGATAGCCCATGGATTCTACATCAGTCTGTTCCTGTGATGCATCCATACGCCCCGGATGGAACGGTACGTTGACAGCATGTCCAGCTGCACGAGCGGCCTGCTCTATCGCAGCAACACCACCTAAGACAATTAAGTCTGCCAAGGAAATCTTCTTTCCGCCCTGTTGCTTTCCATTAAAGTCCTGTTGAATTTGCTCAAGCGCAGTAAGAACTTTTTGCAATTGTGCTGGATTATTGACTTGCCAATAACGCTGCGGAGCCAACCGTATCCGCGCACCGTTTGCACCACCTCTCTTGTCAGACCCACGGAAAGTAGAAGCTGAAGCCCAAGCGGTCGTTACGAGCTCTGCAGTGCTGAGCCCCGCGCTCAATAGGGTAGATTTCAACATGTTAATATCATTAGCATCGACCAAAGCATGATCGACAGCAGGAATAGGATCTTGCCACAATAATTCCTCAGCAGGAACTTCGGCACCTAAATAACGCTCTCGTGGTCCCAAATCACGGTGCGTCAATTTAAACCAGGCGCGAGCGAATGCATCGGCAAATGCGTCTTGATCTTCGTAAAATTTACGCGAGATCTTTTCATAAATTGGATCAAAACGCAAGGACAAATCTGTCGTCAGCATCGTTGGCCTACGTTTTTTAGTTGGATCAAAAGGATCTGGAATAGTCGAATCAGCTCCTTTGGCTACCCATTGATGCGCTCCTGCAGGACTCTTTGTTAATTCCCATTCATTTTCGAAGAGATTTTTAAAAAAGAGATTGGTCCATTCTGTCGGTTTCTGTGTCCAAATAACCTCCAAGCCACTCGTGATCGCATCTGCTCCTACTCCACTGCCATAGGTACTTTTCCAACCAAGCCCTTGTTGTTCTATGCCGGCTGCTTCAGGTTCTTTTCCGACATTGTCGGCAGGACCTGCTCCGTGTGTTTTTCCAAACGTATGCCCTCCAGCAATCAAAGCGACAGTTTCCTCATCGTCCATCGCCATCCGACCAAAAGTATCCCGTATATCTTTTGCAGCCGCGATAGGATCTGGATTTCCATCTGGTCCTTCCGGATTAACATAAATTAATCCCATCTGTACCGCTGCCAACGGTTTTTCAAGATTGCGCGAATGTTGTTTACCATCTGCATCATCATCGGCAGATAATACACCGTGTGATTCCACTACGCCTTCTGAACCATGAGCATAGCGTACATCACCGCCCAACCATGTTTTTTCAGAACCCCAATAGACATCCAATTCAGGTTCAAAAGCATCCACACGTCCACCAGAATAACCAAAAGTCTTGAAGCCCATAGACTCTAAAGCAACATTCCCTGTTAAAATCAATAAATCTGCCCAGGAGATATTTTTACCATATTTTTGTTTGATAGGCCACAACAGGCGACGTGCTTTATCCAAACTCACATTATCAGGCCAGCTATTCAGTGGTGCAAAACGTTGTTGCCCAGACCCAGCTCCGCCTCGACCATCGCTTACCCGATAGGTTCCTGCACTATGCCAAGCCATCCGGATGAATAATGGTCCATAATGTCCAAAGTCAGCAGGCCACCAGTCCTGCGAATCGGTCATCAAGGCATGCAAATCTCTTTTTACGGCTTCTAAATCCAATTGTTTAAATGCTTCCGCATAATCAAAGCCCTCGTCCATCGGATTTGACTTGCTCGCGTGTTGTCTCAACAGATCTACACGAAGTCTATTTGGCCACCAGTCCTGATTTTGAGTTCCCCCTCCCGCAACGGCGTTGCGCATCGTACCATTATGAAATGGGCATTTGCTAATGTCTTTTTCGTTGTTGTCCATAAGAAAAGAAAGTTTATTTATATAATATCTTAAGTGATCAAATTGTTTGACTCCCACTTTCATAAAATTACACAAATGAGATCCCACTTGTACATCGAATGATTCGATACACTATAATCAAAATCTATATACACAATATATAATTATATAAAATGCTAAAAATCATCTTTTAATGAGCAGCTAGAATATGACGATTTTTGGAAGTCTGAAAAACAAAAGCGATTCTTTTACTATTCTATAATTAGGTTGTATCAAAAATATTGACCATGAGTGAGCTATCCACATTTTTGGTAAGTGCTTTTATAGGCTTGAGTCTGGCTGCAGCTACCGGCTTCCGGGTTTTCATGCCGCTATTCTTATTGAGCCTTGGCTGTCGGCTTGAATTGTTCCAGGTTGGCAATGAATTGGCCTGGGCGGGCTCACCTATTGTTTTGGCAGCTACAAGCCTAGCCATGATCCTGGAAATAGCAGGATATTACATTCCTTTTATTGACAATATATTGGACAGCCTTTCAATTCCTCTCGCGACGATAGCCGGCACCTTACTTTTTGCCATACAGTTTACAGATATTTCACCCTTTTTCCGCTGGGCTATGGCAATCATCGCTGGTGGCGGTACCGCGGCGACCATCAGCACAGCGCTAGCTGGTACCCGTGCAGTCTCGTCTGTTGGGACGGCAGGTTTTGGCAATTTTATGATCTCGACCATGGAAACCATCGGTTCAACCATTTTGACCATACTCGCCATATTTGTGCCCTTTATGGCAATTATAGTTGTTATAGGCTTATTCTATTTCTTTTGGCGATTTGGCAAAGAGCAACTCAATAAAAAACTTAAAAGAACGGAGTAGCTTTCACAACATAACATCTAAATAAACTTCACACAGTGCCATACGAGCTACAATAAAGCCAAGCCTCACCAGCACAGATAGAAGCCAGTTTAGCATGCACAAACCAACTAGGGATATTGTAACCATCTTATAGCCCTAGCTGATCTATAGCTGCGTAAACTCCAAATCCCTAACCTTTATACCTTTCAATCAAGCGAATATCTGGCAGGTATCATGTTATGCCTTTTGACAGTGCTTGTTCAGTGCTCGCTCAGTTCTTGTTCAGTGATCGCTCAGTGCATACTGAATAAACAATGATTGAATACTGTTTAAAAATTGATTAAAAATTGTTGTTACCTATAATCTGGTGTTAGTACATTTCCGTTTTGAGATTATCTTGATCTAAGACCAAATAGGTTATTATGGCAATGATCAACAATCGAGACAAATTCTGGGAATACTTAGAAAAGCAGTACGGATATAAGGACCATAGTGCCAAACAGCTATTCGAAATTCGTTTACTGTTCACTGCTTTTGGGCACCGGTTGGCGGTAAATTAAGAGACAGAAAAAGGACAGCAAAATTCGATGCTGTCCTTTTTCAACATCAGCTCTTACGCTGATTTAAGGCTACGCACATCAGCAGCCTTGATGTGCGCCCAGATCAAAACTGGTTTTTACTAATCAATAACAACCTCTTGTGGCCGTTTTACTTTTTCAAGATCTTTTGGAAGGATAACCGTCAATACCCCATCCTCGAAACTTGCATGCACATTATCTGTAAGTACTTGTTCATTTAATTGGAATTCACGTTCAAATGCCAATCCATCCTGCTCTTTATAGATATAATCTATGGCATTGTCCTGGGTGTTTTCTGTACATGAAATCTTCAGTATCCCGTCATTTATGCTGACTTGGAATTGTTCTTTCTTACGTCCAGCGGCAAAAAGCTGCACTTCATAGAATTCTTGATTTTCGGCAATATTTACAGGAACAGCTTGCTGTACGCCAGCATTGTGCCCGGCTTCACCATCAAAAAACTGTTGTTGGAATTTTTCAAAGCGGTCTTTGAAATGTTGTCCGCAAAATTTATTATGATTTGAATATCCGTTGGTATAATGATTTCTTTTAAACATGTTTTTAATTTTTAATATTGAATAATACGTGTAAACTGATGTGGGATGAATTTCCTCGTCTTGCAATTTTTAACCTTAGTAAACTGGAACTATTGTTGCTTTCTTAGCACGTTTTTGCCCTTGTAATGGAACAATTGCAACCACAGTGTTATAATGACGGTGAACGTTCGGATATACCGGAGCCCTATCCATTTTGAATGCTTGTCTATCTCTTCTACGCATTCTTGCCGCGGCAAAGCTTCCTATACCAAAGAGAATTGTCCCAAACAACAAGAGCTTAAAGATCGTCCCAATAATCAATGTTGCTAATCCTGCTATTGCCGTAAGCACAATAAGGCGTGGCAATATAAATCGAAGTTTATTTTTCATTTGAATACATTTTTTTAAAAATGATTGCGGATTATATCTATTTTCAGCACATTGCACATAGAATTTTCCTAGATCATTTGTATGTTTTAATTAACTATTTGTTTTATCCAACATCCCTGCTGACAGATCCTCGCGTTCTGTTACTTGTTTACCATTAGGATATCGGCATAAAAAAAGGCGCCTTTATAGAAGAAGACGCCCAACAACAGTTTTTACTTTAAAATTTTTATTCTTTTTTTCAGAACCCGCATCGTCCTCCAAAACGACGCTTCCATTCTTCGCGCAAACGTTCCCTTTCCTCATCGGAAAGATCTTCTCCTTTTTCCATCTGAGGCGGAAAATCCCGTCGGAATCGGCCACCTCCCGGTTTACCGAAGCCCCTGCCGAACAAGATTTTCGACAAGACAAAGAGTCCCAGCGCCTGCCAATAGGTAATTGCTTTCAGATTGAAAATATCAACCATTAATGTATTCCACAAATATTGTAGTAATGCTACCAACAAAAAAACACCAACGATGATAGCGACAACCATAAAAGCGAATTTACCCTTCCGCTGTCTTTTCATTCTTCCATTCATAGCTTAATCCTTTTAAAATTTTAATTCTTCATACAAACTTCGCAACCGTATTCTCAGGTGCTTCACTGCATACCCTTTTCGGCTGATAATCGTCTTTAGGTTCTCATTTTCCATGACTGCAATTTCCTGAAGAGTTTTCTCTTCCAGTTCATTGAGCACAAAAACCCGACGTTGTTTTTCCGGCAATTCCTCCAATGCTTTCATCAGCTCATCCCAAAAAATATCCTTAAATAATTTTAGCTCAGGATTATTGGAGTCGTCAGCTAAAAGGAGCTGACGAATAGGAAACGTACTTTCGCTATCCTCGTCACCCGCTATAAGCTCATCAAGCGATTCACTTTTCTTTTTCCGGTAGCTGTCTGTAATCTTATTTCGTGTGACAGCATAGAGCCATGCTCCCGCATTCTCCAATTCGTCCATATTGGTCAAACGGCTAAATTGATACCAGACTTCCTGTAAGATATCTTCTGCATCCTCCGTTTTCTTTACCCTTCCCTTAACAAAACGTAGCAGCTGACTTCCATAAGTCTTAACGATATCCGTAAATGATCTGGAATTTTTTTCTGCCATATGATTTTGGTATGCAATGTCCATAGCAGCATAGACGAACTAGTCAAACTTTTACTTTAAATTATTTTCATGAATCTTTCTTCTTGCTGACTTCAACTTTCTGACCAATAAGCACACGTTCTCTACCGTCTTCTTTCGTATACGCTTTGTTAGGATAAAGATACGAGATAATCAGCTAATAGCTGATGCATTCAACCTACTTTATCGGGAATAAAACAAAACCTTCATGACTTCGCAGACACCAACAGCAATGAAAGCAAACTGAAGGTTCTTTCTGGCCAATAAGATCAGACACTTTCAGAAAAAAAATGATGCTGTGTGGTCTATTACTTCCACCGCTGCTGAATGACTTTACCTTTATCGGTAATAAAAATATAACGGTATGCAGGGAAACGCTGAATTAATTTTTTTCCTTCTTTCTCACCAAGTACCATAATTGAGGTACTGAGGGCATTTGCAATCTCGGCGGAAGGTCCATAAATCGTCACTGAAGTTAATCCCGTAGCTGGATAACCTGTCACTGGATTTATAATATGTGAATACCGTTTCCCATTGATCTCCGCGTATTTCTCATAGCTGCCTGAAGTGGCTACGGCCATTTCATTCAAATGAAGAACTTTGACCATTTGATGGGGTTTGAACGGATTGTTTACACCCACTTTCCAGGCGTCCCCCCGGGGTGGGTTTCTCCAAGCCGAAAGATCTCCGGAAGCATTAACTATACCTGCTTCAATTCCCTTTGCCTTCATTATGTCCCTGCCACGATCAGCAGCATAGCCCTTCCCGATCGAGCCGAAACCGATCTTCATACCGGGCAATTCCAGAAAAATTGTCGAAGATGCACTGTCGAGACGGATGTGTTGATAGCCCACCTTGGCGACAGACCTTTTAACCAGATCTTCCGTAGGCATCGTGGTCATACTACCATCAAATACCCAAACTTTATCCAAGGCAACAATACTAATATCAAAGGCTCCGCCTGAATTTTGAGCATACTGGATCGCTCGCTTTGTTAATTCAAAAACTTCCCGATCCACCTTAACGGGCTTAATCCCTGCATTGCGGTTCACCGCTGCTATTTGGGTTTGCGGACGCCATTCTGAAATCAGGTTTTCTATTCGATCTATTTCGGAGATGACTTCATCGATATGCTGATTTGTAATCGCGCTATCCCGATCTACCAAGCTGATTTCAAAAACAGAGCCCATAAGGGTAACCTGCCGCTTGACCAAGACCTGCGCAATCCCCGAAGTAATGGACACAAAGCAGAGCATTAAAAGCAGGACACATTGTTTATTGTTCTTCATGAGATTGATCCAAAAAGGAATTATAAAGTCGATCTATACCAAAAGTAGTCTTCGTGACGGGATTTACCATTGTACCATCAATTTACTAATAACAATCCGTTAAGATTTGTCCACTTTCTTTGTAGTCGGCAATAGTTTTGCCGACATGCGCTAGGAGAAGTTCATTTAAAGTATGTTCAACATCATGCTGCATACGCAATGCACCACAAAGCAATACACAACCTCCTTTTTCAAGCAATTCGACAAAATATAGCGCATCCCGACGGATCAGGTCCATGACATATTGTGGATTTTCCTCGCGCGAAAAAGCCAGTTCAAGCTGCTTCAGATGTCCCAGCTTTATCTGCTCATCAGCAAAATCCACATAGTGCGCAGTCATTTCATTTCGATGGCGAAAACCAGCATACAGACGCAAAGGCGTCCTACTTTCATTTTCTGAAATCATGCCAAGAAAGGGTGCTACCCCTGTACCATTCGCAATTAAAGCGACTGCATTTGCTGCTTTCGGGAAATGAAAACTTGGATTAACCATGACACGTGCCTGGAGGGTTTGATTAGTTTCCAATCGATAGAGGAAGCTAGAACCAAATCCATCAGGAAACAATTTCACCACGAGCTGCACCATTCCATCTTTGTAGCCGATCGAATAAAAACGTTCACGTTGATCTTGCGCGGGATAGATTGCCAATAAATCGCCCGATTGCATGTTAATTTTACTTGCAGGCTTCAGCACTAAAGTAAAGGTCGTGTTAGTCGCTGAAACAGCAGACTTCGCTACCACCTTAAATTTCGTCAGTCCGACAACTTTAGCACTATAAATAGCTGGTGCAGAAGCGAGTGCAATAGTGGCCTGCGAAGACCAGTCATGTATCCATGAAATAAGTTCATCAACATCCTTATCATTAACGGTATGTAAGTCTGTTAAACGCGAAGCCCAACCTTGTTTTTCTAGTAAACAATCAATTTCGCGCGCATAAGCACAAAAATCGGGATAGGCTTTTGAACCAAAGCCTAGAACCGAAAATTGTACATCTTGTTTTTGTGGATGGCTATTGAGCTTTTGTTCAAATTGAAGTGCATTGGAGGGTGCTGTTCCTAGCCCGTATGTCGAAGTAAACACAAGCAAGTGTTTTGCCTTTGGAAAGCATTGATATTGATTCATTCCGAGCAGCAACGATTTTTGCCCATCCGCCAAGAGCTGTTTATGGATCTGATTGGCGAAAAACAGCGTACTTCCATTTTCCGTTCCGAAAAGAATAACAATCTCCGCTTCTTCAGGTTTATATTTATTCTTGATTTTTGTACGCGTGCGCTTGAATGTAATGACGAACCCTGTATAAATAAAGAACACAATATTCAACGATGCGAGCCCCAGTACAATAGCCCATATAATATTGGTCTTACCCGTATGAAGGTCCAAAGACAACTCTTCGGCCAATGCAGTAAAGGGGTACTTGACTTCTTTATGCAAGCTTCCATTCAACTGGTTGATGATCAATTCCCGATCGCGAAGCTTCAATACAAAATATTCGTCAGGATCGCCTTCCATAAACGGAAACTCCAAGGTCTTCAAATCAACAAGTTTTGTATTTTGGAATATTGAAAATTTTGCCACCTCCAATTCGATATCTTCCTTCATCTTATTGGGATATTCGATGGTTTGATTCGGCTTTTTTAAGATTTCAATACGTACCAGGAATAAATAGGTACCAGTTAGGGCCAATATCAAAATTGGTATCAAAAATAAACGTCCTGAAACAACGTGGAAATACTGGGCAAAAAAGTCCCGATTGATTTTGGCAAAGAAGTGTCGAACGCCCTGTTGACGCTTAACAATCAGAACAATTCCTGAAATAGTAATAAGAAACAACAGAAATGAAACCACACCAATAATCACCCGGCCGGTCACTTTCAGAAAGAGTGAACGGTGTAAGGCTGTAACCCATTGAACAAACTGGGACTTATTCAATTGGGGACCAAGCAGACGCCCGGTATTCGGATCAATATAACCCTTCACGGTATTGCCATCAGCGTCTATGGCATCAATACTCACAAATTGATTGTGATCTACCGAAATCGCTATGATTTCGGGATAAACCTTGCGCAAGGCTGTTACGGACTGCGCAAGGTTTAAAGTTTCAATATGTTCAACCCGATAAGGTGGAATTTTTTCGTTGACAGCGTCAACGGCCAATATTACGCCAGTTATCGAGAATAAAAGTAAAAAGATAGAAGAAACAATAGCTAAGGCTAAATGTGCATACCTCCAAATAGATACCAGCATTTTTAACCCTTCTTTTATTGTATTTTATTTAACTTGACAAGTTTGATATATCCCTTGCCGTTCGCTTTTTCGGTAATGGCTTCTTTTGTTAAAGGGATTTCAACATCGGCAGTATGATATTTTTGTTCCTCTACAGCAGATTCAAAACGGAGTTTATACCCTTTGTTGAACTTCGATTCGTCAATATCCAATGTACGCATGGCACGGTCACCGCCACCCACTGAAGCACCCGTCACCGCATTTAACTTTTCTTTCGTTTTATTTTGGAACTTGTACCATTCCTTGATGGTATTATACCATTGTTTATCAGATCCCAATACGGCGAGTGTTTTTTCGTAAGCTCCACTAGGATTAATCAGTGAAATCACGACGTAGGCTTTCTCACCTTCGTAGGCATTCATTTGGATCATGCACTTATATTTAGCTGCCTGTGCGAAAGAGCTTAGGGCTGCCATTGAAAATAAAAGAGTGGCTATCGTTGTTTTAAATATGTTATTCATCTTCAATTGTATCTAATTTTAAGGTATCCGTAGTCCGTTCAGCGTTACCAATATTTTTATTATTTATCGGGATATTTCATCGATATGATTAGAAATACCACTGAAATACGATGTTGTCTTATTTCAAAAAGTCAAGCTGCACATTGGACTTAGCTAAGAAATCGTTATCTTTCGCCAGGTCATAAGCTGTTTCATCGAATTCTGTTTTCAATTCCTTTTTTGCACCAAGCGAAACCAATGTTTTTAATATGGAATCGTCTTTAGCTAGGAGAGCTGCCTTATGTAGTGCCGTCGTTCCTTCTTTATCTTGTGCGTTAATGTCTACTCCAAGTTCGCTAGCTTTCTGGATCAGCTTCACATTCTCTTTGGCTACTGCCAAATGATACAATGTACTACCATTTTTTTGCGGAGCAATAACGTCCAATCCGTTCGTCTTAAGGATCGCTAATTTTTCTTTAAACTCATCCCCTTGTGACACATTTCCCTGACCACCTGGTCTGCCCCCCTGTGGCAATTCCTTGTAAGAATTAAACCAATAGAACGCTAAGTTATTGCCCTCCTTATCCAATACCTTGGTATCGGCTCCATTTTTAACCAATGCCGCAGCTACTTCAGGAGTTCCATTTGCTATTGCTTTAGTCAATGCAGATTCTCCTTTTTCATTTACAGCATTCACATTTTTCGCTTTAGTAAGCAGCAACTCGACCAATTTAGCATCTTTACCACTAGCAGCCACCATAAGTGCCGTATTTCCTTCGTTGTCAGCTTTTGCGACATCTACACCTTTATCCAAAAAATAATTGATCACATCCATATCTGGCCTACGAACCAAAGCATGCAGTACAGTAGCACCTTCCTTATTTACCGCCTTAGGATCCAATTTGAACTTTTCAACCAAATAGGTATAAACCGCCAAACCGTTAGAAGCTTGTCTAGAACCTTGAGTCGCAAAAAACAACGCATTGTTGGTCGGCTTTACACCACGGGCGATGAATTTCTCCATAAGCGCGGTATTTCCAAGTTTAGCAGCATAATCCGTTACCGTACGGCCCGACTCATCTTTATCTTGAATAGATAATCCTTTTTTTATGAAATAATCCGTCAATGCCAGGTCCTTGTCTGCAGACGCTGCAAGCATCATCAAAGTTGCACAACCTTCATATTTCTGTTTGGGATTCACACCTGCTTTAAACAAGGCATCATACACAGCAGTATTTGTATTTCCTGTTGAAGCTGCATAAGCGACAATTGAGTAACCATGGCTATCTTGGTAATTGACATCAGATCCCTTCGCTATTAAAAAATCGACCAATTCAGCATTTCCACTTGACGCTGCCCAGTGTAAATAACTACGGCTGTGATGTGTCTTCTTGGTTACACTATTCCCTTCTTGTTCGATCATGAATTTGACGACATCAGTCGGAGCACCATTTAATATAGCCATAGTGACCGGATCAAAGGATGCCGCATTCGGCTGAGAAGGGCTATTTCCTTTGCTGATTTCTGCTTTAACAACGGTCAATGTAGGTTTGCCCTTCCAGAACTCGCCGTTCATCAACGAGTTTGTCTGCGCCTGTGCATAAGATGCAGCGAATAATAAAGCTGCCAAAAGTGTCTTTTTCATTCTTTTATTTGTCTTTTGAAGGTGATGGAGCAACATAACCTATTCATTCCCTACTCAATTATTCTGCAAATTGAGCTTTAATTATACGATAACACGGGTCGGAATATATCGTGTTGGTTTCATCAGAATATGTGTAAACGCGTATATTTTTAGAACATGGATGCGTTCCGAATTCGATGTTTGCAACAATTTCTGCATACAGACAAGCCCATGTTTAAAATAGATCAGCTACTTTATTTAAATTAATTCTAAATTAATGCAAATCTAAAAAATATTCCCAAACCACAAAAATTAATCGTGCTAATTTTTATTGATCAATTGCCCTGAAAGGCTTTCGGCTTCATCCGAACAACATCTGAAAGAAGATTGTTAAACTTGCAAATGCACTAAAATTATCTTACTTTACTTAAAATAAAGTGGTATAATGAGCAAGGTAGTTTCCAATTTTTATACAATCAGCGCAACGACTGAACCTGAACATAAAATTTTCTATCGTCTGTATGTACCCGACGACAATCAAATAGTGGCAACATTACTCTTGGTTCATGGCATGCAGGAACATAGTGGTCGGTACGAAGAATTGGCCAGTTATCTGACTACACAGAATTTTGCGGTTTTAAGCTACGATCAATTGGGCCATGGAAAAACGGCGCTACAGGTCGATCAATTGGGTTATTTTAAAAAGCATGGGGCTAAAAAACAACTTATTGATGACGCCATTACAATGAGTAACTTCTTACGTGAAACCTATCCGCAACTGCCTCAATTTATTTTAGGGCATTCCATGGGATCCTTTGTCACACGTTGTGTTTTACAAAAAATTGGTCGGCAATTTAAGGGGGCCATTATCGTGGGGACAGGCCAACGTCAAAAAGGATCCATGGCCTTTCGCCTTTTACTCACTCTTCTCAATAGTATTGCCCCTAAAGGAAGAAGTAAATTGATCAATCGCATTTTTGACAAACGTAATAATGCTCGGTTTAAGAACGAGCCTAACCAAAATAACAGCAATTGGTTAAGCATAAGCAAGACAAACCGTATTTCATTTTTGGAAGATCCTCTTTGTGGGGGATTGTTTACCAACAATGGGTTTCATACCGTATTAGACCTTTCCTTGCAAGCGACAGCTATCGAGGCTACCAAGAATATCCCAAAAAACCTACCAATTGTATTTATCAGCGGACAGGATGATCCAATTGGAGATTTTGGCATAGGCGTTGAAAAAAGTGCGGCACAGTTAAGGGCACAGGGACAGACCGATATAACCCTTAAATTATATGCAGGCATGCGGCATGAAATTCTTAATGAAGACTGCAAAATGGAGGTATTCCAGTTCATCAGTAGCTGGCTTCATCGCCATTTACTTTAGTTTTCGACCGTAATATTTCCGAATAGGCTCATCTAAATAGTTAAAGACTAATAAAGATAAAAAAATCAACAACAGCATTCCAATAACAATAATCACAGCCATTTGCTTATTCGATGGGTGATTAAGTTCTACATAGCTCATAAAAATCCAGATAAATGGATAATGAATGATATAGAGCGGATAGGAGATATCACCTAAAAACTTGCATAACTTCTTGACCCCTCCAAACACAGGCTGCCCTCCTATCCCCAGTAAGAGTAATAAAGGAAAATAGAAGATAACGACAATAGGATCAATGTATTTACCATAAGCTTCAGAAAATGGAATAAAAAATACGGCGGCAAGTAGACCTAGAACACCGAAAAAAGGAAGCTTGTTGGAAATGGTCCAGTTCGATCTAAAAATAAGTAGTCCCATTGAAAACGAAAACCATAAACGAATTCCACCAGCCCAAAAGTTGTCTGCTCCAAAACCGACAGCTAAATAGCCCGAACGAAATGATTCGGCACATAGCGCTGCTGCACCAAGGAGCACTATCCCCCAAAGAAACTTTTTTGGAATCCGTACCAGTACCAAAGCATAGGCTATATTAGCGATATACTCCCAAAATAGCGACCATGTAGGTGGGTTTAAATGAAAAAGATTAAAATAGCGTTCTAGTACAACCGGGTATGGAATCAACGTTATCCCACTGATGAACATCCCCATCTTTTGCAAAACAGAAAATGAGCCAGACAAACTGCTGAATGGATCGTAAATAAATGCGAATAAACCAATCAACGTACCGATGATAACCAATGGGTGCAATCGCAGCAAACGCAAGAGAAAGAATCGTTTTAGACCGATTGCGGCCAGCTTCTGATCGTAGGCATAGGCAATGACAAAACCCGATAAACAAAAGAAAAAATCAACGGCTAAATAGCTATGTGGAATAAAACTATTTCGATAATCCGGTTGGGCGATTTCCATAAAGTGAAACAGGACGACTGCGATTGCGGCTACCCCACGCATGGCGTCAAGAAGTTCAAAATGTTTCTTCGTTTGATGTACCATATTTTTTATCGGCAGCGAAAATTAAGACCGACGAAGATCGAAGATCCGCTGCTAGCTATTGCAAATGCTATTTAAAATTAAACGTTGGTGCTGGTTGTGGCGCAACACTGCTGGTTGTCCCTTCAATTTTTGGCCAGTCCTTATCCCAGACGATCTGATCCAACAATAGCATCCGGCGATTTCCCCCCGTAGCAACACGAGGCTGTTTTGGATCGATACCATGATAGAGTATCCAATCTTTTCCCTTGTCGTCTGTAATAATGCGCGAAGTATGGCCCGTCCCCACAAATTGATCATTTCCTTTTAACAACAGTGTTCCACTCCCCCGCTGTGTAAGGTTGCGGCCTTCTTGATCCACATAGGGTCCTTTCAGATGGCGAGAGCGCCCCACAAGAACATGATAACTGCTTTTTTCTCCTTCACAACAGGAGCCTTTGGACCCGACAAAGTAATAGTACCCTTTCCGTTTATGAATCACAACGGCTTCAAAATCTCCTGCGGCAACTTTAAATTTTTTATTTAAATCGGGTACCACTGTCCCATTTTTATCCAGTTCAACACCATATGTACCCTGCGTGCTCGCATCGCTAAAACTGCCCCAGAATAGATAGTTCTGCCCATTTTCCGTAAAAAAATAAGGGTCTATTGAATTCGGCACATCGATCTCCTTGCTATCAAAAAGTTTACCTTGATCGATAAAGGGGCCTTCCGGTCTAGCTGCTAGGGCTACACCGATGCCGGGATTGGGATCACCCCATGTGGAATAGGCATAATATAAAAGATACTTACCATTTAACTGCACCACATCGGGGGCCCAGATTCCGCCTTCTGCTTTCCAACCCGGTTTAGTTGGGAAGGCGGTTCCGATCCATGTCCAGTTTACAAGATCGGTGGATTGTAGAATAGACACCAGACGTTGTCCCTTTCCGTCGCCCCAATTGTCGGCTGTCCCATATGCATAGAACATTTTGCGCTGTGGATCTCTAACGACTGTAGGATCAGCAAGTATGGGCTCAAAAACCGGATTGCTATAGGTTTTATGCTGAGCCGTGGCATTTGCTATTTGTTCCGACGGCTTCACTGAACCTGTAGCGCTTCCACAGGAGCTCAACAGGTTCAGTACGACAACTCCGCCAATCCAATATCTGAACAACATTGCATTCAACATCTTATTATTCTATTTATATTATTTTCTATATCATAGGAAAAGCTATTTTGCTTTTCCCAATTTCTCTTCCAACATTTTGATAAAATACCCGCCAACAACAGATCGTGCTTTAAATCCTGCTCTTTTAGGACGGTCTGTATAAGTCCAATCCGACATGGGAACGCGATCGGTTGTTTCGTTCATAAAACGGTAGACTGGCTTCAAAAATGCCTCAAAGGTAGGCTTATCATCTGCCATAGTCGCCGTCCAAATAATCCAATCGGTTTTGGTATAAGGCTGACGGTTGTCCAGGGGAAGTCCGTATTTATTTTGTTTGCCGAGATAGTATTTAATTTCAGTTTCACGGATAGAAGGGTCGAAAATATCCATCTTAAGCAATTTATCCCAGACCATATTATACTTTTGGCTCCAGGTTCCGGTTTTATCAAAAGTTAACTTGTAGTGATCCCCATCTTCGGCCATCTTTTTCCATTTCATCGCCATTGCTTTTGCTTCGGTCAAATACTTTTTCGCCGTAGCCTCTTCACCAAGCATTTGGGCCAGATACCCGTAAGATGCAATACCCAAAATAGCTTTAATGGATAAATTGGCATTATGCGCAAAGTGGCCTGCAAAATCATCTGTACACAACTGATTTTCGGGGTCAAGACCTTTATCGACTAGATAATCTACCCAGGTAGACAACACTTTCCAATGTTTTTTGGCATATGCGGCATTGCCTTCCACCTTCGCTAAAGCATAAGTTAATAGCAGCATATTTCCCGATTCTTCGACAGGCATATCTCCACCGTAAGTTTGGCCATTCGCTAAAGGATAGGTCCCAACATCATGCGCAGCAAAAGGTTTTGTCCACTTATTGCTTTCACTATAATAAAAAATGGCGTTCATTAGTGCTTTTGCCAGTTCTGGATTATAGTAAAGGAAAATCGGAGCCGAAGGATAGGTTACATCAACTGTTCCTATTGACCCATTGCTATCATTTTCCTTGGACAGTAAAAGCAGATCGCCATTGGGTGCTTTTACAAGTTTATGAGCGGCGATTGCCTGTCTATAGGCCAAGGCACATAATGCAGCATAGTCCTCACCTCCGTTGCGCAAAGCTGTACCCCATAATTCGGCATCAAATTTATCAGCAGCCTTTTTGAGAACAGTATACTCTTTGTCGGCCAGTTCAAATTGTTTCTCAATGGAACTATTTCCATTGGTATTCCAATAAGGTCGTAAATTTTGTCCAAAATATTGGATCGAGTACAGGTCATCATAGCCCAACAAGATCTTATCCTGGTAGCTTGATGAGACATCAAAAGTTTGCATCAGTGCCAATTGTTGCCCTCCATTTGGAGAAGAGCTATTTTCACTCTTCAGAAAATTAGAGCGTAATTGATGGCTACTTCCGACCGCTGACTTTGTCTTAGATTTTGCACCTGCCATATAGAAATACCCCCAATCTATCCGTAGGTCGTCACCCTTCTTTCCTAGAACCTGCTGGCTTTTGCTTCCTGTCTTTACAAATTGGAGATTTCCGGAAATAAAGGAACTGCTTGTCGCATCTTGAAGAGGAGAATTCAGTGCCCAATTTGGTGCTGCCTCCAAATAAAGTTGTACCTGGTGTTTCTTGCCATCCTTCGCATGGACTGTATAGGAAAGATAATTTACGGGTCTAGCCATTAAGTCCAATTTATCCAAAAACATCGGCGCAGTAAATGTAATATTTAAGTCCACGGGCCCGCAGTTAAACGAATAATGTGTTTGTGTTGCCTGCACATTGGAAGTGATCTGATTCGCTTCATTGTCGAATTGAATACTACCTTCTTTTTCTGTAAAGAGTCCAAAATCAAAATATCCATTCGCTACCCTATTATAGCAATAACCCGCGAGTATATTTTTTCCTTTCTTCAATGTTTTTACGACATGTTCGGGCAGCTTGACCCGACTATTTTTACCTGTCGAATTGCCTGTATTAGCAACCTCAATACCGTTGACGTACAAAATAGCGTCATCGTCATGTGTAAATTCGATATATACGGATTTGCCCGTAAGATCCTCAGTCAGTTCAACTTCCCTTCTAACCCAAATTTTAGGTTCCTGCCAATCAGTCTCCACATTGGGTTCTTTGTCCTTGGTACCGAATGGCGCTGCCCCCATTTTCCATTGCCGTGCATCAAATGAAGGTTTCATCCAGTCTGAGGCAGGTTCGCTGACAACGTAACTTCCCGTCCAAGCCGCATGTTCGCCCATCCGGGCCAAAGGCAAGAGTTCAGCCTCTTCTTTGCCCAGGAAGCGATAGGGTTTTCCATCCACTTTAAGGACGCCCAATAAGGGAAAGGATTTTCCGGTCCAATGGCGTACAACATCTGCATTCAATTCGTTGCTATAGGACCAGGCACTTGTATTCGGGTCAATTGTTACTAAAGGATAGGCAGGCGCGCGAAGATCATTCTTAAGGACTTGTTTTTGTGCAAACGACGATACCGATTGACATACAATAGCCGTTGCAATTAGTAATTTTAATTTCATTGATTTCGTATAAAATAGGTTTAGGTTGACCGGTATATTTTCAGCGATAAATTTAGGCCGCAACCCGTGTTGCGGCCATATCGCTATCAATTATTTGGTAGGTGCATTATAAAGCGCCTGATGTGCAGCCTTCAATTCTGCTTCAGGCATTTTTACAACTTTACGATCATAAGTCATCAAACCATTTGTTTCTACTTCCACATCTGTTGTCTGTGTATAAACAGCGGCCGACAATCCCATCGGAATTAGACGTGTCAAATCATGGATAAGACGTTTGTAACGCTCCAATAATTCCGTTTTATTCTTGAAACTTTGGTATCCCCAGTTGTCTTTCTGTTGCCAAGAATGTCCGTCTATCGGTAATCCCAGACCACCGAATTCACCCAATGCAAGCACTTGTTTAGCACCAAACAAATTTGGATCAGGCATGGCTGCATCCGGATAATTATGGATATCCAAGATATGTCCAGTTTCCATAAAGTTACCACCACTGGCGCTATTTACGAGTCTTGACGGGTCATTAGCCACGGTCCATTCCGTAATTTCCTTCGTTTTGAATTGCCCCCAAGCCTCATTGAAAGGCACCCAGATGACAATACTTGGATAGTTGTGCAATACCTCCATAATGGTTTTCCACTCTTTCCGGTAGTAATTCTCAGATTCCTGTGAACGTACTTTATCCCGATTGCCACCTGAAATCTTTCCCGGTTGCATATCCCAATGATTTCCACCAAGATCGCCGCTAGGCATATCTTGCCAGACAAGCATACCTATACTATCACAGTACCGATACCAACGTGCCGGTTCTACCTTGATATGCTTACGGATCATATTGAATCCCATTTCCTTTGTTTTGACGACATCAAACTTCAGCGCTTCATCCGTTGGCGCGGTATGTAGACCATCCGGCCACCAGCCTTGATCCAATGGACCATATTGGAAAGTAAACTTATTGTTTAACATTAAACGTTGAACGCCGTTTTCATCTTTCTGCATGGCTATCTTCCGCATGGCGAAGTAGCTTTTCGCCTGGTCTACGATTTTTCCTTTTCGAATCAGCTGAATTTCCAGATCATAGAGTTTAGGGTTACTCGGCGACCAGGGCTCCAGATTGGGTACCGAAAGATCAAAAGATGTATTGGGTTGTCCTATTTGTTCTTTAATAAGCTTTCCGCCATCCAATGCACGCACCTTTATTTCGTCACCGGCTTGGCTTCCCTCTACGGAAGCTTGAAAGGCCAAGACAGCATCGTCCAATCGCGGTGTCTGTTTGGTACTTACAATGTAAGTTTGTGGAACACTTTCTAACCAAACGGTCTGCCAAATTCCCGTCACTGGTGTATACCATATACCATTCGGCTTGTTCACCTGTTTACCCCGTGGTTGTGGACCATCATCAGTCGGATCCCATACCCGAATGGCTATTTCCTGTTTCGCTCCTTTCTTTAGGAAGCTTGTCACATCCATCGAAAATGGATCAAAACCACCTTCATGTCTTCCGACCAATTGATTATTTACATACACATCACATTGCCAATCTACGGCACCGAAATGCAACAGGACCTTATTTTTATGGACAGACTTGTCCAATGTTATGGTATTGTTATACCATAAGGCTTTATCTTTTCCAACCTCTTTACCAACACCGGACAATGCCGATTCAATTGCAAAAGGAACAAGGATGTTGCCGTCCCATTGCCGAGGAATCTCTTTAGTACCTACCGGAGTGACAGCATATTTCCATAGTCCATTTAAATTCTGCCAGTTATTGGTTCTGATTAATTGTGGCCTAGGGTATTCAGGATGTGGCTTTTGGGCCGTTACTTTCTCGCCCCAGGGGGTTAATATATGTGATCCGGCGGGTTTCCAATCCTGAGCAAAGTTCAATTGTGCTGCCATCATCAAACTGGCAAAAAATAAGGTTTTCTTCATCATAAAAAATCGTTAAGTCATTTATTTATATCGTATTTATATTATTTCACCGTGGGAAAAGCAGCAATGCGCAAACGTGCTGCTCCCATTGGAATTAGTTCAACTTCCTGTACCTCGCTTTTGCTTTCCACGGGGCTCAGAGGCAATACCCCCGTTAACCCGTTTTCATCAATTTTCCACCCATCGATACGTTTCGCTTTCACAAGAATCGAAATAGGTACTGCTTCTGCGTCGAAAGGAAATGCATCTTTAGGCCATGGTCGTTTGACCACTTTTAGGTGGTTAACAGCTTGCAATTGATTTTGTACAAGTCCGTAATTCCAATCACTTGCAGGAAGGATTTCATAGGATGGCCACTTGGATGGATCTGCAGTCTCCTGCCATTTGGAATCTCCTATTGCCGAAGCCTTACTATCTTTTTTCACATAATTCTCTTTGATTTTAAGGGCATAGGTCAATGGTCCACGCTGGATACTCACTGAATTTTTATTGGCTGTCCATGTTTTCAGATCTATGGTCATTGGTAAGGAAAGTTCGACCTTGTCGCCGTCTTTCCACTGCCGTTGAATCCGAATATATTTTGCACCAGCTTCCACAGCTTGGCTTTTACCATTAACCGTTACTTTCGCTTGTTTCTCCCAGGCTGGAATACGGAGATAAAAGGGAAAATCAACCGTTTTACCATGTGTTCCTATTTCAAATCGTAGCGATTCTTCAAAAGGATAATTGGACTCTTGCCGGATCTGAATAGCCTGCTTGTTTCCGACGTTGATTTCAGCCTTTGATGCGGCATATAGTACTGCCGCAACACCGTTATCATTCGTTGCCATATACAAATGCTCAGCATAATATGGCCAGCCCTGACTGTGATTATGCTGACAACAGCGTGAACTGAAGGGATTCATCATTAAAAATGGCCCGTTATTATCAATTCCAGGAGCATGATTATGGCTGTCGCTGATGGTCATATTTGGACTTGTAATATACCTTA
Source organism: Sphingobacterium sp. UBA5639 (assembly GCF_002421245.1). Taxonomy (NCBI): domain Bacteria; kingdom Pseudomonadati; phylum Bacteroidota; class Sphingobacteriia; order Sphingobacteriales; family Sphingobacteriaceae; genus Sphingobacterium; species Sphingobacterium sp. UBA5639. The sequence continues at coordinate 363,594 of NZ_DIJR01000002.1, forward strand.
AGGCCTTGAAATCTGCTGTTACGGCTGCTGGATAGGTATTGAAAGCGACTTCCTCCGCATGATCTGCCCAAAATGGATCTCCTGTTATCCCAAGAAGGATTTCATTGGACGCCATCTGTTCGACCATACCACAGGTTTCCACCCCTTGACGGGGATCGGTATATCCTGGACGTGCATTTTCATCGGCACCGAACATACCGCCTGGAACCTGACCAAATACCTGCCTGACAAAATGAAAATTAGCGTAGGTCGCATTCAGGTCTTCACTCGATTGGCTTTTCAGATAATAGGTTGCCGGCTCTCTGAAACACTGCGCTACATTAACATTATGCCAATTCGGCAAATCATCTTTCTGGCGCCAATTGGCGGTATTCCGATGGATTTTATCTGCTAAATCCATCAGCCATTCATTCCCCTGTGTTCTATTATAGAGCCAATAAACCGAGAGCAGATTGTCACCACCCCGACTATTTTCCCAATAGTCTTTAAGAAAAAAACTATCCGGCAAATTGGCCTGCCATTTAAAATAATTGGTCATCAAGGTTAAGACACGTTGGTCACCGCTATATTCATAATAAGATTGCAGGCACCACAACATCAACATATTCCCCCAAAGATCTGGTTTGTTGTTACGCAGAATCAATGGCCCAAAGTATCCATCAGAACGCTGGCTTTTTAGTGCGGCTTCCAACCATATCTTTGACTCCGCTAGGATTGTAGGATCTTTTAAGATGTAGCCCAGATTAGCATAACCTTTTAGCCAATAAGGAACTTCTTCCCAGCCATAATCTCCTTTCCCATCCGTACTTAACCAAGCATTATTTTTTTTGGATAGCCAAGCGCTAATTTCGCCCAAATGACCTGTGAGACCATCTTTTTGCAACGCTAGGTACTTCCCTAACCAGCCTTCAGGCACTATACTGCCTACCGGCAATTTCAGCAAGGCATTTTGTCTCAGTGGAGCCCTATTGTTCACGTATTGTGTATTCTTACCTGTCAACGGCAATTGGTTTACGGAAGTTGCTATTCTTGATTGAGCCGACGTAGCTAAGCCAAACCCCAACAATAAGCTTAAAAAGCCAATTCTTTTAATCATTTTTATTTTAGTTTCTTTGGTTCACTATCGTACAGCGCCTCGGTAATCCCATTTACCCGTAACCCTACGCGCGCATACACCGCTGCGCTCTTGGTCAAAATATCTTTGATATCCAGTTCCAATTCGACATGGCCGGCATTTAATCCAGTTTTTTCCATCTTATATGTATATTGGCCCAAATCCACAAATTTTGTATCATTGACCAATAAGGTGACTAAATCAATCGTTCTTGAAGCATCTATCGTTTCGATATCAAAAGATGCTTTAAGGATATTTCCTTGTGTGTTATAGGTTATATTACTCATCATGTAGTAGGGTTTCACCTGATAATCCACTGTGGTATTGCCCTTCACATCAACTAGCAACGTATCGGCGCTGCTCACCCATGGTCCATTTCCACTGGTTGTCACCAATTTGTACTTTCCATCGAAAAGTTTCGTAGAAAACGAACCATCTTGAGTTAAATAAACATTAATAGGAGACCGAAATTGATAACCATCCTGCCAGAGTTGAAGATAGACCGATTGATTGGATCCTCTCAGCCCCAAAGGTTTGGAATTATAGGTTACATGTCCGCTTAATGTGCTTTGTGGTGCATCATAATTATCTTTGCCACAAGCAAAAACACCCAAGAGTAAACACAAACCGACTATTAATTTACAAAAAAAAGTTTTCATAAGAATAATGCTATTGATAAGGATTTCGGACTAGCTTCGGATTGTTGTTAATCCAATTTTGGTCAACGAAATTATAATAGTTCTGATATTTAAAATTTCGCGGATAGAGCGTATGGCTAGATTTCTGTTTCTCGAAAACCCACTTGCCATTGTTAGGATCCCCAGGAGCATATATTTTATACGGAAATAGGGCATAGTGCACCGCATTGTAATTATCAGCACTTCCGTTCCAAATTTCGTGTGCAATGCGTAAACGCTTGAGATCCCAGTAGCGATGATCTTCGAATGCAAATTCAACTCGACGTTCCTGAATGATATCATTTAAAGAAATAGTCGTCAATGCTTGTATTCCCGCGCGCTCCCTGATCTTATTGATATATCCAGTCAACTCAGCTTGCGGTTTACCAAGTTCAAGCCCCGACTCTGCAGCGATCAACAGAAATTCAGCATAACGAAAACGGACAAACCAAATATCCGAACCGCGCCCGCGTGTAGAGGCATCTTTATTTTCGTCAATAAACTTCCGGATATTAAATCCAGTTTTATTGACATACATATCGTTGGAAGTCGTAGGGCCATCCTCACTCGTAACAAGTCCGCCAAATTTATCATTTGAGGAACCAGGCGAACCTGTTACTGTCTTCCATGTACCATTTTCTTTATACCGAACCCCCGCCTGATAAGTTATTTTCGTTCCAGCAAAATCTGCTCCGGAGTAAATTACCGTACCATACAAGCGTGCATCCTTATTGGCAAAAAGATCTTCGGGATTTGTATAATAAACATAGTCACCAGCAGCAGTCTTCGTTTTCAGATCCCCTTTTCGATCATTTGTATATTCAAATGCTTCCACCAAATTGAGTACTGGAGTTACGAAATTGGCATCAATATCACCGCGGACAGATGAGGCTATATTATTATTGGTAAAAGAATGGGTCTCACCAGGATAAGCATAGTCTTTTGCCCAAATTACTTCATTGCTTGATTTTGAGGTTACGGCAAGATAAAAGTTCTTGCCCTTATCCGGATTTGCATTATACAGCGCATAAGGACTATTATTTATAATATCCAAAGCAGTTTCATAAGCTGTCTGATAATATTTAATTGCTTCAGATGCAGGGATGCCCACCTCATTTCCTGCAGTCTTCACGTCTGGAGTTTTATAGTTATACTTGGCTATGGAAGCAGCATATAAACTTGCGCGGGCTTTTAACGCCAAAGCTGTCCATTTATTGGCTCTCGCCGAATTGATGGTTTTCTCTGTACCGAGCATTTTAGCCGCTTCAGTACATTCACTGATGACATAATTATAACTTTCAGCCTCGGTTGCACGCGACAACTGTAATTCTGCTGGATCCATTCCACTTGTATAATCATATACTTTATCACCCACCATTGGCACTCCCCCCAAACGCTTGATCATATTAAAATAAGTCCAGGCACGGATAAAGCGGGCCTCACCTTCAATGCTCTTTTTATTGTTGTCATCTAATGTTGATTGTCGGACACCTACAATAAATTGGTTTAGATTTCGGATCAATTCATAATCATACATCCGCCAAAAATCATTTGGAAACTCCTGCATATTGTTGGGAGAACCACTGGAAAATCCTGCTTCATCTAGCATCGCAAAGGAGCCGTTGTCGCCAAATTGCTGGCCCCAGCTGACTCTTCCATAGTAATTGGCCAACACTGACTTCACCATATTTTGATCTGAAAATATCTGATCATCGGTAAAAATAGCCTGTGATTCCCTGTCCAAAAACTTATTACAGCTTGAGAATGCACATACTAAACATACACCCCATAAAATAACCTTCCTCTTTATCATTTTCATTAAAAAGTTAAATTAACACCCACATTTATAACCCGGTTTGTTGGGTATTGAACACCCGAATCACTTGTGATTTCCGGATCGATCTTCATATCACCCAAATTATCTATACTGAAGAGATTCTGCATCATCGTATATATTCGTAATTTTTGGATTCCACGAGCTTTCATCCACTTGTCTGGCAAGGTATATCCAATCTGAAGATTTCTTAGTTTTATATAATTTACATTGGTGAGCCAAAAATCGCTATGCCAATAATTACTATGGTTTTGATTTCCGCGAATCAATGTTGGATACTTGCCGGGAATCAATGTACTATTCGGGTTGGTAATATCACTGAGCATCCATTGATTCTCCATGTAATATTGCGGATTATTTCCACCATCGTGGAAAGGGTTCATCGCTTCGTAATTGGGACGATAGGATGCAAATGCTGCTCCTGTCAAATCCATGGCCAGATCAAATCCCTTGAACTGTCCGCCCAGATTAATTCCAAAATTGAAATAAGGAAGTCCGCCTTGCCGATATCCTATTGGCCGCTGATCCAGCTCATTGATCACTTTATCCCCATTGATGTCTTCATATTTTATATCTCCTGGTCTCAAGGTAGAATTACCTTGACGGTCATTGTCTACATCGTAATTGGCAATTTCTTCCCAGGACTGAAACTGTCCAGTAGCATGTAAGCCCCAATTTAGATAGGCGTAGCGGTCAAAAATGGAGTTCCGATACTGATTCCAGGAATTCCCAAACCGGGGTTTATATTGTTCACCATCAATCTGACGGGCAAATGTAAAATTACCACCGACAAAGTAATTGAAATCGCCAGCCTTACTCCGCCACATAATTGAGCCATCGATACCCTTATGCATATCGGAGTTTAGGTTTTCATAAGGCAGACTAAAACCAACCTCATTTGGTATCAATACATCATTTCTGGAAGCCGGTAGACCACTTCTTTTCCTTCGAAAGAAATCCAAGCTACCCGTCAATCTTCCCTTTAATGTGCTAAAATCAAGCCCCACATTCAACATGTGCGCCTCAATCCAGGAAAGTGTTTTAACAGGAAGTCCACGGGGTTGGGTGCCAATAACATATTTTCCGTCAATCGTCGAACCTTTGGAATTATAGGTATATCCGCTCAGGTAACCAAAAGCATAATATTTCCAATCATCCAAATTGTCATCCCCCAATATCCCGTAAGATCCCCGAAGCTTAACATCATCAAGTACCTTCCGCATGCCATCTGTCCAAAACTTTTCAGAAGAGATCCGCCATCCCGCGGATGCTGAAGGAAAAAATCCCCATCGACTTCCAGGAGCAAACTTCCAGGATCCATCATAACGCGATGAAAGTTCTAAAAGATATTTTTGATCGTAGTCATAATTGACCCGACCTGCAAAGCCGGCTCTTGCTTGCGTATTTACTCCAGTATCATTATAGGTATCCATCGTTTGAAAATAAATCAAACTCAATGCATTCGATGCTGGTCTGTCGTGGACATAAATATCGGGGTTATCTCGTTTTATTGACTCCGCGGCTAATACAGCATTCACACCATGCTTTCCAAAACGTTTGTTATAATTTAAAGTGAATTGTGTTGAAATTTCTTCGATTTGAGCGATAGACCGCTCCCGCCAAGGGTTATCCATGCTAAATATAACTGGATAGGTATCCGTTTTTTCATCATAGCCATACAATTTGTAAGTGAACTCCTGATTATCCATCCACTTATTAGCCAAATAGTACCCTACCGTTCCTTTGGCAACCAAATCATCTGTAATCTTATACTCGGCATTAAAATTTAGTTGCATCACCCGCCATTTTTCCTGATATGTACCCGATAGATCATAATTCAGCATCGCAAAATTCGTCTCGGTATTGGCGGCAGTTTGTGTTGGATAGAGCGGATTGTCGTTGGCAAATGGCCGCGCAGTAGGTAAGTTGCGGTAAATGGCAAATAAGGCTTGCCAAGTATCGTCAGCACCGGGTACCCCAGGTTGTTTGCGCTGTTCGATCCGCCCGTTCAAATTAGCCCCTATTTTTAATCGTTTAGATACGCTCGCATCAATGTTCATCTGAACATTAGTACGTTTGAAACCACCATAATTACGGATAATGGATTGTTGGTCGAGATGCCCGGCACTTAAGTAATAATTGATTTTTTCGGACCCACCGCTCACATTTCCAGAAACATAGGTTTGCGGACTAGTTTTTAAGATATAATCGTACCAATCAAATGGGCGGTAACCTTTTTCCGTCCCCTGCTGCCATTTTTCAAGATCGCTTAATGAATACTTGGGATCCTTCACACCAAGAATAGCATCCGATTGAATGTAGCTCTTTACATAGGTACTTGCATCTGCAGGCTTAGGAAAACGAAACATACTTTGCCAGCCGTAATAGGAATTGATATTAAAGGTATTGTTATCGCCACGCTTTCCTTTCTTTGTCGTTACAACCACCACTCCGTTGGCTGCGCGTACACCATAAATCGCTGCGGACGCATCCTTCAAAACCGAAACAGATTCGATGTCATTGAAGTCCAAATTATTGAATTGGCCTTCATCTTTTTGAACACCGTCGATCACATACAAGGGAGTTCCCATATTCCGGATGCTGATCCCCGTCCATGCTCCAGGGCGTCCATCCGACATCCGGCTATTGACCCCTGCAATCTTCCCGACCAAAGCTCCCGAGGTTGTAGTCGCAACAGATCTGGAAATATCCTGCGAAGAAATTGCCGTGATTGCACCAGTAACAGATTCCTTCTTTTGTGTACCGTACCCGACCACAACCACTTCGCCGATACGTGAATTTTCATCGTCCAATGTAATAGCTAAATCCGCGCTCGCGGCCACTTCTTTTGAGAGATACCCAACTGAACTTACAGTCAGTAGATCCCCAGCATTCACACCTGTTAGACTAAAATTACCTTTTGCATCCGTTGAAACGGCAGTGCTTGATTTGGATTTTAAAGCGACTGTCGCTCCTACGATCGGATTGCCCTCTTTATCCTTAACCACACCCTTGATTGATTTTTGCAAAGCAATGCTTTCTGCAGGAACTGGAAATAAATCTGCTCCCTTTGCTAAAGGAATAAAACTGCTCGCACAGCAGAGTAAAGTAGCAGAAATTGGCAGACATTTAAGACCCTTAAACATACCTAGATTGATTAGTTTGTATAATTGATTTGTCCAAAATTAAGGTATATTCAATCGGACAGGCTTTCGTTTTTTCTCAAAAAACTGCCTATTTGTATCAAATAATTAATACAACCTAAAACGTTTTAAAGTCTATTAAACAGAGAAAGTACACCTCTTTTCAGTGGTATACTTTCAAACCAATCATTATTAAATATGTATTATTTTACCGAAAAACGATACAGGGATTTCGTTTGATATACTTGCCCCGGGTTCAGGACTGTTGTTGGAAAAGCTGGCTGATTCGGAGCGTCCGGAAAATGCTGCGGTTCAAGGCAAAAAGCCGTACGGAAGGAATCTTTTTTACCATTCTTCAATTGTACTTGTTCGTTCATAAAGTTGCCGCTATAAAATTGAATACCAGGTTCGGTTGTCAGAATATCCATGACCACCCCTGATTTATCACCGATCACATGTGCCGCTTTAAACCAGTCGCCATCTTTCTCTTTACTTAAGACAAAATTGTGGTCATAGCCCTTTCCAAAACTAAGCTGCTGGTCATTGGCATTAATATCTTTTCCTATCGGTTTCAAGGTTGTAAAATCAAAAGCTGTTCCCTTTACCGGTGCTAATTGCCCTGTGGGTATTAGTGTACTATCTACTGGTGTGTATTCATTGGCAAACAATTGAAGTTGATGATCCAGAATGGTACCACTTCCTTCACCGTTTAAATTAAAGTAAGCATGGTTGGTCAAATTGATCACCGTCTTTTTATCGGAAGTAGCACGATAAGCTATCATCAATTCATTATTATCGTTCAGCGTATAAGTCACCTCCATTTGGATGTTTCCTGGAAAACCCTCGTGTCCGTCAGCTAAGGTGTAAGCAAATGTCAGGGATGATTTATCTGACGATTTTAATGTCCAATTGGCAAAATGCACACCTTTAAAACCGCCATGCAGCGTATTAGGACCGTTATTTACCGCCAATGTATAGGTTTTATCATCCAACTTAAATTTGCCTTTGGCGATCCGATTACCAAAAGGCCCTACAATAGTACCAAAAAATGGTTCTTTGGGATTATTATAATCAGCCGCTTTAGAAAAACCCAAAACCACATCGCATAACTCACCCTTATTGTCAGGCACCCATAATCCCACTAAACGTGCACCAAAATTGGTAAAATAAGCTTGTACGCCATTTTTATTGCTCAGTTCATATAGATACGCCTGTTTTTGATCAATAGTTCCGCTGAACTGCGCGGTATCCATGAAGGCCGATAAAGAATCTGCTTTGGGAGTTTTAGAACCAGTCGGTTGCTGGCAAGACACACTAAAAGCAAGTATTGCAGAAAGACCCAGCAAGGTCAATTTTCCTCTCATTCGTAATATTTTAAAGGGTTTATAATCTTTGTTTAGATAGAACTTACGTCCTTTTCTAGATTTTTTATAATTTTAACGATTACAATCTATAAGCTAAAGTCTTAAATTTTTTAGAAATTTTAAGATTAAATTGTTTCATTTTAGCTCTATTTTGTATCAATAACCAAAAAATGATCATGATCAACCTGAAGCCTTTACGATTGCTATTTATCCTGTTACTCCCTTCCTTGCTATATGCGCAGCCCTACTATTTCAATCATTATCAAATCAATGAAGGTTTGTCAAACAATGCTGTCATTTGTAGCATGCAAGATAGTCAGGGTTTTCTTTGGTTCGGCACAAAGGATGGATTAAATCGCTTTGACGGTAACAATTTCAAACATTTTGATGCCACCCAATCTGGGAAAAACAGCTTGGGTGGTAATAATATCATCTCCTTGAAAGAGGACTTTCGAAAAAGAATTTGGATTGGAACAGATCAGGGAATCTATTGCTACGATCCCGTCGACGAGCAATTTAGATTACTGAGCAAACAATTTGAAAATGCGGACGTACCCGTCATTGTTACCGATCAACGCAAAAGGATCTGGTTTATATCCAATGGAATGCTCTATTGCCATGATTTGGTTAGTCACGCAATTCAACAATTTACAAAATCGGACCTCTATATTACGTCAATCAGCTGCACAAAAAATGGAACTGTATTTTTTGGAACTCCTGAAGGTAAGATCTTCCAGATAGGTTCTTCTGGAAAACCCGCACTAATGCTTGACTTTCAAGCAAAATATGGTCCTAAAGACTGGTTTAGTATTGAGAAAATAATGGAAAACCGCGATGGAGACTTATTGATTGGCACGTCGAAAACTGGGGTTTATAGCTACAATTTTAAAAACAAGTCCCTCAAGTCAATTCTTGGTCCGGACAAGCTGCATCAATTTCTCTATGTAAGAGATATTATACAGCCAAACGATCATGAATATTGGTTTGCAACCGAATCTGGCCTCTTCATTTACCAAATAGCGAGCGGAAATTACATCAACATTCAGAAAGAACAAGAAAACCCTTGGGGGATATCTGACAATGCCATTTATAATATCCTACAAGATAAGGATGAGGGTATTTGGCTGGGAACCTACTTTGGTGGGATTAACTATTATCACAAGAATAATAGTATAATCGAAAAATTCCTCCCACAAGATCGCCCCGGGAGCTTAAAAGGCTCTGTCGTTCGGATTATCAAAAAAGACATCAACCACGATATATGGATAGGCACCGAAAACGGAGGTCTATCTAAATTGGATCCTAAATCGGGTTATATCCAGAACTTCTCCGATAAACAGGGGAATCTGGCAAATAACAATATTCACGGTATTCTCCCTATTGGCGACAAACTACTGATTGGTACTTTCGTCAATGGTCTGGACATTTTTTCGCCAAAGCTTCAAAAAGTTATCTATCACATCGATCGTAACAGCAATGTATCAACATCCGATCTCCAAAGTAATTTTCTTTTTTATCTCTATAAAACTCGAAAAGGAGAAATCATGGCTGCATCCACACGCGGCCTATACCGCTTTGATCTAGAAAAAAAATCTTTCCACCTTATTGATAATGTCCCAGAATACATGTTTTATACAAGCATTTTGGAAGATAAAAAGGGGAATATCTGGGTCGGAACGTGGCGTGATGGACTATTCTGTTATCATCCGACCACACGTTATTTCAAACACTATACGCATCATCAGAACGATCTCAATTCCTTGCCCAACAATAGGGTCAACAGTATATTTGAGGACTCAAAAAATCAAATTTGGATAGCTACCGAAGGTGGGATGGCTAAAAAGAAATCAAATCAGGATGGCTTTGAAAACATTGGCCTGGAAGAAGGAATGCCCAGTAATGTGACACTCGCCTTTTTAGAAGATAAACAAAATAACCTTTGGGTGAGTACTTCCAAGGGCCTGGTACGCTACCATCTTCCCAGTGGAAAAAAACGCATCTTCAACTTGGAGTCTGGCCTACCGACGATTCAGTTCAATTACAATTCATCCTTTAATGATGACAATGGAAACTTTTATTTCGGCACCATCAATGGACTGATACGTTTCAATCCCGAAAGGCTCAACCAAATCAACTACAAGAATCAAATTCCGATTTACATCACTAATTTTTACATCAACAATAGGGCGATCAATCAGTACACCGATACAAATATTCTGTCCAAATCAATTCTGTTCACGGATAAAATCAAACTGAAACACGACGAGTCATCCTTCAGTCTTGATTTTGCGGCATTACACTACCAAGCCCCCCATTCCATTCACTATAGCTACAAAATGGATGGTCTCGACGACAATTGGATAGACATTACAAGCAATCAACGAGCTTACTTCACCAAGCTAGCGCCCGGAAACTATGTTTTTACTGTAAAAGCAGAAGATCCAAATGGCAATACAATCCCCACTTTTGCTAGTCTTAAAATCACTATTCTTCCTCCGATCTGGGCAAGTATACCGGCCTTTGTTTGCTATGCTCTAATCCTTGTGGGGCTGATTATATTTGTTATTCATCATTTCAATGAAAAGATCAAACAACGCAATCGACAACATCTTTTAACCGTACAAAATCTACGCGAGCAAGAACTCTATCGCTCAAAAATCAATTTTTACACCGATGTTGCGCACGAAATACGCACACCGTTGACATTGATCAAGGCCCCCTTAGAGAAGCTTATGGACAAAGTCGATCACAATCCTGTAACCGACAAGCTACTATTGACCATGCAAAACAACACGGAGAAGTTGATTGCCCTTAGCAATCAGCTATTGGATTTTAGACAGGTCGAAACAGAAGGATTCAAATTACACTTTGAATCAGAAAACATAAGCCAAACGGTCCAGGAAATTATCAACAATTTTACAGTCACACTGCAGGCGCAGGACAAGCAGATGGTATCGCACATTATGCCAGATATCATAGGTCAAGTCGATATCGACGCATTCGACAAGATATGTTACAACCTCTTGAATAATGCCCTTAAATATTCTTCATCCTATATTGAAGTGAATTTGAATATGGATAAACAGAAAAATATCTTTATATTGACCGTGAAAAACGACGGAGCTTTAATTCCTTCAGAAGAAAGGGAAAGAATTTTTGAACCATTCAATCGCTTAAAACAAAATAAGAATGTTCCTGGAAGCGGCCTAGGCTTGGCATTGACAAGGTCCTTAACGTTAAAACACCAAGGTACCCTGTTATACAGTACAAACGACCTCCAATTGAACGTATTTAGTTTGACATTGCCTTTGAATCACAATACAAACCCATAATTATGAATGCCAAATCCAATTTATTATTAGTAGATGATCATACTGAACTACTTGAATTCATTGCGGATGATCTCAATGAGGATTATCAGATAACAACGAGTTCCAATGGTAGGGAAGCGCTGGATGTATTAGCCACTGAATATTTTGATCTGATCGTCAGCGATGTGATGATGCCAGAAATGGATGGTTTTGAACTCTGTCAAAAAATTAAAGAAGATATCGCATATGCACACATTCCAGTTATACTCTTAACGGCAAAAAATAGTATTGAATCAAAAATTCAGGGTTTGGAGTATGGTGCCGACGCTTATATTGAAAAACCTTTTTCACCTGCCTTTTTAAGAGCACAAATCGCGAGTTTATTAAAGAATAGAGTTAAAGTCAAGGAATTTTTTATTAAAAATCCGATGTCGCAAATACAGCAAATCGGTCAAAATCAAAGTGAACAAGAGTTTTTGTTGAAGATTGAAGAAATCATCATGCAACACCTCGATGATCCACAGTTTAATGTCGATCGAATGGCCGATATTCTCTGCATGAGTAGACCTACCCTCTATCGCAAAATTAATGTGGTATCGAGCCTATCGCCCAATGAACTGATTAATTTAACGCGGCTCCGAAAAGCAGCAGAACTGCTCATCCAAAAGCAGCATAAAGTCTACGAAATTTCTAATTTACTAGGCTATAGCTCCGCGACTCATTTCTCTCGTAATTTTCAAAAGCAGTTTGGACAGAGCCCTACTGAATTTCAAGACGCCCAAACTGCTTTATCTAAATCATAACGATGCAGACAATCCTATCCCAACCAAAATAAGTGCCCCTATTTGAGCATTTATTTTGGTTGTTCAACTTGCGCAAGTGTAGCATATTGTGCCGCAAAAGTGAACATAAACATTCCCTCCAGATCATTCTTGCTTTTATCTTTTGCCCAACCTCCGAGCAAATCATTTGGCAAAAATCCTTCGTTCAAGAAATGCGTATAGCCATAATCCAAGTTTTCCTGAAAAGACTTCACATACATCCCAGCCTTACTATAATTCGGTAATATAGTGGTATAGCCTCTTAACAAAACACCGTTAAACCAGTTATTAAAACCGTCTGTTGCATAGGTATAGTGCTCTGGAATCTGCTGCCCAAACTTTCCAAAATAAGTAAAAGTCGCATCGGCCAGTTTCTTGCCATCTTCTAAATAGCTTTTAGCTTTCGTAACACGATATAAGTCTGCTGCTCCGGAAATCATCGTTCCACTATTATAGGAAAATGCAGTTCCGACGGCTTTTCTGAGTTCGGTATTTTTTCGGTATCGCACGCCGTTGACCGTTTCATAAGCTATCGAACAATCCGGAAAACAATCACCCATCATATCCGCATAGACACCTTTTTCATTAAGAAGATTTGCTTTTTGCCAATCATAAATCCTTTTAGCATAACGAAGATAAAAATCGGCCTTCCGCTCTTTTTTAGCAATACGGGTTAGTTTATCTTTCTGATCGATGGAATGCGCAATTATTTGGTCCCCTTTGTTTTTATAGATTTCATACAATGCAACAAGCGGACTAATCATCGGTGCATTACTACAGGCATGCTTCGTTACATATCCTGGTCCCCATGGAATTCCGCCATGCTCTTTCCCTTTCTCATCCAAAGTACAATCCCAACCATCAAGAACATAAGCCGTAAGGTACTCCGCTTCTTGCAAATAGCGATCTTGCCCGGTCAAATGATAAGCTTCCAATAATTCCCGTACCAACCACATCTGATCATCATAGACGTTCAATACGCCCGTTACATTTGCTTTTCCTTTTTCTCGAACGCGATCGACAGCATACACCGTCCATTCTTTATGCTGCGTAAACGACGTTAGCGTAAAGGTCCCTAAATAATAGGCTGCATTTGCATGAAGCTTAGCCAATAAATCTACATAGCGGGAATAATACATTTTATAAAGCTTGCCGTTATCTACCTTCTGTTGCTTTTTCAAGCCACTCAACACAGCGTTTACAGATTCTATGGAAACAGAATACATCCATACACTAGCTGTTTCTTCGGATCGAACCTTCGTAAATGGGTTATAAAAACGATGCATTTTGAAATCTTCACCGGAAAAATAGACGTCCATTGATCGATCAATCAATTGGATTGCCCGTAAAAGATTCTGCTGGCTTTTATTTTGATCATGTACTGATCTTTGGGTGTGCAATTCTTGCGCATAAGCCTGTTTTACGCAGAGGGGTGATACTGACAGCGAAATTAGAGAAAGTGCCCAAAAAGGCCGGTTGGAAAAGAATTTGATCATGATACGGTTTTAAATTGATTAAGTAGTCTTTCATTCGCTTCGGTAGAGCGTGATAACTGTGTATGAAGATAAGCATTTTTTGGACAAAAAAAATCGCATTTTTTGAAATGCGATTAAACTATTTGCCCTTTTGCTTAGCTAACCAAGAACTTGCTCAGTCAACTAAGCTGCCACTGGTTGACGATGACGATTCACAAATTGCTTTTTCAACAGATACAATTTGTAGTGATCGTATAAACCGATGACTAAAAGAACAAAACAAACCACGTAAAATGTTTTATTTGATAGGTAAGTGAATGAAATACCGCTCACAAGTCCGCCAACGACATACGCGCTCACGATGCTCAATAGCAAATGGAATTTGTCGACCAATGCCTTATTGCTCCGGTTAGACTCCTTGGTGAACATCGAAATCAATATGGCCAAATCTGTCGTTAGCCCGGTCAAATGTGTTGTTTTCACAACAGAATTCGATATGCTCGCAGTCAAACCGTTTTGTAGCCCCATCGCAAAGAGCAATGCACCGACAAGTATCTCAGTTTCTTTCAAAGAATCCTCATAAAATACATCAAGATATATCCCAACAAATAATATACTCAATATTTCCAATACCAAGGGAATGGAATGTGTCAAATAGGAGCTAAAACGTCCTTTACCATGAATGATGATCAGATTAGAAAGCATACTCCCTACTAGAAAAAGTAAAATCCAAAAAAGCACCACAGCACCTTGGTACCAATTCCCTTTCGCTATCTCCTGTGCAAAAACAGCATAATAACCCGTTACATTCGAGGTAAACGAGAAAAAGACAATGACAGATGCGACATTGACCATTCCTGCAGAAAACGCGGTAATTCCCCCCAGCCTAATGTTATCTTGAATCGTCCTATGGTTACTATATTTTCTCAGCATACTTTTCCTTTCCTCCTTTTTTCAGCACGATACGTGCAATTCCTTTCGTCTGCATATCCAAATTAAGATGCAGCACCAACTGGTTTTTATTCAACTTTTGGATAACGAAACTCTCTATTAGCTCGTCATTCTTACGAAGCTCAAGAATATGGCCTCGTCCCTTCAAAAACCAATTGTATTGTTTGTCCTCATGATGGGCAATAAAATTTTTATCACCCATTTTTTCAAAATGCCATAATCCATCCTGCAGGGGTGGAAGGTGCGCGATTGCAGCATCTTTTATTCCTTCATGGATAACCGCCTGTTTTTTGAATGTTGGAGACTTCTCCACTTTCTCAAAGTACCAACCCTGCTCTTCCCACTCCCCTTCTAAAAGCCGCTCAGGGTTTTCATAAAACATAACCATTGAACTAGCCCCTAAAAGCAAAAAGGACAACAAGACAAAGTTGAATTGTGCCAATATTTTTCTCTTAATAATTAACATCCCATTTCTTGTTAAAAAATAAATCCGCCAAGACATTTCTGCCGGTTTTGTTTGTCCCGGGTTTTTCTACGATCGAGACATTCTTCTGCTTACTTTTACTCAAGTGAAGCAAAGCCCGTCCGACGTCAAAAAAATGCCTTGTTCTTTTTTCAAATTCATAATCTGTGGGAACCTTGACTTCATCAATCCGAGCTCCGCGCAAATAATGTTGTAAATAATTGAGATTGTCAGAGCCGATAATATCTGTATAGATATTTAGCTTACGATTTTCATAACGATGACAGATCATCTGGCAGGCTTTCAAAAAATCTTCTGATTGCAGCTTATTAAGCTGATCTTCCAGTGTAATCCCTAATAACTCACTAATCGAAGTACTGCTCTTATTGCCATAGACCAAAATAATGTCTAGCTCTTCAGCTGACGATTGTTCTATACTATGAATCACAAAAAAGAGCGAATCAATCGTAAAATCACTTGGAATCAATACACGCGTTGCCTTTGCCATATCCAATTATTTTTATACAAAATTAACAGGTCATCATGGCAACCGAATGAATCTGAAATTAACTTTCTATTAGAATTTTAGGACTTGTATTAAAATGAGATTAAAAATAAAATGTAGATTAAAATGAGATTAAAATTTAGTTCCGGCCTTGTAGTATAACTCTGCCAGTGCCTTCCGATAGTCCGTAAAAAGCTTCTCTTGCTTGATACGCATTTCAATCAGCTTGTTTTCCCTGCTATTGACAACAAACAAGGTTGATTCACCCAGCTCAAACTTATTTAATTCACCCTTAAGGAGCAATTCCTGGTTACTTATATTGATCGATTGAAGTTCAATCTGTTTACTGTAAGCATTTAAATCATTGTACTTTTTAACGACGTCATTGTAAATATTTCTTTCAGTCGCTACCTGCTCAAATCGTAGTTGATCTTGCTTAATCCGTACCTCTTTGAGCTTCCCTCGTTCGGCGCGAATAAAAAGTGGAAATGCAAATTCAAAACCTAGCTTATAGTTCTGCCAATTAAAATCATACTGCGGTGGTACAAAATCATTTAAACCGCGACGGCTAGAAATGAGCGTACCCGACACATTCAATTTAGGTTTAAGCATTTCTTTTCGATAACGTTCTTCAAATAGCAGTTGCTGATTTTTACTAGCCAACTTGATCATTTCGGGATGAGCAATTTTTGCCGAATCCAGTAGTGCCTCGATCACACGATTATCCGGCAAAATAACTTGGTCTTCGAGCTTATGTGGTATGGCGTGATCGGGAAGTTCAACCGGAAATTGTTGATCATTCCACAAATGATTGGACAATACAATTTTCGCATTTTTAAGTTCTACCTCATACTTTGAAAGTTCTATCCGTCGTTCTTTTACGATGACCGAAGCTTCGATAGAATCGATTGCAGGTTTGTCCCCCAGCATAGTCTGCTCACTGATTGCGCTAAACCGCTGATCCGCTAATTTAACGCCCTCTAATAAAAGTTGGTATTGCTGGTAAGCAAAATACCAGTTCCAATAATCTGAAAGTGCCTGAAACCAAATGGCATTAATTTGCTTGATCTTTTCGCCTTCCAGATAGCTGATCATCGCCTTTGCCTGCTGTAACGTATTCCTTCGGCTATCGACGATTAAACCTTGCCCCAAAGGAATACTTAAACCGATTGCAGAGAGCCCCGCATTATTCGTTCGGGATTGTGGGTTTGTATATTCACCTACATTTCGATCATAAGCTATTTTCAGATCAGCTCCTGCTAACCAAAGTGGGATTTTCAACTCGCTATTCCACTGATTGTAATAATCCGTATGACCGAAATGCTTATTTTTAAAGCTCGAATTTAGTGTTGGATCAAACTTCCCTAACGCTTGTGTTACTTGGGCTTTTGCAGTTTCACTCAGTAGATTTACTTGTTTAACAATGGGATGATTAGCCATTAAAAGCTCTTCCATGTCATCAACTGTAAAAGTCTTCGGTGCTCCATATTCCTTTTCCTGAGCCAAAAGATGAGAATAGAAAAAAAAGCAGAACACGATAAAAATAAAATTCAATTTATTCATATAACAATTACTTTTTCTCACTTTCTTTTGGTTCTCGTTCCAAACTCGGGGGAAAACCATTCAACTGTCGCCATATCTCATACCACAAAGGAACTTTGTTTAAAATAACCCTTCCATAAGCACCTGAACCTTGGTTTAACTGGATTGGCCAAGGCTCGTCACCCTCAGGAACCGGATCGGTCGCGCGTATCAAAATCCTAAATCGACCATTCGTACTGCTCACTTTATCGATGACTGAAACTTTTCCGGCAAAGGTACCCACCGCGACAGAAGGCCATCCGGAAAATTGGATCGATGGCCAGCCATCAAATTGCAGCCTTACATCACTCTCCGGCTCAATCAATGGTACATCCATCGCGTTTACATAAAGCTCTACGGCCAGCAGTGGTTTTTTAGGTTGCAATGTCGCAACGGACTCCCCTTCCTTCATATTTTCACCGATTCCAGCTTTAAAGGTTTTTACAATAAAACCATCTTGTGGAGCTCTCACGACATATAATCCTCGTCGGACATCGATATTGGAGATCTCATTTCTCAGTTTAGCGATATCGCCCTGTACTGAGGCCTTGGAAGAAAAAGCGGAACTTAAATCAGATTGCGCTTTCGCTAATGACTCATTATACTTTGCACGGATGTTGTTTAATTCGATGCTCGCATTTGTTAGTGATTGTCTTGAATTTGATAATTTGTTATCCGCACTTACTACTTTAGCTCGATCATTTTGTAGATTTAAGCGTCTTGTCTCAATATCCGTTAACGAAAATAAGCCATCACGATACCCTTCTTCGTACCGTTTAAGCCGCTTTTCACTGGTCTCAAAAAAGCTCATAACAGCGACAAGTTCTGCACTATCTATTTTTACCACATTTTGTGCTTGAACCACCTTATTTTTAGCTGATGCAAGCTGAAAATCCAGCCCATTTTTCAATGCTTCAATCTGTGCTTGGGTAGCTTGCATCTTTTGATTAGCGGCATCTTCTCCACTCCTTTTGGCATGCAATTGTTCTTCTAATCTCACAGGTAGCATGGGATCAAAATAGGATTGTGCAGTCTCCGAAAGGACCAAAATTGTGTCACCTTTCTTCACTTCCTGCCCTTCGGTAACTGCCCAATACTCGATGCGGCCACCAATCTGATTTTGGATAGTCTGCGGTCTATCTTGTGGACGTAAAGCAGTAACCGTTCCTACTCCGAGAATTGTTTGCCGCCAGGGGAGAAAAAGTGCCAGTACAAAAACAATCCCAGATAACACAAGGATCCGCCCCAAAACTAAGGATCCCCGCTCTTTCAATAAGCTATCAACAGCATCATGAGAAAGATCTCTCCAAGAGAGCGTTGTCCGATTCGAATGATCCTTATTAATCAACATAAACCGCAGCGTCCTCCTCCAACGCAAGATCGGTTACAGCCGCCAGTTTGACAACTCCCGTAAGCATATCAAAAATCGTATTTAAGTTAGTCATCAGTTTTTCAATGGCATAACCAATTTGAACGATCACAACTTCAGCAGCTACAAATTGGCCAAAAGTCATTTGCCGCTCGACAACAAAATAGGATCCAAGCAAGAGCATCGCTCCAAACAACAGGGTCCGAAGCAGGACAGAACCTAGAAAAAAACGCTTTAAAACCTTAAAATGATCATTCCTCGCCGCTAAATATTTACTGACAATGGAATCTGTTGTTTTTGTCACTTCATTCATTTTCATCTCATCACCGCGATAATGGTCGATTTGTCCGGCAACAGCTTCCAAATAAGCTACCATTTCATATTTGTATTCAGACTCTTCAATACTTGTTTTCAAGCCTCTTTTATAATATAAAACAAGTATCGTAATGACAGAAAAAATGACAATAAGGCCAAAGGCCAAAAATGCGGGATGATAAAAAGATAATAAAACCACGCTGAAGAAAATTGTCACGACCGCGGCGATGATATCGATCAAAAGTTTGATAATTCCCTTTTGAATAATGATGACATCAAAAAATCGGTTGACCAACTCCACTAGGTTTTTTCCAAGTAACTCTTTAGGTTTAATTCTTGGCAGTCGATACGAAAATTCAATCGCTGATTTTAGAAAGATTTTCTGCTCCAAATACTCGACCAAGGTCAATTGTCCGATCAATAATACTCCACTCACGATCACGCCAAATAACACAAAAGCAATTAAGATATAGGTAGAGCTATACATCGCTCCATTGCTTAAAAAATTAAAGATTGCTGTTATCCCTATTGGAATAGTCAAACTAAAAATACCGATCACAATAGCGTAAATAAATATATAATTGATCGTTTTCCGTTCAGTATGTAATAGGCTTGCCAACCGCTGTAAGGGGGATGGTCCGCCTTGTATATGCCCCATAAAAATAGATAGAAGATAAGTTAGAAATGATAATTTCAGCTAAAACAATAGTAAAAAACTCCCAGCGATCATTCAACTAGTCCGGTTGCTCTGTTTCCGATACTTGATTGCTCTTTAAATATAATCGTAGAACAAATTTGGCCCTCAACCTTACGGAGTGCATTAGCGACATTAAAAAAATTGCGTGTTTTCTTTTTATAGGTATAATCTCGCGGTATTATGATCTCATCAACAGACTGTCCCCTAAGATAATGCTGCAAATAATGACTGTTATCGGTACCCAAGATATCTGCAAAAATACTGAGCCCACGGTTTTTATAGCGCTGATAGATTACGCTGCAGCCTTTTAAAAAAGAATCCGATTGAAGTGTTTCCAGTTGATCTTCCAATCCAATTCCGAGTAATTCACTCGCAGAAGTGCTGCTTTTATTGCCATACACAAGGATAATATCGATACAATCAGCCGTTGACTCTTCAATACTTTGACGCACAAAATGAAGGGAGTCGACTGTAAAATCACTGGGTATTAATATACGCGTTGTTTTAGCCATGCTTTTTTTTAGCAAAGTTAAAACGCACATATGGCAACGGAATGAATCTAAAATTAGCTTTTCATTAGAAAGCTCGCAACTGTATTAAAATGAGATTAGAAATGCCATCTAAATTAAAACTACATTAGAATCGAAGGTAAGTGGGTAGTTCAATTTCTACAGTGGTACCTTCACTCACAACAGAATTGACTTTCAATGTCCCACCATGCAGCTTAATAATATTCCTGGCTAAGGGAAGTCCTATACCATAACCATCTATCCCACTCGTATTGGAAGCTCTAAAATAGGGATCGTAAATATGGTCCAATTCACGGGAAGGTATTCCGATACCTTTGTCTTTTATTAGAATAAAGACTTTATTGTCCAATGCACCCAAAGCAATGTATGCTGTTCTATCCGATGAATACTTACATGCATTGCTGATAATATTGGATAGCGCAAGTTGTAGCAAAATTGCATTTCCATTCACCTTAAGTCGCATACTATCATCTGGTAATAGACTGAAATCTGTAATAATCTTAAACTTGTCGTTGATGGCCTTAACTGTTAGTTCTGCATCCATCACAATCTGATCAATACGAACGGGGCTAAATGCAGTCGCATTATTAACAAAACCTGTACGCGCCAGCAGTAAAAGTGCTTTTGTTTTCTTTTCCAAATGCTCTGCCGACTCAATGATCTTAAATAATGTTCGTTGGTACTCCTCCGTTGTGCGTTCTTTTGATAAAGCAAGATCTGCCTGTCCTATGATGGATGTCAATGGCGTATTCAGTTCATGTGATGCATTGCTGATAAAGTTCTTTTGTGTTTCGAAAGAGGTTTCCAAGCGCGTCAACATCCGATTAAAGGTGAGTGCCAGACCATGAAGCTCCCCTTTATATTTATCCTCATCCAATCGTTTATAGAGATTTTCAGAACCAATCTCCTGCACCTCTTTCATCATGGTCAATATGGGCTTTAAAAACGAGCGCTTCATAAAAACCGAAACAACGAATATAAAGAGAATTCCCAAAATCAGACTTATAATAAGGAGATTACGAAGATAGGCCAAATGGTGTGTATAAAAGTAATTTTCAGCAGAAGCGCCCACGATATACTTTCGACCATTTTGCGAGAAATATTTGGTTGAATAGAATTGATTGCCCGACTTGAAATTTGAGCTTCCGTTTTTATTGATTTTATCCCAAAGTTCTTTATGGAATCCCTGGCTTCTTACAATAGCACCATTGCTATCAAATTCCACCAAAAATTCATGCTGATTATTGAGATTTTCAATAAAATCAAGGCTCCACTGATCAGTTTGGGAGGCAGATTTACTATTCAGAAATTTCTCTGCAGCAATATTTCGCCGCAGGTCCAGCCGCTTATAAAAATCTGTAAAAGCAAAATTCGTAATGGAATAAAAAATAAAGCCAACAAAACAACTCACATAAATGACTAGAATTGCAATGAGATAAGTAAGCTTTCGGTTATAATTGTGCATGTTTAAATATTCAGTCTTCTATTTTTAAAACATATCCCATACCAATAACCGTATGGATCGCTTTTTTGCTCGTTACTTTTTCAATCTTTTTTCTCAGATAATTCACATAAACATCGACAACATTTGATCCGATATCGAAATTTATACCCCATATTTTGTCCAAAAGCTCCGTGCGCTCAAATACCTTTTTGGGGCTCTGAATAAACAACAAAAGTAAACGATACTCTGTACTTGTCAGATTGAGTTCCTGCCCCTCACAGTAGGCTATTTTTTTATAATCATCGATACGCAGAAAACCATAACTAAATGTGTCTTTCGAGGGCTGTAACTCACGTTGTGTTGCCTGTACGATAGACTGTTGCCTGCGGATCAATGAACGTATCCGAGCCTTCAATTCAATGAGCTTAAAGGGCTTGGAAAGATAGTCATCGGCACCATTATCGAGTCCGAGCACCACATTTTCTGGAGTACCAAGTGCAGTCAGCATCATAACAGGTAAATCGGTATACCCCCACTGTCTGATCTGCTTACAAATATCCAGGCCATTGGTTCCCGGCAAAAGAATATCCAATAGCACAAGAGAGACATCTTGCTTCGCCAAAAGCTGTTCCAGACCTTCCGAACGCCCCAGATGAATGACCCTATAGCCATCCTCGCCTAAGCCTTGTACGATCAAATCAGCAACATCCTGTTCATCTTCAACCAAAATAATTTTTTGCTCCTCCATATTCGTCATGATGTGTAGCTCTCTGTAAGGAACTACGATCCAAACCATAAAAATAACGTTTTGACTCAAGAGACACAAATCCCATTTTTGCCAAAATCCACACGAAAAGAATCTTGCGCTATTTTGCAAAAGCAAAAGCGCTGTGTTCATCGATCGTGAAACAGCGCTTTCGTCCTAGTATTTAATTGGTTCAGTTATAATTTTACTTTACCCATCAACGGATCCGTCTTACTTGATTTACCAGTCTCTATATGTCCAGCATAGCAGAATTTGACCGCATGATCTTCTGAACACGTTATTTCGATATCATACCAACCTTCACTCTTGCTGCAATCGATTTCAACCAAAGCAGGATCATCCTTGCGCATTGCCTTCGCATGGAAAAGATCATAGGAACAGTCTTTAAGATGTAAATCCCAATTTAGCGACTCTGATTGTACACAAAGAATAGGCTTTCCAGCAACTACTTTCGTATACACATCAATAGCTGGAATATGTGACTTTGCGCCTTCAATCGCACGATAGAAACCATTAGGGCCATGCAATGCAAATGATATGTACTCTCCTACAATTTTATCGAGTTCCCATTCATACGCTAATTGATCCCCTTCCCGTACCGTAAAATTCCAAACTTTACCCGACGGATGGCCATCATACGCCACATAGGAAATAACATAATAAGGCATGCCCGCTCCCGCTTTAGCTGTATTGAGCCTTCTTTCCAAGGTTGAGCTGATGGAAAGCATCGTTGGTGTATGTTGTACTTTTAGCTGCAATTCATAAGGTAAAGCACAAGCATCCTTCCATCCCTGCTCTTGCATCTGCATAGCTGCATGATACTGACCTGTCGATTTGATTTCCTCCAGTTTTTGGCTGTCGATTTTCACAAAATCTGTTGGGAGTTTTTTATTCCTGGCGGAGAATATACGTTCAACATACCCGTCTCTGTCTACCGGATTAAGCCTTGTTTTGGAAATGTTATCTACAGGACGAAAAGAAGTTGTTAAGTCGCCACAGACCATTCTTCGCCATTGACTGATGTTTTCTTCCCGTATCACCTTACCCGTTTTCTTCTCCAAAAAATATTCTAAAAATTGAAGACAGGAGGTGTGGTCAAAAACTTCGGAATTGACCCAACCACCCTTAGACCAGGGTGAAGCTATCACCATTGGTACGCGATAGCCCAAACCAATAGGACTTTCAAAACTTACATTATTACTATTTCTCCTTTTTCGCTCCTGTTCTAGCGTAACATATTCATCCGAAGTGTCGATTTCTGACACGGTACCCTGATCTTTGTTCGTGCTCAATGGCGGAACAAAAGGAGCGATATGATCAAAATATCCATCATTTTCGTCATAAGTTAAGATGAAAATCGTCTTTTTCCAAACCTCAGGGTCTTTGGTCAATATATCGAGGACTTCGGATACGTACCATGCCCCATACCAAGGTGAGCCCGGATGATCCGAAAAACGACAAGGTGCCACTAACCACGACACTGTAGGTAATTGGCGATCTTCAACATCTTTTCTAAACTGATAAAAAACATCTCCGGCTGGCACCTCAACTTCCTGCCGCTTTCCACCTTCTTTATAACTTAATTTATCAAGTTTGTGAAAGTTGGGATCAGCTAGATTAGTCACAAATGCATTGTGATGGATATCTTTTTCGAACTGGGATAGCTTTTCAAAATTCTCGGGCGTATAATGAATGACATCCCTTTTCAAATCCTCCAATTCCGCTTTGGCTTTGTGCAGCAATTCTTCTTTTGGATTTGTTTCCAAAAATTTATGCAGCTCTTTTACCCGTTCTTTCATCCACTGATAATGTGCCAAATGATATCTTACACCATATTGTTGATGAAACTCCAGGTTGTTATCTGTAAAATTGGCCAACCAATCTTCCTCTTCTCCTTTAAAGCCTACTGGTAAACTTAGTTCATTTTGATAAACTTTCCACGAGACCCCTGCTTTTTGCAGTCGTTCAGGATAGGTTTTCCATTTGACATCCTTGTAGTTGATCTGACCATTGTCTACATGCGCAACAGATTCGGGATTACGGGGTTCTTCGCGCACTGTACCAGTCCAAAAATACGATCGATTAGCGCTCGTTCCCGTCAGTGAAGAACAAAAATGCTGGTCACAAATTGTAAATGCATCTGCAAAAGCATAATAAAAAGGAATATCCGCACGGTTATAATAACCCATTGTTAAAGGCATAGCCTTATATTCTGAATTGCCAGAGCTCTTTGCTTCCAACCAATTATCCATTTTCCCGTCATGACGAGCAGCAACCATATCACGCCAACCATGCGGAAGCGACCCCATCCAAGTCGATTTACTATTGACGATATCTAAATGGAAAGGTGCAAAATATGCACCTTCCTTATTTCCTTGTATCCATACAGGTAGACCATTCGGCAATTTCATCGCGCGGGGATCGTTAAAGCCACGTACACCCTTCAAAGTTCCAAAACAGTGGTCAAACGATCTGTTTTCCTGCATCAAAAAGACAACATGTTCGGCATCCAAAAAAGTTGATCCTTTTGGAGCTTCAATCGCCAAGGCTTTTTGTATTGATTCAGGCAGCCAGTTTATGGCGACTGTACTCCCTGCCAGCATGGCTGCTTTTTTTAAAAATACCCTCCTTGAATCCATTATTTTAACCACCAAGTCTGTAAATTAATATTGTCATTTCCGCCAAATTGTGATTTGATCGCATCAGATACATTCGCCGTATTATTATTGTACTCATCTTGAGGATACATCCAGCGATAGGCTGTTTTCACATTCGCCGATTTACGGAAACTCGGATATCCCGTGCGCAAATGATCAAAATAAGCCGAGTATCCCCCCTGATGAAATGAGCGCAGGTATTTCTGCATCAAGATACGTTCGAGCTTTTGCTCATTGGAGCTAGCCCCGTCAAGACTTACCGAATTTTGTTCAAGATATTTGGCAGCTTGTGCTTCATTTGTATAAGTTCCTATATTTTTCGCATACTTTTCATAAAATTTGAACGATGCCTGTACTCCTTTGGTATACGTTGCATTGAGATCGCCCGTTATCCAACCTTTCAAAATGGCTTCAGCCAAAATAAACTGCATCTCCGAACAGCCCAATAAGACCAATGGCTCAGCTGTGGGATCTTGATAAAATCGTTCGTGGACTTTCGATAATTTACCTAATACAGCTTTTGCATTCACCTGTGCATAAGGAACAATCGGATCTCCGCCTTCATAAGCCGTAAAGTCATTAATCGCTTTACCCGCTTCTTTACCCAGTCTTGTTTGTGTAGCGACGGCAAATAACCGCGGATCTTTCAGGTCCTGCAATCGTTGGATAAAAGTGGAATCCATATACATTCCCGATCCATAACCGCTAGAGTTAAATTCAGGATAGCGATTACCCTCTTGATTCAAAAAGATGAGTTGCCCATCTTCACCACCACCAACATCAGTGATTCTAGACTCATTGGTAAATATTTTTGAAAATTCTGTTGCTGCATTAAATGGAAGATCAGTCGTTTTCTTCGAAAGCGTCAATAGTACTTTTAGGCGAAATGAATTGACTAACTTGTTCCAATTGCCACTATTTCCACCATAAATAATATCCCCATTTATGGTGTTATTGTTCTTCTTCAGAATAATACTTGCTTCCTCGAGCTCCTTCAATACACCCACCAAAACGTCTTTCTGTGTATCGTATTTCGGCGCAAAAATTGCTAAATTTTCACCCTTTGCTGCTTCTGAATAAGGGACATCACCAAACGTTAAGGTAAGATTATAAAAATAATACGCACGGAAAAATTTTGCTAATGCCAAATAACTTTCAGCGCCAATACGTTCAGCTTCTTCGGTCATCTTGGTAATATTGCGAAGATTACCATATTGCTCAAAGCTTCCCCTTTGCCAATTATAAATTTGATTCGCATTTTCACCATCTGTTTGCACAATCATTTTCAAGGCATATAGTGGTGAGGTACCGTGCCAGGTCCGAAAAGCATCCCATTCTACCTTCGTCAATAAAGCTTGCGGGTGGGTTGTTGTCGCTTCATTTGGATTAACATTTACTTCCGTCAATTTCTGACAAGAAGTCATGATTGAAAGAGAAAAGAATCCAAGAAATATATGTTTATTAAATAATTTCATCGTACTACTTTATTAAAACTTAAAATCTAGAGAAAAACCAATATATCGCGTGGAAGGATCTTGTAATTTTCCATCGTTTCCAACACCAAAATCAGGATCGATATAAGGTACTTTCTTCCACATAGCCAAATTATAGCCAAATAGTGATGCATTTAAGGCCGTAAGCTGTTTTAATTTAAACACCTTATTGACATCATAACCTACCGACAGTCTACGTAGTTTTACAAATGATCGATCAAATACATTGGCAAACAGTTTACTTTCAGACTCTGTAACTCTGGCCTGATAAGGATAATTTTGACTCCAAGCCTGCCAATCAACAGCTTTTGTATTACTTGTATACGTTCGGGTATCTGAAGTAATATTACCGTTCACGTCGCGGGTAAGCTCACCTCCTGTTACGATCACCCCATCTGGCACAAAAACTGGTTTCCCTGCATCGTATTGTTCCTGACGATATAAGACCGAAGAAGGATGCTTTCCACCCCACCACATTTTTTCTATGGTTGTCGAGTTCATCACGCCGCCAATAGATCCGTCGAAATCAAGATTTACCTGAAATCCCTTAAATTTAAACTGGTTTGCAAAACCAAATTGCCAGTCCGGTTGAAAGTAACCTAAATACTGTGGAAATGGATTTTTGGTCGGCATACCCGTATTCGGATTCAAGATAACCTTACCATCAGCCGATTTTTCCCAGACAGTACCATAATAGCTGTCTGCACGATCGCCTTTTTTAAGATTACCGTATTTCGCTTGGTTATTGTAAATTTCTTCCAAACGCTGAATTGCACGGGACCAGTTTACAGTCGACGTCCACGAAAATTGTTCATTTTTAATTATATTTCCTGTCAAAGAAATTTCCAGTCCTTTTGTACGGTATTTATTTCCATTCACCTTGCGCGAAGTAAAAGCGGATGCTTGGGAAATACTCAAATCGATAATCTGATTTTTATCAACAACATTATAGTACGTTACATCAGCCGAAAGCCTATTTTTAAAGAAAGCCATAGAAGCACCAATTTCTAAAGAAATGGACTGCTGTGGAAGGATATCAGGATTAATAATACCTGCAGGATAGGTTACTGATGGCGTCGAACCATAGGTAACATCTTTTTTATAAGTCGCAGCAATGCTATAAGGATCCAGATCAGAAGATACCGATGCCCAGGAACTGTACAATTTAACAAAGTCAATTTGCGCTGGCAGTTTAAAATAATCGGAGATAACACTACTTAGCGAAACCGATGGATAAAAGAATGACTGATTTGCTTTTGATAATGTGGAAGACCAGTCATTTCTTCCCGAAAAATTCAGATAGGTGGACTTAAACACATTTAAGTTTACCGACGCATAAGCACTTCGGATTATTTTCTCAGTTGTTGTATTTGTTGCCTTAACTGGACCTTGGGTATTGCCTAAGTTGTAGACAAATGGTACAACTAAACCATCAGTAGTTTGATAAAGCTCACGATAATCTCTTTTGAAAGTGGAAGATCCCGCATTAACGGTTACACCGAAATTATCAGACAACTGCTTAATATAGGTTGCTAAGACGTCCGCATCAAAATTGAGCTGCTTGCTATCCCAGTTTTTATAATCCCCATTCCGTGAATCGCCATAATTCATGTAAGACTTGGGACTCTGCATGTCCTGGAATAGATTTTTTTGTCTTGCTGCAGCACGACCTTTGATGGTAAATTCAGGTGAAATACGCCAAGTTAAAGCAGTCTGCCCGGCCAAAATATCCTGATCGTATACTTGGTTCAGCTCATTAGCTGCAAAATAAGGGTTGTTGTACCAAGCATAGTTATAGTTTGCTTGACGATAGCCTTCCTGTCCCGGAATATAGAGGTGATCCTTTAATTCCTGTCCATTTACATCATTTCCCATCCACAACAGAATCGTATACATATGATTTTTAGGTCCATATCCATACCTTGGATAATTTGGAGATTTCACTTTGTTATAGGATAAGTTAAGATCTAATTGTACCTCAGGAGTAAAACGGTAAGAGGTATTCAAATTTAATCCACCTGTAGAAAGCTTTGTATTGGGCACCTGACCTTTTTGATAGGCATATTTTCCTGTTCCAAATATGCTTACCTTTTCCGAACGATACGATAATGTCGCATTATTCTCGGTAATCAGTCCAGTTCCAAGGAAATCCTCTAAATTGTTATGTGCGACCCAATCAATCGGCACTCTTTCGTAACGTGACTTATCATTATACTTGGTTCCACTCACATCGCCCCACCAAGGAATCACTTCACCAGTTTGCTTATCACGAATCGGACTGTTCCATTGTGCCACCTTTATTCCGGAGTTCAATTTGGGTCCCCATGTCATATCTCCATCTGAAATCCCCCCATCAGCACCATCCCAAAACTCATATTTACCGTTGGATCCACTTCCGAACTCCTTTTGCGACTCAGGAAAAACTGTAAATCCAGCAGAAAACATATTACTGGTTCCAACCGAAAACTCCAGCCTATCACTTTTTGCACTTTTGGTTGTAATTAAGATCGCGCCATTTTTACCGCGCGATCCATATAAAGATGAAGCAGCTGTTCCTTTCAGCACATTGATATTTTCTATGTTTTGACTGGACATGTCGTAAAAATCAGATTCTACAGGAATACCATCTACGACAATAAGTGGGCTCTTACCACGCAATTGAAAAGATGGTGCCTGAAAAATCCCCGTTGGATTATTAACGATAAGACCAGATACTTGTCCCGTTAGCGCTGTACCAATATTCATTGTTTTAGACTCTTTAAGTACGTCTAATTTGACTTCTTGGGTAGCGTAACCAATTTGCTTCTTTTGTTGCTTGATACCAATTGCCGTGACAACAACCTCATCCAACTTTGAATCATCCTTTTCCAAAACCACCGCAAGATCCCCATCTGTAGCAGTTATTGTAGCTGTTTTATATCCTAAAGAAGAAACACGGATTTGGTCGCCAACCTGACCTTTCAGATTGAATTTACCATTAAACTCTGTACGCGTACTCTGTTTGCTGGTTTCATTGATGATCGTGCCGCCGTCAATAGGTTTGCCGTCCTGATCCTTAACAATCCCTTTAATAATAGCTTGATCGGCAATTTCGAGCTTGGTAGTTTCATTCGCAAAGTTTGCCCATACGCTATCGACATGTGCCGCATTCAGCAATGCAATAGCTAAGGTCACCTGAGCTGTTTTCCTAAATTGAAGTAGTTTAATAGGTTTCATTATTTTGAATTTTGCCCAAAAAAATGAAACATATATTACTAGAAGATGAGTAGTATATTAACAATGCAATCTTAAAGATTGCTTAACTTAACATTAACATCGTTCGCGCTGCAATGTCTTATACATCAGTTTGCATATTGAGCTTCCGCGTGATTCGTCGAACCGCATAGATGACTATAATGAAAATAATCCAGTCTATCGCCGCGCTCGCTACATAAATGCTGTGTACACCAAAATATTTTGGCGCAATAATTAAGATAGGAATATAAAATACAACCTGTCGCAATACACTAATAAAAGTCGCAGGCTTGGCATGATCAATGGAAGGAAACCACACCATCGCCATAAAAATAAATGGAAGAACCAATAAAACACTCATGTAAATTCTGAAATCCATTAGCTGCTGTATTGAAAAAATCGCTCCTGGGATCATGATCGATATCACAGCAACGGGATGCAGCATCACCAGCAACCAGAACGGAAGCAGAATCAGCAGCCCAGTAATGGCAAATAAACGGTACGAATTGATACTTCTCGTATACTGCCCAGCACCATAATTCATCCCCGTTACAGGCTGCAAAGCCCGCATAAGCCCCCATAGTGGGGTATTTAATAAAATATAAAGCCGATTGATCGCCGTAAAAAACGTAATATCCATATTATTTCCGTAATTGGCCAATGCGTTGAAGACAACAATATTCTGGATTACAATCATGACCATCATGACAAAGCCGGGCATTCCTAATGAAAGCGTTTCTTTTAAAATCGATAAATCCCAAGATAAAGACCAAAACTTTGTTTTGAACGAAGCCTTTCCCCCGGCGTAATACCATACACCTAAAAATGTGTAGATGATCATCGATATATTGGTTGCCCAAGCTGCTCCTGAAACACCCCAACCAAAGTGTTCTATAAAAACCGGTTT
Source organism: Sphingobacterium sp. UBA5639 (assembly GCF_002421245.1). Lineage (NCBI taxonomy): Bacteria > Pseudomonadati > Bacteroidota > Sphingobacteriia > Sphingobacteriales > Sphingobacteriaceae > Sphingobacterium > Sphingobacterium sp. UBA5639. Next base: position 394,245 of record NZ_DIJR01000002.1, read on the forward strand.
AAGTAGGACATCAACAAGCAATCCTATTGCAATCATCCAGGCCGCAGTTTTCATACGACCCTCTGCACGAATAATCATGTTGAGGGACAAACCATAAATCCAGAAAAAACTTCCCAATATGGTTGCTCGAAAGTAATCCACCCCAAGAGCCAATAAATCACCTCTACCCCCCATCATGTAGACTAATTTGTCGGCAAATGCATAGCAAGGGAGCGTAATTATAAGAGAGAAAATAATAGCCAAAAATGCATCGTACCAAATGACCTATGTAATTTCTCCTGTTGATCCCCACCTATCCAAATACTAATTGCTGCCCCCATACCTGTTCCGATCAGGGTACCAAAACCTTGTGCAAATTGGGCTAAAGGATAGGTTACACCGACAGCTGCCAACGCTGTATTGTTAATCAGATGACCAACAAAAATACCATCCAGAAAATTGTTCAGACCATACAGGACCATTGCAATCACGGCAGGCCACGACATCTGCCACATCACCCTACTTAACTTACCGTTTAAGATCAGTTGTTTCTGTTTCTCCATAACCTATCGTAAACGTTAGGCCTGGATTTCTTCACTCTCACTACGGCGATCTGTAGCAGATTTATCTTCAGCAACTCCAGCTTTCCAATACGAATAAGCATAAAGCTCCTCTCTTCCCCAACCGAGATCCATACGCAAATAATTGCGAATCTCCTTAACTGTCGAAAATTCAGCAGCTACATAAGCAAATTTATCCGCTACAGGCAAGGATCTGATCTTCACCAAATCCGCCAAAAGGCTACCTTCCTGTGGCGTATCATTATGTAACCAAATAAAATCAATAGCAGCCTTAGTCTTCAATTGCTGTATATCTTCGCTACCATGTACTTCAATCATACAGATTCCCTTTGCCAAAGGTGGCAAATCTTCTAAGATTGCCCCCAGAACAGGAATTGCAGTTGCATCCCCAACAAGGAGATAGTTAGCTGCAACTTCATATAGAGACGTCTTACCTGCTTTCATCAGAATCCCAAGCACATCGCCAAGTTTTGCAGCCATAGCCCAAGCTGAAGCTGTCCCCTCATCACCATGGGCAACGAAATCAATCCATACTTCATTTCTATCAAGGTTGATACCACGATGTGTATAAGTTCGAACTGTTGGCCTAATCGCCTCATCCATCGGCTTCCACTGCCCTCGTTCATAATCAAATTCTGGAAAATAAATGCGATCTACATGCTTTGGTGGAATCAAGATCTTGTTATTGACTCCGACGGTCGTATTAGCGATTTGATCTACACCATCACCAGTCAAATAAACACGAATATAATGTGGCGTCAGGTATTCTTTTCTACTTACAGTCAGGGCGAGCTGTATTACTTTCATTTCAGTTTTTCCCATGATTTTCTAATTACGTACATATTTGATCAAAAGACCATTATTAAGAATCTTTCTAAACAAAGGTAATTATTCGACTTTTATCAAACCCGATTCATGCGCTATTAAAACTTCCGTAAGAAGGAATAAAAGGTCCGTAAAGTGTAAAAAAAACTATTCCACATTACAAGGTATTTTTTAGCTTACTCGGTGGGATTCCAAATTTACGTTTAAAGGCGTCCGAAAAATGGCGTTGATTTTTGTAACCAAATCAGAAACTTCACCGATTGTTCGATCTTCATCTAAGATCAGTTTCTTGGCATGTTCCATTTTTGCGTCATGCCAAAAACCAAAAACAGTCGTACCAAATAGCTCCTTAAAACCTTTTTTCAATGTGAATTCATTGGTACCCACCAGATGCGCGAGATTGACTAGTGTACTATTGGTATCCGTATTTTTTCGTAGAAACTCACGAACGGCATATATCTTATCGATATCGGCTTTTTTTAACGAAACTGCTACAAAATCCTCTTCCTGAAACTGTTCCAATTGAAGAAGCAAGAGCTCCATAATCTTTGCTTCCAGGAAAATTTTCTTAAAAATTCCCTTTCGTTGACAATTGATTACATCGTCGATAATTTCATACATATCGTGGGTAATCCGTCTATGCATATTGGTCAGCAATCCCGATTTACCACGGTCAATAGCATTCCGAAAATCTGCAAAGAATTTAGAATCTTCGGGCAGGAATCTTTTAAAAAATTCGGGCGATAAGTTTATTTCACATAACTGAAACTCCTGATTCCCCCACTCCATTTGACCACACATTGAATTTCCGTAAATAATATTATGCTGGTATGTCTCAAAATTTACACCTAAGGGCATCATTTCGCCACTCGCCTGACTATTGCCTTTTAAGGCAAAGTGCATTTCAACTGTTTCAAAATCACTTTCAAAACGAAACCGCATCCGTTTAAATAACTGTGCATGACCGTAACCAATATGAATACCATCGAAGAAAACCTCCTTATAAAAACCTTTTCCAAATGTAGTATCTAAATGTGTTACAGATTCATAAATTCCAGTGTCGACAGAAAAGTAGGTACTTGGGTAAGTCCGCTCCAATAATAAATTGGGTGAATCAATATCATATAATCTTACTGCCATTTTTAATTCCTTTTAGGATTCAAATAGTCTTACGCACATTAGGCAATATACCTTAACAGAAATATTCCCTTCGACGGACATTTTACTCCTTTATGCAGACCCCATAACAATAGAATGCCTGCTATCTTTGACTAAAGTATAAAATTATTTAGAATCATTCTTAATTATTTGAAAAATAATTCACTATGGATACAAATAGAAATCAGGATATGGCAGACAACTTTCCACTCATCCAGGATAGCATTTATAATAACATCAAGATTGCCAATCCAAATGCAACGAAACATGACATTATTTTAGCCGCAGTAAAAGCGAAAGTCTTAGATTTCGCCTGGGAATTTCCAAAGGGGCTCGACACATGGATTGATGATAGCAGATATCCTTTATCCAGCATACAACAACAAATTCAACTGGCCCGTAAATTTTTAAGGGCATTGTCGTAATGACAATGCCCTCCTTATGCTATGCCGGGTAGCGTACTGGGGGAGCATAACTATTTATCACCTCAGTTTACAATAACCAGCCCTTTACGAGATCGTTATGTTTCTTGACCCATTCTTTTGCCGTAAATGCTTTGTCCTGGCTTCCCTGCATTTTTGACAACAAATCAGCCATTGTTGATTCATCGAAGTAGACTTTGGAGAAAAATCGGGCTAGCTCAGGCTGCTCAATGTTAAAGTTTCCCCGTGCAAAAATTTTAATTTGCTCGGCATCACCCAATGTCTTTTTGGGGTCATCCAAAAACTTCAATTTCATTTTAGCAAACATCCAATGTGGTTGCCAGCCAGCTACCACAATCCATCGTTTTGCTTTAATCGCGTTTTGCAATTCCGTAATCATGGCAACCGTAGATGAATTCACATGTTTATAATCGAGTTCATATTCTTTGATCACTTGATCTACAGCACGTGTTATTCCAGCACCCTTTTCTATACCGATAATCCTTTTATCAAATTCTCGTTCATGTTTTCTCAACTCTTCAATCCGATCAATTGTTACATAATCTGGCACAACAAGTCCATTCCGCGCATGGCTATAACTCGTTCCGAGCTCTTCAATATTTGGAAATTTAGCCACTTTAGTTCCATGAGTCAATGGCAGCCAGACATCCATATATAGATCTGTGTCGCCATTGTTCATAGAGGCTAAGATCATATCGGGCGTAGCTCGTTGGATAACGACATGATATCCCTTTTCTTCCATAATAACTTTTGCGACCTCTGTCATTGCGACCCCTTCGGCCCAGCCATCGACCATACCGATATGAATAATATTTTTATTCCGACCTGTGCTGCATGACGCAAGCAACAACACCATCAGACACAATACCATACTTTTTATTTTCCTCATACTATGCTTTCTTTTTTACAAAGCCCTGCGTGATTCGATCCAAAATAATAGCGAGAATCACAACGGACAAACCACTTTCAAAACCAAGACCAATATCCAAGTTATTAATACCCTCAAGCACTTTTTCTCCCAAGCCACCAGCAGCAATCATTCCGGCAATAACAACCATAGATAAAGACAGTAATATGGTCTGATTGATCCCTGCTAAGATTGTTTTTGTAGCCAAGGGCAGTTCTACTTTAAATAAGATCTGACTATTGGTCGCGCCAAATGAACGTGCAGCTTCAACGATATCTTTTGGAACCGCATCAATCCCTAAAGTCGTCAAACGGACGGCAGGTGGCATAGCGAAAATAATGGTAGCAAAAGCTCCCGGGACTTTACCGATACTAAAAAATAACACCGCTGGAATCAAGTAAACAAAGGCAGGCATCGTCTGCATTAAATCAAGTAAGGGCCGAATGATTTTCGCTGTTAGTTTATTCTTCGCGGCCCACACACCCAAAGGAACTGATATAACCAAGGCTGTCAAGGTAGCGACCAATACCAGCGCCAAAGTCTCCATCGTTGCAATCCAAAATCCCATCAGATAGATCAATGTTAATCCCAACAATGTCGTCAGTGCGACCCCTTTCCCAGATTTCCACCAGGCTAATGCTGTAAATAATGCGATGATAATAAAAAAAGGTATCGTTGTTAACACCCATTCCAGTCCAATAATGGATGCATTCACTGTATTTTTTATCAGGTTAAAAAATGGCTCTAAATGATCTGTCAGCCAATTGACGGCTACAGCGATGTATTGTCCTATATCGATTACTTTATTCATTTCTACTGATTATTTGCTTTCTCTTTTAATTCAATAATTTCTTCTTCATTATACTTTGTCGCTTCGATAATCAACGATGTCTGTGTTACGATCCCCAACAAACGATTATGTTCATTCACCACAGCGATTGGCGACCGGATCTCCGATATCAGGGGCAACATTTCTTCAACGGTCACCTCTTTTGATACGGTTGGAACGTTGGCATGTATAATGGATTCTACGGTGGGTTCCCTACGCTTTGCCGATTGAATGACTTCACTCATATGAACAAAACCAAGGAAAGTATCATGCGCATCGACTACGGGGAGAATTTCAATTCCTGTCGCCCGCATTTTCCGCAGCGCCCCCTCAGGGCCATCTTTTTTGAAACGTACAACAGTAGGTTTCTCAAACATCAGTGAACCTGCCGAAATGATCGACTTGCGATCCACTTTTTCAACAAAGGCTTTAACATACTCACTTGCTGGATTTGTCAAGATATCTTCCGCAGTACCGATCTGTTCGATGACACCATCTTTCATAATAGCAATACGATCGCCCAATTTGATCGCTTCATCGAGATCATGGGTAATAAATACGATTGTTTTTTGTAGATTATCCTGCAACTCCAGTAACTGATCTTGCATTTCTGTTTTAATCAGGGGATCCAGAGCTGAAAATGCCTCATCCATCAGTAGTACTTCAGGATCATTTGCAAGTGCCCGAGCCAGTCCAACCCGCTGTTGCATACCACCCGATAACTGAGAAGGTAGCTGTTGTTCAAATCCACTGAGCCCGACGACATCAAGCGCTTGCTGCGCTTTAGATTCCCGTTTGTCCCGTTCTTCCCCTCGTAGTTCTAAACCGAAAGCAGCATTGCTCAACACGGTATGATGTGGCAACAGACCAAACTTTTGAAAGACCATACTCATTTCTGTTCGACGGACTTCAAGAAGATCTTTATTATTTTTCCCTGTTATATCCTCACCATTGATATAAACCTTTCCTGATGTCGGTTCGTTCAATCGATTCAGACAACGGAGCAGGGTAGATTTCCCACTTCCCGAAAGCCCCATTATAACGAAAAATTCCCCCTCGAAGATTTCAAAATTAGCTTTGTTAATCCCAATAGTACAGCCCGTTTTCGCTAAAATATCCTTCTTCGAGAAACCCTCGTTCAGTAAGTGCAGAGCTTGTTTCTTTTGCTTTCCGAAAACAAGTACCAAGTCTTCAACTTTTACTTTTACCTTGCTTGTTTTATCCATTCTTTAATTTTTTTAAACATAAATAAACCAAAAGGGCATAAGTGATCCACTAAGGCCATACGCCTACGCTATTTTCTTACAAATAAAAAATATCCCTACAGTTGAGTCCGTTTGATCGAAATCTTACTCGTACAGTTCAATCAACTTATTAACTAACATACTTTACTCTCGGTTCGGTAAGAGCAATGATGAAAAAGAAACTAATCTTTTAAAGACGAAATGCTCCATTTATAAAGCATCTCCAAAATATACTTCAACAAGTATAACGAACAACCTAGGCTGTGCCAAAGGCACAAAGCCATAGCGGAATAAACTCACGCCATTCTGTCTTTTGACGATACAAAGGTACGAAAAATAAATTAAACGCATTTTTCACAACATATATAGTTAAAATACAGCTAGTTAAAAAAAAACATATCGTAATATTAAAAATACGATCAGCGGGAGAAGCACTCGACCACTGATCGCATTTTTTAAGGTGTATTATTCTCCCCAGTTTGGATTTTGGGTAAGGTTAGGATTTAATTGTCGTTCTTGGACAGGAATTGGATATAAATAGTCTTTCTTTTCATCGAAAACTTTTTTGATATGCGCATTAATAATCACATTTCCTTTATTCCCATTTTCCAATAAGATTTCCGAGCCCAATTTCAATAGCTGAATTCCCGAGGCACTCGGCTTGTCACCTTCATAAATCCAAACGTCATCTTTACCATCATTATCTAAATCAAACTTGCCTGTACCCGGAAAATACATCCCTTTAAATTGTCTCGTGACCAACTGGCCGCTTTTCCATCTTAAGATATCATCCCAACGGAAAGATTCCATCACCAATTCAATACGGCGTTCTCTTCTTATTTCCAATAGTACCCCCTTCATATCACCAACTACATTCGGATAGTCTTTCGCTAAAAATGCATCTGGATTTGATTTAGCCGCCTGCAGATTTAGATTTGGCATGCCTACACGATCGCGCAACAACTTAATTGATTTGTCCAAATCGGCCTGGCTCAATGTGCCTAACTCTGCTTTCGCTTCAGCATAATTTAATAAAACCTCGGCATACCTAAAAATCGGCATATCATTTTCAGAACGATTGAAGTTATCATACTTTACATCTCCCACAAATTTGATCAATTGATATCCCGTCACTGAATTCCCAAAGTTCGGAGCAACAGCAGCGGCACCTCCAATACGCTTATAGCCCGGCGTACGAATCGTCTGGCTTAGACGTGGATCGCGATTTAGGACCTCCTCCTTAAACGTCATTGTTTGGTAATTTGATTTATCGGTAAATCTCGTTCCATCTTTCATCAGGTAAGAATCCACCAAATTTTTATCCAATCCGGGTTTTCCGTAGGAAGCTGTAATCGTATAATAATTTACATTGTGCCAGATTTGCAAAGCATCCGAGAATTTCCGCGCTAAAATAACCTCTTGTGGCAAACTATTAACACTATAAAACAATGCACCATAAGAGTCTGTTCCCGCGGCATTGTATACGCTGTATTGCGCTCCCTCCATAAGCTTGCTGGCTGCATCGGCCGCCTTCTCCAACAGGCCGTTTGCATCGGGTAAATTAAATTCTGTATGATATTTACGAAATGTTCCTTCAAAAAGTGCGACCCGGGACTTTAAGGCCAATGCAGTCCATTTGGTCACTTTTTCATCACTTTTGGTAGCCGGTAGATTGGCAATCGCATAGTCCAGATCAGCGAGAATGTTTGATACAACCAAAGTTCTCGGATCCCTCGCCTTCTTAAGTTGTTCTTCGTCATTTTGATCAATGACCTTGTCATACCAGGGCACATCTCCAAAACGTTTCAGTTTATCGAAATAAAAATATGCCCTAAAAAAGCGCGCCTCGGCAGCATAGGGCGCAGCAGTCGTTTCTGAAACTGTATTAAAGCAATTCGCCAAAAAGTAATTGATATTACGAAGATTTGCCCAAGTCCATCCACCGCCACTTATCGGAACCTGTCTTTTTCCGGTCAATTCATCATCCAATGTTGTCTTAACGATATTATCGACCGATTCGTTATAAACTCCTTCGGCCGAAGGTAGTGCGGCATCGTAAAATGACTTTGTAAATAACGCCAAATCCTTTTCTGTTTTAAAGGAAGCCTCAGGAGTAACTGACGATTCAGGCAAACGTTCCAAATAATCTTTGCTACAAGCCATCATGCCACAGCTCAACAATGCATATATATATACTATCTTTTTCATACTATTAAAATGTTAAATCTAGACCAAATGAAAATGTTTTAGAGATTGGATATGATCTTCCGTTGACCTCTTGAGCCGACTGTTCGGGATCAATATATTTGGAACGGAGCTTAGTCGCAGTCCAAATATTTTCACCAGACACATAAATCCGCGCATTGGCCAATTTCACGCGCTTTAGCCAGGCCTGAGGAACCGTATAGCCTACGGTTAGATTTTTTAGTCGTATATAGGCCAAATCCTGTAAGTAACGATCCGATTTGACGTTCAAAGATCCACGATCATTCAAGGCAATATAGCCTCTTAACAATGGATAATAGGCATCTGTATTTTCAGGCGTCCAAATATCCTGTTCAAAATCCTTCGGCACAAACGAATAGTACGGTCTTGAGTATGGTCCCCAAAACTTATCTGCATTTGCTCCAGGCCACCAATGTTGTCGACCTATCCCCTGAAAGAAGGCCGAAATATCGAATCCTTGCCAATTTGCCCCCAAATTAAAACCAAATGTATAACGGGCTCTGTTGTTCCCAATGATCACTTGATCCCCAGGGTTCATCAATGTATTGTCTCCAGCATCAACCTTTCCATCCGGAACGCCATCCTTTCCACCAATATCAACAAATTTCAAATCTCCAGGATGAAGCTTGGACCAGTCTCCCGGTGCTGCCAATCGTTGTTTATCCACATAATCCTGGTTAACTTTCCAATTGTCGATTTCCGCCTGAGACTGAAAAAAACCATCAGCCTTATACCCCCAAATTTCGCCCAAAGTCTGGCCGACATAATAGTTACTTAGCAGCATTTCCTTATTGTCAAAACGTGTGATCTTCGCTTTAGAATCCGACAATCCCAACCCAATATTATAGCCAAAAGATTTTCCATCCAAGTCAAATTGATCACGCCAAGCCACAGAAACCTCCCAGCCTTTATTTCTTAGGTCTCCAGCGTTTGTCCGAGGCGACGCCGAACCAAAAACCGCTGGCAATGTTTTGCCCGGGATCAACATATCGAGCGTATTTCGAATAAAATAGTCAGCAGATACACTCAGTCGAGTTCTAAAAAATTCGAGATCTGTTCCGAAATTTAATGTATTCGTTCTCTCCCAGGTTAAATCAGCCGAAATTGGAGTTGGTGCACTCAGATATTGTGTTTTTGTACCATTGGTTATGTAATTGGACAATCCTGCATTCAACAATTGGATGTAACCATACTCAGCAGCTTCCTGTGCGTTACCCAACGCCCCATAGGAGACTCTAAATTTAGCTTCATTCAAAACAGGCTTCAGATTAGCCATAAACGACTCTTCCGAAATCCGCCATCCGCCCGAGAAAGAGGGAAAAAAACCATATCGCTGACTGGATGGAAATTTAGACGTTCCATCGTAGCGACCATTCACCTCCAACAGGTACTTCCCTTTATAATTGTAATTCAACCTTCCAAAATAGCCTCGTAATGCCCAGGTATTTGCATTCCCGAGTAACTGCATTTGACCAGTCCCCAGCGCAAAATCATTCAAATCCTCCGACAGCAAATTAGTATGCGTACCGCCGATTCGTTTGTATCCTGTGGTTTCCTGGTTAAAGCCTACCGTGGCGGCAAACTGATGATCTCCAAATTGCTTGCTATAATTGGCGAATAGGTTGAGTGAATGTTTTGGCCTATTGATGATCGTTTCGGTATATGTATCATTTCCCAAGTAATTGATCACACCAGGAAAAACAGACCAAGGAGCGGCCGTTCTTCTATTCCAGTTATGGATCGGATTATAAGTAAAGGTATAATTACCCGTTAAGGTCAAGTTTGGCGCCAACTGAAATACAGTCTCAAACATATTGATAAACTCATATTTATCCTCGCCACCTTTTGACTTTCCATGCAACAAATCTGCATATATACCATCGCCAATATTATAATTGTTCAGTTCCGTCCTATAGGTTGCGGTACCATCGGGATTCATGGGCACATAAGATGGTAAAGCGTGTACCGTTGTTGAAATAAAATTATTGTTATTATCTGGACTTGTCGCCCATCCTGGATAGGTGTAGTTTTGGTAATTCAGCTGGGTATTTGCACTTACCTTCAACCAAGGGGTCACCTGCGCATTTATGCGCGATCGAACATTATAAGCATCGAATTTATCTTGGTTAATTTTCATTAGCCCCCCTTTTTCATAAAGTCGCCCCGACACATAGTAATCAATTTTTTCACTACCGCCAGAGAAATTTAACGAATGTTCCATTGAGGTCTGTGTTTTTCGATACATCTCATTCCACCAATCTGTATTGCCATAATATACATATTGATCTTTTCCATTTCTATTCTGAACCACTACGGAAGGCAGACTAGGATCTGTTTTTCGTTTCAATAGTTCAGCATAGTCATCTTCTGTATATCCCGTATAACTATTACCGGTGGCACGAATAAAAGCTTCATCATTTAGTTTAGCAGCATCATAACCGCTCGTCATAAAATCTGTCCGCACCGTCAGTCCAGACCAACCAAAATTATTACTATAATTAATGTTCATTTTTCCGGCCTTTCCTTTTTTAGTTGTTACGAGCATAACACCAAATGCCCCACGAGCGCCATAAATCGCTGCCGCAGAAGCGTCTTTTAAAACCGATATCGATTCAATATCACGCGGATTGATTGTATTGATATTACCCGGAACCCCATCAATGAGAATAAGGGGTTGTGCATTAGCTGAGTTTATCGAAGCAAAACCCCGGATATTAACATTTCCTTCCCCTCCTGGCCTACCATTGGTAAATGTAATATTCAAATTTGGTATTGCTCCCTGCAAAGCTTGAGTTGCATTGGCAACTGGGCGATTTTCAAGTATCTTCGCATCAATCTGTGTAACAGCACCTGTTAAGTTTACCTTTTTTTGCTTACCATACCCGACAACAATTACTTCATCAAGGGATTGATCTGTCGAAACTAACTGAATGGTTAAAGGTATTGCCTCTACTTTTACGTGCTGTGTTTCAAAACCGATCATCGACAAGCGCAATGTATGCCCAGTTTTCCCTTCGATGACAAAAGCACCTTGTTGGTCAGTTTGCGTAGTTTTGCCAGTAGTTGAATTAAAAATTGACACACCCGAGATAGGTTCACCGGTTGCTGTTTTTACAATGCCTCGAATAGGCCCCTGAAATTTGGCGGAAATTTCAACATCCGGAATAGATGTCAGAAAGACAGGTTTGCTCTTGGCCCACGCGCCGAGAGACATCCCGATCATTACAGGAAGTAATACGTGTTTCGTTTTCATGAATTTGGTTTTGTTTTTCTTCGGTTACAAAGAAAGGTTATTTAATATTTGTAAATTATTAACAAAGCATTACTAAACAATTAAACGACAATTGGTTAAATCAATATTAAGATAATACAATTTTAACACGAAACAGAATGTCTTTTTTAATTTTTTAATAAAACAAAGAACCAATCAGTTTGACATAATGAATCAAAACACTATCAATCAACATGTTAAATAATATTAAACAAATAATATTCACAAAAACCTTATACGAAATAAAATGTAACATATTTGAAACAATACAATACAAAAAACAACAAAGCGAGGGATCACTTATTTCACAAAACACTTAAACAATTAGGTTAATTATTTTCTTCGTTTTAACGTAAAACTTCGTCATAAAAAATCCTTTATCCAATACATCTGTTTTCTATCGGTTTTAGTCAGGGCGAAAACATACAATTAAAAGCTAAAATTCAAACAGTTAGCATACCTAAAAACCTGTATTTACTACGGAATAAGATTGCTTATTAAAAAGATTAGAATCAAGACCGTCACATTCAACTTAAATGGCCTATCAATAAGGAAAAAATGCAAATGGCTCAACTTAACACACATCACAGAGAAGGAGAAAAAGCTACTTTGGTATTGATCAACCGCCAAAAATACCCAGGAATTTATAAGGGATCATTATTCGTCTGCCGGTCCCTAAGTCCATATTGCAGACATAGTCCCTTAACCTTTTCCGCAAATGCCTGTCGATAATAGCTAGGAAGTTTGCCGTCCGCACCAAACAATCGTTGATATTTTTCCACGAGTTGTGGATAGTGTTTTTCAACCGCACGCATAACCAACGTCCGATTGTCACCAGGATCAGAACCATACAAGGCCAAGGTTGCTGGAAAAATATAATTTGCATCAATGGATCGAAAAGTCCCAAACATCTGATCAAGATGAGTTCCGGTATCCGAAATAAAGGGCAACAAAGGCATTAAACTTACGCCACTACACAATCCCATCTTACGTGCTTCACTCAATGTATCCAAACGAAGCTCAGGCGATGGTGCACCTGGTTCAAATATGCTGGCAATTTCCATATCGATGGTTGAAAAGGAAAAAGTAATAAAAGCGCGATGTGTCAATTTACCCTGCAGATCCAATGGAAGTATCGCTTCAGCATCGATCTGCTTCAACAAATCAAAATCCCGACTTACTAGATCCGATTTGGTGATAATATGCACTGGAAAACGATAATGTAGTATAATTTCCAATAATTGCCGCGTCAGTAGCTCGGTTTGCTCAAATTGCAAATAAGGATCCGTTGCAGACGACAATACAATTATTCCATATTGTTTTTTACGGGCACGAAGCGCTAGGGCTCGGTCCAACAAATCCACCGCATTGCGCTTTACACTTAGCTTTTCGGCCATATTAATACCATATTTACTACCTCTGATATAACAATATAAACAATTGAACGAGCATCCGCTATAAGAGTTAACGGTGTAATCGTCAAGAAACCAAGGATCTCTTTGTTTTGTTTTATTGAGAATAGATTTGACAATTACAGACTGCATAGGATACGTTATATTATTGAACGATTTTATAGAACAGATTTCAACAGACTAAGTTAGCTCAAAATTACGCCTAGGCGACAAAAAATGCTATGAAATTATTCTCTCAATCGATTTTTCAAAACGCCCTTTGACTCCTGTCCAATTCCGTCCCACTAATTTGATTGTCGCTTTCTATTGAAATTACGAACATTTTGGCTGTTTAGAAAGCGTTCTTAACCATGTAGACTAAGAATCCATCGGATCCGTTAAAAGTCTTTCACGGCAAATAATTACAAATATTTCATTTTCAATGCATAATAAATGCATTTATTCATTACCTTTATGCTATTGAAACAAAACTCAACTCCAGCCATGTTTATCGGCGCTGTCAAATGGTTCGACAATAACAAAGGATTTGGTACTCTTGCGTTACCTTCCGGAGAAGAACTCTTTGTGCATATACGCAGGTTTAAAGTTCCTCCAGAACATGTTATTCAACCTGGAGAAGTTATTGTCGGAGACAAGAAACCTGACCCAAAAAGAAGCGGTTATCTCGCTCATAACTGCAGGATTCTCAAAAGGCCCGAAGACTGGAAATTCGTCATCTCGCTCCTCGACAAAGAACACACCGTGCTCCTCCCCGATAGCCACGGTCGAGAACAAAAGCACAACTTAACCTCATTAACAGCAAGACAACTTCTAAGAATCCAGCCCAAAGAACATATATTGGCTATGCTTACCGCTAATTTTGATGTTCATTTCGATAGCTCGATTTTCATTCCTTATGCTGAATTGATAGACAAAAGCATTACCGGTGTTTTTGAGAAGGAGGCAGCTTGCGATCTACTTTCCAAGGTGTTCGAATACTTTGGAAAACATGTCTCGCATCAAATTCTATTTCGTGTCTGGAAGGAAAGCATGTTTAGGTATATCGGCTATCCGGCAGAAGGCGACTACGAAATACCTGAACTTGTATTTAATCTGAATGCCACGGAAATCGATTGTGATGATCTTGCGAGAATCATCACGTATAGCTTTGGCAAATCTTTTTGCAGTGATTTTGTAAATGCTTTATTTGAAGACATAGAAACAATGGACAAAAAAGATATCGAACCTTTGTTACCGTATCTTGAGTTTTTGGAGAATGAGGATTCTATTGAGAAAATACAGACTCTTATGCAAGACTAGCTGAATCGAATGCCTGCCTAAAAATCCCTGTTTGATTTTTTTGGGAATATCATCAATTAAGGCAGAAAGCACAGAAATTGATGATTGAAAAACCTGTAGAATAGACAGCAACAGCCTATTCTACAGGTTTAAATCGAAGTGCACTGAGACTGACCTTGTCACCATCACCTTCAAGAAATGAAACAGTAACGCTGTATCTTCCTGCGGCTTTAAATTTCATCCATCCCCATGGGTACCAATTATACACTGAAGCAGCGGCTTGTTGATTCTGCACGATCTCTCCAGCCGAGTTTTCGATCTTCCACACCACTCTCCCCTGCCCTGTATAATTTAGATCAACTTGATAATAGCCTGGCTTAACAATGTCTATAGCATACGTTAGTTTACTTTGATCATTCCATTGCCCTACTTGAACGACATGTTTCCATTCACCGAATTTCTCCATCCAGGATTTCCCGGTTTTATGGCATCCTTCAACTTCGGCAAAGTCTACAGGAAGAATTGTCTCCATCGCCGGATCGACACCCAACATTTTATCAATAAGAGGTGTCCCCTGCATAACGACCTCAATCACAGAAACCAGTGGATCTGGAGCTACCGATGGGATATTGATCTCCAACCATTTTCCATCGGTCGTATAATTTAACTTTTTCTTCCCATCTGCGTTTAAAAGATTGATCGACGTTATCCCCTTTGTTAGGCCCGGAACAAACAACTTTCCATTAGTTGGCCAGTGATAGACCAATAATGAAATTTTACGTCCTTGTACAGTAGCATCCCCCCAAGGCAAAGCGTGCCCCCAAGGTGAAGCTTGCGCACCATAAACGGCCGCTGGATACTTTCGGATCCACGCACCAGCACCACGCAAAGCTAAGCTCGCTGGCTCAGGAATAGTCCCATCTGGTTTAGGCCCAACATTTAACATGTAAGTCCCGCCCCGGCTAATAGTCGACAATGTACGAGACAAGATTTCACGGGCACTCTTCCAATTATTGTCGTACCAAGCATACCCCCAAGAGTCATTGGTTACATCGACTGCCTCCCAAAGACCTGGAACATTCTGCCGTGGTACTTCCATATCCCCCAAAGTAGAATAATCACCAAGTCCGTGTCCAACACGTCCCGACACGTAAGCCCCAGGTTGATTTTTATGAACCAATTCGACAAGTTTTTGGGCGTATTTCTTATCCATCCCACCAGGCGTATCGAACCAGACCAATTCTATCGGCCCATACTGCGTCGTAATCTGGTTCACCTCAGGATAGCATTTCTCCCAAAAATAATCGTCAAATGTTTTCGAATGACCGGCTGCGTCCACCTTGGGACCTCCATTTCCGCCGGGATAAGTCCAATCCTGATTTTGCGAATAATAGAAGCCAAAACCGATCCCCGCTTCCTTACAGGCTTTCGCGAGCTCAATCATCGGATCACGTTTAAAATCGGTCGCCTCAACAATATTAAACGAATTCACTTTCTAATGAAACATCGAAAATCCATCGTGATGTTTGCTCGTAATCACGATATAGCGCATCCCCGCATCTTTTGCAAGCTGTACGATCGCCTTAGCGTCAAAATGATCTGGATGAAATGACGCCGCCGCGGCCATGTAGTCAGCGACGGGGATATTGGCCATGCTCTTGTTCATGAGCCATTCCCATATGCCATAAAACGTTTTCCCCTTCCAGGTATTTGCCAGCTGCGAATAGATTCCCCAATGGATAAACATCGCATATTTGCCGTCACGGAACAGTTTCCCTCTATTTTGGGAAATGGAATTTTTTCCTCCTTGACCATCCCACATTTTTTCCATCTGTTGCGCCGAAACTTGCTTTGCAGACAATGTCGCCAGAGCGAGACCCAATACGATACCTTTCATACCCATATTTCCTTACACTTTAGGCAGATTATAGCCATTATGATAAACTTTCACTAAGTACCCGTCCGCATCTTTATCATTGAAACTGCGCTTTTGTTTGTCCCAAAACAATTTCTTTTTAGAACGGTATGCAATATTTCCCATCTGTGAGAATATCGCAATATGAGCCCCCGCTTCTATCGGAGCATGAAGACCTTCTACTGATTTCTTTCTAACAGCTTCAACGAAATTAACCATATGCTTGTCCAGTCCATTGTCCTGCGAACGTTGGAAAGAGACAGCGTCCATTCGTCCTTTCTCGGGAATAACTTCCCAGCCTTCACGATTAACGACCAAGGTACCATTATTACCAATGAAAGCAACGCCGTGAGTCTTCTGATAAGGGCCCAAATCTATACCTGTCGCCTGTTCCCATTGAACATTAAATCCATCAAACTCATACACCGTTGTTAGACTATCTGGTGTTTCAGCGGCGTCGTCGGGATAAGCAAATTTACCACCAGCAGCCATTACCAAAACAGGATCTGACACTTTCATTCCGATCAGCGCATAATCCAACATATGTACACCCCAATCGGTCATTAGGCCACCCGCATAATCCCAATACCACCTGAAATTGAAGTGAAAACGATTGGGATTAAATGCACGTTTTGGGGCTGGCCCCAACCATTTATCATAATGTACTCCAGTAGGAACATTAGCGTCTGCCTGAACCGGAATACTCTTCATCCAACCTTGATAAGCCCAAGCCTTAACAAGGCGTATCTTCCCCAATTTTCCGCTATGAACAAAATCCATCGCATCTCTAAAATGTTGTTGGCTTCGTTGCCACTGCCCTACCTGTACAACACGTTTATACTTTTTAGCAGCTGCAACCATAATTTCACATTCCCGAATGGAGTTGCCAATTGGTTTTTCGACATATACATCTTTTCCTGCCGCAACAGCATCAACCATTTGCATGCAATGCCAATGATCGGGCGTAGCGACAATAACAACATCAACGTCATTTGCTTTCAGAAGATCTTTATAATCGATGTAAGTCTTCACATCAATATTGCGTTTCTTTAGTTCCTCAGCGCGATTCTTCAAAACATTTTCATCGACATCACATAATGCCGTACACTGCACGCCTGGTACTTTCAAGATAGCCTTCAGATTAGACCAACCCATACCGTTGGTACCGATCAGCCCCACACGGACCGTATCAGCTTGAAAACCGAATACTTTCGTCTGTGCAAAAAGTGCCGATGCAGCCAACAGACTCGTATTTCGAATAAATTCTTTCCTCTTCATTGTTTAGTTTGGTTTATATTGATATTGCATATTCAATACTAGGAAGACGATTATCTTGGGCATCCCCCTAGTGAGATCACTAATATAAGATTTAGTCTTTAGGATGAAGAATATTAATCCAACAAAATGGCTGAAATAAAGGACTTTGAATACCGTAGATAATTTCTATATTTGTTAAAAACTAGCATAAAACCATGGACTGAAGAACTTGTCTTTCTCCACCAGCAAAATAACATAGCGCAATGTCAAACGAATAATGACATCTGATCAGGAGCAAATTCGGATGATACAAGGATTGACTATTTATTTAGCTTTTAAATTTCCCTTTATGGGAAAGACATTTTTCTTATGAAAAAATCATATTTAGTACTTCATACCGCGGTACTGCTCGCAGGCTTCACCGGAGTTTTCGGCAAACTCATTACCCTCAATCAGATACCACTCGTGTGGTTTAGGGTTTTACTTTCAACACTCATTCTTTTCGTTGTCCTCAAATTATTCAAGATTGAGCGATTAAAATCGACAAAAGATATACTGAATATTGCAAGAGGTGGATTATTGCTCACCATCCATTGGATATTTTTCTATGGAAGTATCAAGTTTTCCAATATTTCCATTGGCGTAGTGTGCTATTGCCTGACCAGTTTTTTCACAGCCATTCTAGAACCTATCATCAATAAAAAAAGATTTAGTGCGGCGCAGCTGATGTTAAGCATGTTGACCTTGATCGGAATCAGTTTAATCTTTCATTTTGATAGCTCTTATCAAGTGGGCATTATTTTGGGTGTAATTTCAACTATTTTCGCGGCCCTATACACCATCTACAATGAGCGATTGGTCAAACAATATGATAGTAAATTACTCAACTATTATCAAATGCTTAGTGGCACCATTGTATTGGGACTTGGACTGCCTATTTTCTATTATTTATTTCCCACCGAACGTTTTATACCAAGCTTTTCTGATGGGATCTATTTAATCTTGCTGTCTTTATTTTGTACGGTTGGTCTTTATGTTCTTTTTGCCGAATCGCTCAAGAAGCTATCTGCATTTACGGTCAATTTGAGTTTCAATCTTGAGCCCATCTATTCGATTATCATTGCTTTTTTATTCTTCAACGAAGGCAAACAAGTCAATGCTTCCTTTTATGTGGGGCTCGCTTTTGTACTCGTTTCTGTTCTTCTTCAAACGCTGCGCTCTATCCAGAAAAAAACTTAATAATTTCTTACTCTGATCTGAATAGGCAAACATCGCATTGATTGCCTACTAGAAATGTTGTTTTAACGTTAAATGTAACCACCGATGGCCTGGGCCGACGCTATCCGGCAACAACATCGGATGGAAAAGCTGGCATTATAAAGAAAAGGATCGACTTTCATAAACATTTTTTAGGTAAATGCTGCCTTTGGCAAACGCGCAATATGTTGTCCGGCTTTCATGCCTGAGAATATACAACCGCCCAAGAAAGTACCTTCTAACGCTCGATAACCATGCATGCCGCCACCACCAAATCCAGCCACCTCGCCTGCTGCATACAAACCCGCTATCACCTTGTTATCCTTTGTTAGTACTTGCGAATGGAGATTCGTTTTGAGACCGCCTAAGGTTTTACGCGTCAACACATGGAGACGTACCGCAATGAGCGGTCCATTTTCCGGCGCCAGGATTTTATGGAGGGCTGCCACCCGACCTAATTTATCACCAAGGTAGTTTCGTGTATTTCGAATGTAATTTACTTGCGTATCCTTTGAAAACTTATTATCGACCTCCCGGTCACGCGCTTCAATTTGCGTTTTAATCGTTTCATAATCCAAAAGATCTTCGCCTGTCAAACGATTCATACGAGCGACCAAATCCTTTAGATTGTCCGAAACAATAAAATCAGGTCCCTTTTCCTTAAAAGCCTCAACTGGTCCAGGTGCATTTTTCCCAAAAATGCGTTTCAAAAATAACCTATAATCCTTGTTGGTGATATCCGGATTCTGTTCTGAACCTGAAAGAGCAAACTCCTTTTTGATAATCTTCTGTGTCAGGATAAACCAGGAATAAGAAAAGCCTGTCTCTTGCAGGTGCCTGAGTGTACCCAAGGTATCAAATCCAGGTAAATAAGGAGCTGGAAGCCTATTACCGCGGGCATCAAACCACAATGAAGACGGCCCAGATAAAATACGGATGCCGTGCATAGGCCATATTGGATTCCAATTTTCAATCCCTTCCGTATAATGCCACATGCGATCGCGGTTTATCATATGAGCCCCAACCTCTTCGGCAATTCCAATCATTTTTCCATCGACATAGGCGGGAACACCTGAAATCATTTGCACTGGTGCTTTCCCTAATCGTTCAGGCCAATTTTCGCGTACCAATTGATGATTTGCTCCAATCCCTCCCGAAGCAATAACGACCTGATCTGCATAATATTCAAACGCTGCAAGAATATTTCTGTTGGTAGCAACACCCCTTGCTTTGTTATCATCTTCCAAAACATCGCCCGCAATTCCGAAGACCGCGCCATCTTGCGTTAGCAATTTTGTCACGCGATGTCGAAAGCAAAACCGCAGCAGACCTTTTTCCTGCGCAGCAAAAGCTTTATCCACAAAAGGTTTCACAACGCCAGTTCCAGTCCCCCAACTAACATGAAATCTAGGAACGGAATTACCATGCCCCGAGGCCGATCCGTCACCGCGCTCAGCCCAACCGACCATAAACATCAGCTTAATACCGAGCTGAGCGACGTAAGCAGCCTTCTCTTCCGTCGCAAATTTCAGGTAGGCCTCTGCCCATTGTCGCGGCCAATAATCCTCCTCGCGGTCAAATCCTGCAGTTCCCATCCAGTCCTGCCGAGCCAGTTCAAAAGAATCCTTGATGCCCATACGACGTTGTTGAGATGAATTGACAAGAAAAAGCCCCCAAAGGACCAATAGGCCTGACCACCAAGATTTTCAGCTGTCTCCTGATCTACAAGAAGCACTTTCTTACCAGCATTGGTAACCTCCATTGCTGCTGTAAGCCCTGCTAAACCCGCTCCGATAATAATCACATCAGGTTTAAATTGTTCAACTGTTTGCATAGATATTCTTTTACTGAACGGTTATCCCAATAAAAATGTAAGTACTAACAAGACCTACCACACTATATAAATCTACTAGTTTGTGTAGGAATGTACAAGAAAAAGTTAACAGAAATCTGCTGGCGCTTTTCAAAAAAAGACGCTAGTGTTATATTACAAAAATAATAGAATAACCTAATTTAAATTATTTTAATAATAAAAAATAGCGTTATAACTTTGTGCCATCAATCATTCTGATAATAGTAAGCATCCTTTCGAACAGATTTATTTAGTAAAAAAAGGTGCATCAGAACGACAAATAAAATTTAACAAGAGACATAAAAAATAAAAAATGGAATACAGAAAATTAGGAAAAACAGATTTAGAATTATCAGCAATTACGTACGGAGCTTTTGCAATTGGCGGCAACATGTGGGGCGGCAATGAAAAGAAAGATTCTATTGATTCTGTGAAAGCATCGATCGACAACGGTGTCACTACATTAGATACAGCCCCGTTTTATGGCTTTGGTTTGAGTGAAGAAATGATCGGTGCGGCAATTCAAGGTTATGATCGGACCAAAATACAGGTATTGACCAAATTTGGTTTGGTATGGGACGGTAGTAACCAAGGAAAAGGTGAATTTTTCTTTGACGCAGAAGAAGCTGGTAAAACTATTCCAGTTTATAAATATGCATCAAAAGCTAGTGTAATTCAGGAAGTAGAGAATAGCCTAAAACGTTTACGCACCGACTATATCGATCTACTACAGATTCACTGGCCAGATAGTACGACTCCGATTTCCGAAACGATGGAAGCCTTGGATCTTCTTTTACAACAAGGTAAGATCCGTGCTGCCGGCGTCAGCAATTATAGCGTTTATCAAGTTTCAGAAGCACGAAAAACCCTCAAAATAGCGAGTAATCAAGTTGGTTACAGCATGCTGAACCGAGGTATCGAACAGGACCTTGTTCCTTACGCAAAGGAAAATGATCTAGGTATCATTGTATATAGCCCTATGGAGCGTGGTTTGTTAACCGGTAAATATTTCAATACGGGTAAATTAAAAGAAAACGATCACCGCAATGGTTATTTCCAACAATTTGATCTGGCCAAGGTAAAGACCTTCTTGGATACCATCAGTCCAATTGCCGCAAACAAAGGTGTCACGCTTTCCCAATTGGTATTACGCTGGACTAGTTTGCAGCCGGCGATCACTGTGGTCTTGGCAGGTGCCCGAAATGCAGAGCAGGCCATCGCAAATGCGCAGGCCATCGACATCACGCTTACCGCAGAAGAACTATCCTTTATCAATCTTGCATTAGCAAAAATTTAATATTCAACGATGAAAAAATTCAATCAGTTGACAGTACTCCTCATGGGGTACTGTCACTCACAGCATTGCAAAGCAATGCGCAAAATAAAACACTGTTGGTAGACCCAACAGATAGTACATGGCATCATGCTGCTTATGGTAAGAACGACGAGATCGGAGCTGCCAATTTAATATCACCAGAATTGGTGCTACAGTCATTAAAACTTGTCAAAAAGGGAAAAACTGTCCCTCTTGCTGTCCCTGTAAACAAACAGCTTCCAGCTTTCCGCCACCGTAGTTTTAACTTGTATAATATACAACCCGGAGAACAGGCTGGTGCAACACTTGGTCCCAATAAATTCACTTTCAACGACGAATTGGTAAATGCCTGGACCTGTGTCGGCACCCAATTGAACGGTATTGGACATATCGGAATCAACAATATCTACTACAATGGCAACAAAGCGCAGGATTTTGTTACGGTAGAAGGCGTTAAAAAACTTGGAATAGAAAAAGTCCCACCACTGGTAACCCGTGCTATTGTCTTGGATATGACAGCCTATTATGGAAAAGATATCGTTCCCGGTGGTACAGAATTTACCGTTGAAGCCATTCAATCGGTATTAAAAAAACAAGGGATCACGATCAAAAAAGGTGACATCGTCTTATTCAACACAGGTTGGTTAGAATTGATCGGCAACAACAACCAACAGTTCCTGGAAACTGAACCCGGTATCGGCATGGATGCAGCAAAATGGCTAGCAGATCAAGGTATCGTTGCTTTTGGTGGTGACACGTGGGCATCTGAAGTATATCCAAACCCCAATACCAACGAGGAATTTCCAATCAATCAGTTTTTATTGGCCAAACGTGGCATATACAATCTTGAATTAATCGACACACGCCCCTTGGTAAAAGAAGAAGTCTGGGAATTTCTATTTGTCCTTGGACAGCCCTTATATGTAGGATCCACACAGGTCAATGTCAATCCAGTAGCGATCTATTAATTGCTTTTAAGATCAGTTCGGTGCACCTCTTTATGGCACCAACTTAGAACTCATTGCTCCAATGGGTCCATTCAAAAGAAAGAATACTTAATAAAACCTTCATAACTTCGCAGACACCAACAGTAATGAAAGCAAACTGAAGGTTCTTTGTGGCCAATAAGATCAGACACTGTCAGAAAAATTAAGCCTATTTGGAAGACCAAAATCATACCTATCTTCCAAATAGGCTTTCCATTATACCTGCTTCATCCTTAAAGACTAGAGCTTATCAGCAAAGCAAAATATTATTGCCTTATTGTCGAAAAGTTATCGATGATCTGCATCAGGACCAAGGCTTCCTCAATCGGAGATGGATTTGGCCCGATGCCGCTGAAATACTCTACCGCACGCGAAATCATCGGCAATTGAATATTTTCGGGATGGTCAAATCTGAATTCCTGCTCTCCATCCCCTGTTTCGATAACAACTGAATTTCCAAAAATGGAAAAACAAATACGACCAAGGCTTCCAACAATTTCACAACGGTCTACCTGATTTTCTTTGGCAACATTAAAACACCAACTTCCATGAAAAACAAGCTGATTATTAAATAAAATGGTCCCTGTGGTTTGATCGGCAACAGCACTGTCCCTATCCTGAATTAAGCTAAAACCATCGTATGAAATCGGCATTCCAAAAAAGTAAAGCATCAAATCCAATTGATGAGGGGCTAAATCAAAAAAGTAGCCGCCGCCCGAAACAGCAGGATCAGTACGCCAATCTCCGCCACTTTTAGTTACCAGGTCGGGCGTTCTGCTTTGCCATAAACGGAGTTGCACCGTCCTTAGCTGGCCAATTTCACCGTTTTCAACAAGCTCTTTAACCTTTAGAAACAAAGGCAATTGTCTACGGTAATGCGCAACAACCAATTTCCCGTTACTGCTTTTTACTTCCGCCAATAATGATTCAGCCTCTATCGCATTTAACGTAACGGGCTTTTCAACGTAAACAGATTTCCCTTTACGCAGGGCAGATAGTGCATACGCGAGATGAGAGGACGGTGGCGTTGCGACATAAATCGCATTGAGATCGATATTATCAAGTAAATCGTCAGCGTCTGAATACCATAGGGGTACCTGATGTCGCTTAGCATAATCAGCAGCTTTCGCCGCATCCCTTCGCATGACAGCCATTAGCTGACTATTATTTATCCGATTAAACGCAGGTCCACTTTTTTTTTCTGTGACATCACCACAGCCGATGATACCCCATACTATTTTAGGATTGTCCATAAGTATATTCAAATTATCACTAAAATTCTAACCAATCCTCCCTATATCTGGCCGTAATTACAGGACATACATGGAAGTACTGGTCTGAGTTCTTAGGGCTTTTCGCGCCCCACAAATCGATTTTTACCCAATAGAAAACCGATCGCCCTTTCGATGTTTTTTCTTCGACTATCCGCAGTTTTTAAGTTAGAAATATAACGGATAATTTCCTTTTGCTTTGATGGAGACAATCCATCAAACACCTTTAGTGCATCATTATTTAGCGCAAATGCTGCTTCGAGTTCTGGATGAGGCAAAATAGTCCGGTCTTCCGGATCAAAAGCGATTGTTATGGTTAAGGTCTCGCCGATTCGTTTCGGCGAGTTCGCCAATATAACCGTGTTAATGTACAGTCTCCACTCCCCCTTAAATCGCAGCAAGGTCTGAACATAATCTTTTTCATTAACTTTTCCCTTCACAGGAATATAACCTTTGTTCATTCCCGCATCCTTAAATAGGTTTTCCAGAATATCAGCAGGAACAAAAACAAAAGGATTGATACCGATAATTTCCAATTGTGCTTCAAAGGCAAACATGACATGATCAATTAGGTGATTAATTATACTTCAGAATAGCATCAATAAGTGCCAATTCATCCGCCGTAAAGTCTAGCCTGTCCAGGGCCTTGAGTGAATCAACCAGTTGCTCACTATTTCTCGCCCCTACCAAAACGGAGCTTACACGTTCATCTTTCAACAACCATGCAATTGCCATTTGAGCCAATGTTTGGCCTCTTTGTATCGCCAGATTATTCAACCGGTCTATCTTCTCCATCAATTCAGCAGTGATCATGTCACTTTTCAAAAAATGCTCTTTCGAAGCGCGCGAATCTGCCGGAATGCCACCTAAGTATTTATTGGTCAACAGTCCCTGTGCCAAAGGAGAGAAAGCGATCGCTCCGATTCCTTCTGCCTGCAGCACATCCAAAAGCCCCTCCTCAGGTGTCCGCACCAACATCGAATATTTCGGCTGATGAATAAGGCATGGTGTCCCCATTGCACGCAATAACGCAGCAGCTTTCTGAGCAAGATCAGGAGGATAATTGGACAAACCCACATAGCAGGCCTTTCCTTGATGAACAATATCTCGCAATGCGACCATCGTCTCTTCCAACGGTGTATTCGGATCCGGTCGATGATGGTAAAATATATCCACATAATCGAGCTTCATCCGTTTTAAGCTCTGGTGTAAGCTGGCCATCAAATATTTACGACTTCCCCAGTCACCATACGGACCCGGCCACATGGTATATCCCGCTTTAGTGGAAATTAAAAGTTCATCACGATAGCCCACAAAATCGCTACGCAATATATGTCAAAAGTTCTCTTCTGCACTTCCCGGAGGCGGACCATAATTATTGGCAAGGTCAAAATGGGTAATCCCGTGATCAAAAGCGGTCACCAAAGTTTTGCGGAACACCGCTTGAATATCGGTTTCACCAAAATTTTGCCAAAGCCCCAATGAAATGGCTGGCAAGAGAATGCCACTCTTCCCACAGCGTCTGTAGGGCATATGCTGATATCGGTTTGGATTGAACGTCACGTTACAAAGTTTATACCTGCAAAATACAAAACTATTTCCAACAGTCCAGCCTATTTCCCGTTTTCGTGTTCTTTCCTGAACCTCTTTTTAACATCATTTCATTTAATAGCTGCTCATGTTTATAACACCATATCGATTGACAACAGACCATGATAACCATCGGAGAACAGCTTTGATGAATAATTGTTTTTACCTATAAACGTATTTATATTGCATATAAAAAGCAATTTATCTAAGTTTGGTCTTATCCAAAAGTAAGGGGATTAATTAGATATAACATGATTGGCAGATTCTTCAGAAAATTCTATTTACATATTGTCATCTGGACCATATTACTGCTTTTGCCCTTTATTACGTACCTCTACCAGCCGGATAAAATCGCGGATTTCAAGCCTTATTCGGCATTATCGCATTTAGTAAATATTGTATTCCTGGCTACTCATTTTTACTTGCACTGCTACGTTGTTGCACCCACCTATTTTTTTGGTCGCAGAAAGATCTTTGTACTATTAATGGCACTTGGATTTGCCACCTATGTAGCACTGAACTACTGTATAGTCTATTTTAATCCAGATGGGGAGCTAGCTCATCTGACCAAGGAAAATATTCTTTTCGTACGATTGGTTATCGGCCCGGGTATTATCTACTCACTCTGTATGATTACCTCTTCGATGATCTTTCTCTACGATGAGCAAGCCCGACAAAAGGAGCTCAACAAACAGATTGCGCTTGAAAAAACAACGGCAGAACTAACGATGTTAAAACTTCAGATCAGCCCACATTTCCTATTCAATACGCTCAATAATATCCGTTGGCTCATTCGTAAACAATCATCAGATTCCGAAGACACTATTGTTAAGTTGTCCGAAATGCTACGCTACATACTTTACGAAGTAGACGGTCCCAAAGTCGAGCTTTTTAAAGAGATCGACCATATGCGCAATTTTATCGCCTTACAGACCCTTCGTCTTCCTATTCAAGGAAATGTAGCACTGGATATCGAAGACAGAGTCAAAAACAGAATGATCCCCCCATTACTCTTCATCCATTTTGTGGAAAATGCATTCAAGTATGGTGTGGATAGCAAAACTGAACCACAGATACAGTTTCAATTCCAGGATACTCCAGGTGGCATTATCTTTATATCCCGAAATAGCATTTTACAACATACGGAACCGCGTCCAAACGAAGGGATAGGACTGACCAATGTACGCAGACGATTACAATTATTGTATCCCAACCGACATGACCTCAGGATCGGAAAAACCGATGCTGGAGATTTCGAAGTGACTTTAAAACTGATGACCGATGAAGATTAAATGTATACTAATCGATGATGAACCCTTCGCGCTCAACATTTTAGAAGACGACTTATTGAATTTTGAGCAAATCGAAGTCGCCCGTAAATTTAATGCGACGGCCGAAGCTGAAGACTATTTAAAAGATCACGCTATCGATCTGATTTTTCTGGATATTGAAATGCCCGATCAATTGGGTACGCAGTTTATTCGCGAACTCACTCCGCGCCCCTTAGTTATCTTCACCACGGCCTATCACCAATATGCTGTTGAAGGTTTCGAGCTAAATGCCGTAGATTATCTGCTTAAACCCATTTCAAAAGAACGACTCGCAGCCGCAGTCCGAAAAGTGGAAGAAAGTATGCTGCTCCCTGCAAAACAGCTACCCGAACAGGATCATATTATCGTCAATGTAGAATACAAAAAGACGAAAATTTTTCTCCATGAAATCAGCTACATCGAAGGCTTGAAAGACTATGTGAAAATATACCTGGTCGACCGTGAATCGCCACTTCTTACGCGCAGCAACCTCCGAGGGATGGAAAAAATATTACCTACAGTCGATTTTCTACGCATACATAATTCCTTTATTGTCAACAAAAATCGTATTGAACAGGTCGGTCAAAGCAAACTCACCTTACCCGAAACTGCCCTTCCTATCGGTAAAAAATATATTAAAAATATCGAACAGTTTATCTAATGCTACAGGTACAAATTGAATCGATACAATTATCCGTTCGTCTACACATTCGCCGCTTCGGTCTACAGATGATTGCATAGCTAAAAAATCCTTTTCAAATTTGCGTACTATCGAACAGCCTAATCCGCGTAGCCGATAGCATAGCAAAGAAAAAATGAAAAGATTTATAGCAATAGCACTAATGGCAACTGCGGTTGCTTCTGTACACGCTCAAGCCCCTGCAGGCGGTCGTCCTGCTTTCGCCATGTCCGAAGGCCAGCTCTCCGGCCAAATTGTGGACAACACCGGGAAACCGATCGCGCAAGCTTCCGTGAATTTATTGAAGGTCATCAAGGATCAAGCTACTGGTAAAGAAAGGGAAATTCTCGTAAAAAGTACCAGTTCTTCAGAAAATGGAAAATTCAATTTCGCAGCCATTTCACCAAAAGAAAAATGGAAGCTAAAAATTAGCTCTGTAGGCTATGCACCGATTGATCTAGCTGTAGACTATACCGATGGAAAAACAGCCAAAGATATCGGCGCGATCAAACTGGAAAATGACAACCGTAAGCTCGATGAAGTCACCGTGACTGGCCGTAAGGCATTACTCGAAATGGATATCGACAAAAAAGTCTTCAACGTAGAGAAAAATATCGTCGCGGCTGGCGGTACAGCAATCGATGTACTCCGCAATATGCCTTCTGTACAAGTAGATATCGACGGTAATGTAAAATTGAGAAATGCAGCGCCAACGATTTTTGTTGACGGAAAACCGACCACGCTTACACCGGATCAAATTCCGGCTGATGTCATTGATAAAATCGAGATCATCACAAATCCATCTGCCAAATACGACGCTTCTGGAAGTATGGCCGGTATCCTCAATATTATTCTGAAAAAAAATAAGAAAGCTGGATACAATGGTATGGTCACCTTAGGTGGCGACCGCTTTGGCGGGACCAACTTTATGGGTAGTTTAAATCTGCGTCAGAATAAATTCAACATCTCACTGACGGGAATGAATATGCGCATGCGGACCAACACCGAGGGCGACAGCCACCGTACCAGTACAATTAATGGCATAGAATCGACAGTAGATCAAGATATCGAGGGCAAAACAAAAGGTATGATTACCTTTGGCCGGCTTGGCGTAGATTACGACTTAAGTCCCAAAACAACGCTATCTGTCGCCGGAGTGTTGGTTCAGGGTAAATTTAAGCCTAATGAAAATTCAGCAATTTCCACCACTTCAGGGGGCAGTACTTCAATGAGCGATCGCATTTCCGAATCTGAAAGAAGCTTTAAACCACGTGGCCTGCAAGCTGGTCTCGTCCAAAAATTCAAAACTGAAGGCGAAGAATTGTCTGTCGATTTCAATTACTTTGGCGGTAATAACACCTCAAATGGTCTATATACGACCAATTATCGCAATGCCAGCGATGAGGTCAGCGGAACGCAGATCCAAAAAAACAACGGCTCCGGCAACAATAAATTTATGACTGTGCAGGCAGATTATGTCAAACCGTTCAAAAATGGCATGAAACTCGAGACCGGTGTGCGTGCCCAGATCAATAAACTCAAAAACCTCAACACGAATTCCTTAAAAGCAGTGGATAAGGAGGATTTTGAAAATATCACCGCAGCTTCAGCGAACTATAACAATAAAAACAGTGTCTATGCAGCTTATGCCTCACTTGGAGGAAATCTCAAAGACTGGGTATCCTATAAAGTTGGGTTGCGCGCAGAAAGCTCAACGTACGACGGCGAACTTTTGAATACAAATGAAAAGTTTCACAACAAGTATCCCCTTAGCTTATTTCCTTCTTTGTTCTTAAGCAAAAAGCTAACCGAGAAAGACCAAATACAGATGAGCGTAACCCGTCGTGTCAACCGTCCGAACTTCTTTCAGCTTATCCCTTTTGTTGACTACACCGACAGCTTAAATATTACACGTGGTAACCCCGATCTTGTACCAGAATTCACCACTTCGGGCGAACTTTCTTACAGTCGTACACATGGAAAAGGTACATTTTTGGCAACGGTATACTATAAATCTACAAACAACCTAATTACACGTTACCTGACACAGGAACTCAATCCGGTGACGAACAAAATGGACTTCATTAATACCTATATCAATGCCAATTCCAGCAAAAATTATGGGGCCGAATTCACGTATACCAATAATCTCAAAAAATGGTGGGATCTGACAGCAGACCTCAACTTCTACAATTCTAAAATTGAAGTTGATGAGAAAACACCATCGGAAGGTATGTGGACAGTATTTGGAAAATTGAACAATACATTCAACTTACAGAAAAACTGGAACCTACAGCTTGCTTTTGAATATCAAGGTAAAACAAATATGCCAGTTACACAGGGCCAGACATTCGGCCCACCAATGAACCAGGCACAAAGCTCTTCCCAAGGCTATATCAAACCATTCTATGGTATCGACTTTGCCATCAAGAAAAGCTTCTTGAAAAATCAGGCTGCCTCCGCAACATTAGCCATCAATGATATCTTCAGAACACGTGGCAATACCATTGTTTCATCGGGTGAAGGATTCTCTCAAACCTATTATCGACTTTCCAATCCGCAGTTGATCAAATTGAATCTTTCCTACCGTTTCGGAAAAATGGATATGAACATGTTTAAGAAAAACAAAAACCAGAATTCAATGGAAGGCATACAAATGCAATAGCATGTGGATCATATCGCAATCAAAAGCGGGTATTTCCTACAAGAAATACCCGCTTTTTTATTCAACAGTGTCAAAGAACTAGACAACTGTATTGGAGATATTCTTCTTTTCAAGTATTGGAACAATTTCCAGTAGATCATCAATCACATAATCGGGATTTGCGGATTTGAGTTGAACCACATTATGTGCACCGGTTGTGATACCGATACTTAAACCACAGCCTGCTTGCTGCCCCTCCTGTATATCGATAATAGAATCTCCAATCTTTACGACAACACCTGGATCAGCAATTTCAAATTTTTGCATCGCTAATTCAATCATATCTGGATAGGGTCTGTTTCGAGGCACATCAGACGCTGTAATTAATGCATCTACATCCTTTCCTACTTTCCAGTTAAGCTTTTCTAAAAGCGACTCCGCAGTTTTTCGGTCATATCCCGTATTCAACACACGTAAGATATCACGGTCTTTCAATATGGCAAAAAGCTCCTCAGCATTCGTATTTGGATAAATTTCTTCTACTTCATAAGCATGCTCCAGCTCCCCTAAAAACAACGTAAACATGCGTTGTGCCAATTCATCATCAACAAGATTCAGGCTATTTTTAAGTACTGTTTTGATCGCTTGTAACTTTTCCTTACCTGCGCCATGCGCCAATACTTCCGTTAATGTAAGTTCATAGCCTCCTACCGTATTTATTGCATTTCTAAGCGTCTTATACACAATATTATTTTCGTTCACTGTCGTACCTGCCATGTCAAATACGATCATCTTAATTGCTTCTTTCATTTGATTAAACCTAAAAGTTTAGTAAAAATAAAAAATTGTTAAATAACACTAAACAATCCCATATTAATTTAATGCTATATTTTAGTTAAGAAACTTGATTTAACGAATCGCAAAATAATAAGTCCAAGCGATAAGCAAGATTTGAAACGGAATACGAAACCACAAATAGTTTGGACTAGGTCCATCGAAAGTAGCCGTCTCATAATTTATATGCTTCAAGTTTGCCCGGATATTTGTGGGTAATACCAGTAGAAAGAAGACAATTAAAAGGATTCCCGTTATGCGGCTCATCTGCGGGACAAATAGCCCAATAGCAGCAAGGGCTTCCAACAGTCCGGTTGCATAGATCATTTCCTTTTTAAATGGAATAAATTCGGGCAGCATCAAGGTCATTCCCTCCGTATATAATAAATGCCCCAATGATGTAAACAGCAACATAACGGCTAGTGCTATTTTGCCAGAAAAAAAATAATCCACCGTGCCTTTCAACAACAGGGTACTAAAATTGGAGACAATAAAGACAACGATCAATACAAAAAATGGTTTCATCTTTTTTATAACAAAAATAGGTACCCTTCTTTTTGTTATCAATGAACATTTGTTAATAAATGCCTTTTCTGATTCGGCTCAATGATTGCGGTCTAATACCAATATAAGAAGCCAGATATTTTAAGGGAATATTGCGAATCAGCTCGGGCTGCTCACGCAACAAATTGATATACCTGGTTTTTGCCGAATCTTCGAGTAGCGTCAGTTCCCGTTTCATTTTTTTTAGAAAAATGTCCTCAACCGCTTTCCGACCAATTAGATTCCCAACCGTTGTTGTTTGATATACCGCATGGAGATCCTCAAACGATATCCGCCATAAAATACAATCCGTTATTGCCTCGAGATGATACGATGAAGGCTGTTGTGTCAAGAAGGAATCGTACCCACTTACAAAAGAGTTTTCAAAAGCGAATCCAAAAGTAAAATCATAGTCCAGTTTTGGGATATTGAAACGTACAATTCCTTTTTCAATAAAAGATAAATACTGTTCAGTTTTTCCGATTTCCAAAATCAGTGATTTTTTTGGAAACTCCATCTTAACAAGCTTAGCGGAAAATACTTCCCAGTCCGTATCATTCATGACAACGAGCGATTCGAAATATTCTCTGATCTTGTCCATGATCCTTATTTTTTAGGAGCAAGATAAAAACTTCTGTCCAAATATAGCGTAATGATTATTTACTATTTAATCGATTATTTATTTCAACAAACATACGGTCTATTTTACCAAAAAATATTAACTTAAATACTATAAACTTTAATCATGCTTATTCTTAACGAAAACGGTCCAGAACGTTGGCCTGCCTTTAGAAAATTAGGTTTTCGATTTTCTTTTATTTTCATTTTGTCGTTTATTCTTGTTTTCAACAACGGCACTTATCCATTATATGGCTATATCAGCTCTCCCCTCAATCATTTTATGCAAAAGTTGACTCCCTGGTTTGCAGAAAATATATTGGCCTATTCTTACGACCACAGCATCTTCATCAACGGAAGTGGGGATACCTCCTATGCCTGGATATCCTTATTGATCTTATTCCTACTAGCATTAGTCGGGGCAGCTT
Source organism: Sphingobacterium sp. UBA5639 (assembly GCF_002421245.1). Lineage (NCBI taxonomy): Bacteria > Pseudomonadati > Bacteroidota > Sphingobacteriia > Sphingobacteriales > Sphingobacteriaceae > Sphingobacterium > Sphingobacterium sp. UBA5639. Next base: position 426,897 of record NZ_DIJR01000002.1, read on the forward strand.
TATGGTCCATATTAGATCGAAAAAGAGCGAACTATAGGATCCTTTTTTACTGGTTAACCACAGCAATACGTTATTATGTTGCTTTTATGCTCATCAACTATGGTCTCATCAAAGTCTTCTATATGCAAATGCAGCCGCCGAGGTTAACACAACTCCTGCAGCCATTGGGCGAGTATTCCCCCATGGGCCTCGCATGGACTTATATCGGTTATTCTCAAGGCTACAATATACTCATCGGTTCAATTGAAATATTATCGGGCCTATTGCTTTTCAGAAAAATGATGGTTTTGGGTGCACTTATTACGGTTGCGACAAGTATCAATATTATGGCTGTTAATTATTTTTATGATGTTCCTGTCAAAATGGTCTCCACAGCACTCCTGCTATTTTCCATATTTCTACTGCTTCCCTACTTAAAAGCATTGTGCGAAATTTTTATTTCAGGAAAACCTGTACAGTTACTTCCTATTCAACAACCCCTATTCAATAAAAGCTGGAAAAGAAAAAGTTTGTTTATCATCAAATTGGCCGTGTTACTTCTCTTTATAGTGCAACAAGGCATGGGCATATTAAGTACAAAAAAAATGATCGCTGAGTACCTAACGAAGTCACCACTATATGGAATCTACCGTATTGATGAAGCGGGAACACCACGCAAAACAATCCCCGAAAATTGGCGACTTATTGTTTTCGAAATTGATAACAACAAGGTCTTAATACGCAACACAGACTATAGCCCGCAAAGAGAGAGCGTTATTATTGATGCTGCGGGGAAGAAAATTACCTTAAACAATTATCAATTTGATTATAAAATCAACCAAGATGGAAATATTCTTCTGACAAAAACCTTCGATGACCAGACAGCGCAAATTAAACTGATTAAACAAGACGTGCAAGCTTTCGAATTAAAGCAGCGCAAGTTCCATTGGGTACAGGAATATCCCTATAATCGTTAGATAAGAATCGCAAAATTGAATAAACAAATCGTGCATTTAACGCCTCTCAGACCAAAGTAACTATGTTTAATACTGCAAACATAACAACATGCGACGAACAGGTAGAGCATCTCGGTTTTTTATATCGAATGCGGAATATCAGAGTACACACCTGCCATATGCTCAAAAGCAAAGAGGTGCTGACCCTTATCTTAATACACTCGGGAGGAGGTATCCGTCAGATTGATCAGGGGCAACATAATATAATGGGTTACCAAATTCATTTAATGTTCCCTGGTCAGTCAAGTTCTTTCTATTTTTTCAAAGAAACCGCTGTTTATCATTTTAGAATTCCCTGGCAAAATTTTGAAAAATTATGTCATACGCTTTCAATCAACATAAAACTTCTTAAAGATTATCCGATACTTCAGATCGCAGCATATGAATTTGAGAGGCTTCGCTATGAATTCGATAAGATCCGTGAGGAACTCTCTCGCTATCAGCCACTATTATCACTCATTTTATCACGTTTGGGAACTAGCTTACTAGAGATTAACCGCTCCTTAACCAAACACATCGATAATTTAGCACCATATACTTATCCAGCCATCCTGAATCGCTTTCTTGAATTAATAGAACTTCATTATAAAAAAGAACACCATGTCGCTTATTACGCAAATTTATTGAATATAACTGCAACAACTCTTTGGATACAAACACAGCAATACATGGAGACTACCCCCCTCAAATTGATTCATAATCGTTTGTTAAAGGAAGCTATGCACCTGCTGCGTTTGGGGGCCAATCCAATCAAGACCACCCTGATTGAATTGGGTTTTGAGGACTCCGCTACGTTCTCTCATTTCTTCAAAAAACAGACAAATATGTCACCTTCAGCATATCAAAAGAAACATTTACCGCATAAAAAAACATAAAAATGGCTCCAACGTGATATACATGAAGCCAATATTTATTAAGAAAACTGCATTATAACTATCTTTTTTTCAATATGATATTATCCAAAAATGCGTTTTCCGTTCCTACATTGGTAAATCCGATCCGAACTATTTTTTTATTCGGATTGATCTCCTTGCCAGTGACAAAATTAACCGCCTGTTCTCCACCTCTCTTTCCTGAATCAGCTATTAAAGTCTTTAAAGTCGATAACTTTCCTGTTACGACAGCAACATCATCCACTTCCGCCTGAACTTTACCTCCTTTACTCCAATAGCCAAGCTTGAAGTCTTGTTGAGGATCCAAATAAACATATTGCTCTATTTTTTGACCCGGCGCAAGTACGACCGCTTTACTGCCTTTTTCTCCACGCCGTTCTTCGATGACCGCTGCTCCTTCCCAAGGTGCAAGACCAGATTTACCCTCAAAATCTGGGTTAGGCAATTCATTACCATCTTTTAAAGGCCAATTATACGCCCGAATATAATCGACCTCCATATTGACTCCGCGTTCAGATCCATAGGCTCCAAGAAATACGTTCAAAAAGTGGTTGGGTGAATAAATCTGATTTTTATTCTTATACTCCTTGATCAGGTCTCCATTGATATAATGTTTAATACTGGTAGGTGTCCACAATACTCCATGTGTTACCCATTGTCCGACATGTTCATACCCCTCCGCAATATGTGTAGCAAGATTACGTTGAAATACCCCTTTTTGATCGACATGCCCATGTACCACAAATTGAGCCGTAATATATTCGAAAACGTCGATTTCAAAAAGCTGTCCCTTTGGACGAATGCCTTTAATTCCGTCGACTTCGGATCCTTCTTGAAGATAATAACGAATATCTGGCCCAGGTGAATCAAACCAAAAAGCTGTATTTGTTCCCTTGGGACTACCTTGGCGGTTACGCCTTACCTTAACTTCAAAGTACCCACCTTTGCTGTTGTCCAGTAAATTTTCATTGGACTTCCAATCGTAGGTTTGGATGGATGAAATCTTTTGGTTGCCACCCTCCGTAAAAATCCGCTTGGGAATGGTATCATTGACATACAGATTGATCGCTGATCCATTTAACGTATAAGCCGGTTGTGGCAAACGATCATGCAACATTTCATCCTTGGATTTTTCATTCAGATAGTTCAGGGACGAGAAATAGTTGGTCGTCCATTTATTCCGATTAAGTAATTGATCGTTAAATTCATCCTGCCAATAGACTTCCATACCAATAGGAACAGCTCTTGAGCTTGGATTCTTTTGCTCCTCATCGAGTTCAGTATCATCCAGCTGCCACTTCTTGCTCGTATACACTTTTCCATTCGCCAAGGATTTTCCTGTAGCAGATTCTATCCAGATATAATAGGTCGTTTCAGGCTCCACCTGCTGAATATAATAACGTTTGGCACCTTCTGCTAATATCGCATTGGCTGTTTGCGGTTTCTTATTCGTTTTTGCCCAAAAGACTTTCGCTCCGGACATGCTCGGTTGATTATCCTTCGTGTCTACACGGATCCAACTCCGGGTACCCAATAGCTGTAATGGCACAGTTGACCTTGTCGTTTGGGCCGATAACCCTAGCACTGACATTACCTGAATACCCGCAAGAAATAGATATTTTTTCACAATTTTCTTATTTTATAAACGAACAAACTATAGTCAATCTGCTTACGAACAGACTATAACCTTACGATAATAACGAGAATTATCAGCATTGACAACTCTGATCAAAACGCAACCGTTTGTTCAATTTAGCGATTCCAACAAATTGTGGGTCAATAACGGTTTATCCATCCTTACGCCAGATAAGACAGTTAAATTATGTATATTGCTTTAAGCGGTTTGGTTTGACAATTCCGTCAGATACATCGATTAATTTTTAATACAATATGAATACACTAGATAATTTTAATCAGCCTGCAGATCTTACGCAACATTGGGTTGATCCCTGGAACCAACACGATCTGGATACAATTATGTGACACTATAGTGAAGACATTGACTTTCGCTCCCCCATTTATTCAGAAAATGGGTGTGAATACGGCGGGAAATATAAAGAACAAAGAAGAATTAAAAGCTTATTTTAAAAGCGCACTGGAAAAATATCCAGAACTTCATTTTGAGCTTTACCACATACTTACGGGCGTAAACTCCATGGTACTTTTCTATAAAAGCGTCAACGATTCGCTTTCCGCGGAATATATGGAATTAGATGTACATGGAAAAATATACAAAGTTTCAGCGCACTATAAGGGACTATAGTGAAAAATCTCCACAGGACGACGACTTGTAGAGATTTTTAGGTTAATTTAAGGTGATACTGATTGCCTACTGGCTCAAAATTGGTTTCTGAATTATCAATCCATCTTTTTGTCATTGAAAAAAAGCCGCTTGGAAAATCCAAAACGGCTTGATATATAGCGTAAAAAAGTTTCAACATAGACTATTCATGCAACACCAAAATCGCTTTAACCGATCGGTTCAGAACTTCATTCACCGTACTACTTGCAAATAAACGATAAATCATATTATGGTTGCGTTTGACCAAACATAGAATATCGGTCTGATTGTTTTCCACAAAATCAACGATCGCATACGATGGGCGTGTATCATCCTCATCCACATAGTTAAAGTTGATAGTTACGTTAGGAAGCAACTGACGCATTTTTTTCTCCCCATTACGCACCAGCTTTTCGTCCAAATCCCTTTCTGAAACATGTAGAATTTCCAACTTCTTGGGGTCCGAAAGTTTTAAAATACGATTGAGCGCTTTGACATCACGCACAGACAATTTTGTGGTTTTGTAATCCGTTGCCAATGTAATGACCGGAATAGCGGACAGATTACTTTCAGGAGGTACAATCAAGGTCGGAATACGCAATTTTGTCACAGCCATACTTGCATTACTACCGACAATTTCTTTAATGCCCGTCGCCCCAGTGATTCCCATCACCAAAAAAGAAACATCGGTATATTCAACATACTTTGTGACTACATTCCGCAGATAACCTACTTCGACAACAGATCTCACTTTAAGGCCATTGTATTTATTTTCCTGAACCACCTGATCAGTCCATTCTTGCAAAGCAGCTCGTTTTCTAGCGTAATAATCTTCTATAAAGATCGCGTTATAAGTACTGTTGTTGATCCCTTCTGTCGGGTGTATGGCGTGTACAACAGCAATTTCCATATGCAAACGAGAAGCCAAAGACAAGGCATAACGCAAAGCATGACTTGCATTGATTGAAAAATCAGAGGCAACGAGAATTTGTTTCATTTTTTAAGTTTTAATATTAAACTGCCAATAGCCATGTGTACAAAGTCAATGGATGACAAAAACATTCAGATAACAATCAACTAAATAAAAAGATGGAAGAATACAAATAGTAATAAAGCCAAGCCAATCGACACAGGTAAAGTAAGTACCCAAGCAAGACCGATACTTTTGAGTGTTCCTTTATTTAAATTGCTCTTTCCTCCAGAAGCTACCATTGAACCAGCAATACCACTTGAGAGCACATGCGTTGTGCTAACGGGCAAACCCAATACGGTACTGATACCAATTGTCGAAGCTGCGACAATCTCGCTTGAGGCCCCCTGAGCATAACTCAAATGTTCATTTCCTATTTTTTCACCAATTGTTATTACAATACGTTTCCAACCGATCATTGTTCCCAAACCTAGTGCTACCGAAATCGTTAAGATCACCCAAATCGGTGCAAAGTCCGTAAGATGTTTCAATTCACCCAACTTACGATTGAGCTCCAGTCGATTTTCAGCATTGATATTGATCCGTTTATTGCTCTCCAATGTAGCAATCGATTTGACCAAACCTTCAACCTCTTTTCTGAATTTGAACGTCCCAGCTTTATCCGTTACACTTTTATCCATCAAATGCAACTTGACTTGCTCAATCTCTTCATGGACATGTGCAAACATCGTTCCCTGAACAACATTACTTGAAGCAATTGTCTGCAACACGATTTCCGTTTGATCGAGCGTTTTAATGACAGCCGCATCTGGTACGGAATGGTTTATTGCAAAACGGGCAGGAAGAAATGCAATTAAGATCAGCATAAACAGCCCTACTCCTTTTTGTCCATCATTGCTACCGTGAAAAAAACTGACCAATGTACAGGTCAGTATAAGAATACCCCGTACTAAAAATGGAGGTCTGTCATCTTCTCCTTGTGGGATGTGAAAAAGTGCTTTATAACGGACGACATGCTTCAAAAAGAGCATCAATATCACCGCTAGACCAAAGCCAATCAAAGGTGACAGAATCAAAGAAAGACCAATTTCCTCAGCCTTATGCCAATTGACACCGCTGCCACCGTAATACCAGGTGAAGCCTATACCAGCCCCGATAAGGGCACCGATCAAGGTATGTGAACTCGAACAAGGAATACCAAAATACCAAGTCCCCAAATTCCAGATAATAGCAGCCAATAATACAGAAAGGACCAGACAAGCGCCTACGGAAACCGGGAGTGCCATTAAGGTATCCAGAGGCACCAATTTAAGGATTCCCATAGCCACGGCTATTCCGCCTGCAAAAACACCTAGAAAATTCCAAAAACCAGACCAAGGAATGGCTACAATTGGTTTAAGTGCTTTGGTATAAATGACCGTTGCAACAGCATTCGCGGTATCATGAAAGCCATTGACAAATTCAAAGGCCACAACGGCAAATAAACAAAGGGCAAAAACAATAAGGAGTCCAGTACTGAGATCGGTTTCCCCTAAGAGAGGAATCATGTTGCAGAAAATGTGCATAGTATTCTTTCATAAGATTTATGGTTGTCCTTGCTTAGTTATTCTTACTTGCTGAGTTTTCCTTAAGGAAAACTACCGCAGGAACAATCGCTTCATTCAAATCAAAAGTAATTTTCAGATGTTAACTTTTGATAAAGGATATATTACCTTATAAAACAAGAAAGAAAAACTTAAAACACTGTTAACGAATCTTATTCCGTCGCTATTTTATTTCTTACAAATTTCTTAATTTTCAGGGAGCTAATACGGACTTTATAGGGACCTCATTCGGACTTCATTCGGATGAAAGCGAATAAAGACCAAATAAGTTCCGTAGAAATAACGATTATAAAACGGAATAAAATCAAATTTGACCACTAGTTTTTACCCAAATAAATATAGACAAATCAAAACCCCGTAAAAGACCAGCTGTGAAGTAAGAGTCGTATTAGACCAACCGTAAAGTAAAAGCCGTGTTAAACCTTTTGTAAACCTTTTTCAAGAATGGACATTGCTATCTGCAAAGAACCAAGCAGACGATTCAAGGGAATTTTGATCCGCCATTTACAGCAAAAACAGGACGATTTACCGATTCAAACCTACAGTCCACCGAAAAGCACAAACTTTTTAAATTTAAACTCGTTACTTTAGACAAAAATAAATTTAACACCGAATTAATTATGCCTAAATCCTCCTCATTAAACTGTTCCCTGACGAACTATGCTCCCTTACAGCGGATTACACTTCGTACGCTACCTTTTCTCGTCGCCATGTATTGCCTGCTCTTCGCGCAACATGCAAAAGCCCAATCTTTAGACTGGTCTACAAAAGATATTGTATTTAAAAGTAAGAGTATTAAGTTAACAGGAACCATACTTCAGCCTCGCCGTGCCCATGCGGCCATTGTCCTTATCCATGGTTCTGGACAAGAGAAAAGGATGATGGAGTTTGCCTCATATTTGGCTCAAAACGGTATTGCTGTATTTACTTATGACAAGCGCGGAGTTGGTAAATCTGAGGGAACCTACGCTGGCCCTGAGGTCGGTACAAATAATATCGACTCTGCCAACCTCCACCTGCTGGCCAAAGATGCACAAGCAGCGGTAAAAGCATTCCATCAGCAACTCGGGAAGACGAACATTCCAATGGGACTACTTGGATTCAGCCAAGCAGGATGGATCATTCCCTTAGCTACCAACCAAAATCCTTTGGTCGACTTTTTTGTCTTGTACAGTGGAGCAGTCATCCCTGCCCGTGAGCAGCTTCGCTTCCAGTTCTTTACGAATGGGAAAAAAGATTTTTGGGATAAACATACGGAAGCCGATGCTAGACAACATGTGGCAAATGATCCGGATCGCTATCAATTTACAAATACCGATCCCATGACACCACTTAAAACAATAACAACTCCAGGACTCTGGCTTTTTGGATCCAAAGATATCCAAATACCTGTAGGTTTATCCATTGAACATCTCAATGCACTTAAAGCACAAGGAAAGCCTTTCGAATATTGCCTATTTCCTTTATTAGATCACAATACAAGCCTTTCGGCATCTAGCGAACCTAGCACTATTGCATTGAACTGGATCAAAAGTAGGAGTAAAAAAAAGGCACAAAGAACCTCTTGACAAGGTTTCATGAGCATAAGATCAAGCATTAAAAAAGGCCTAAATAAAAAACTTAGGCCTTTCTTCAATCAATTCAAATGTTTAACTCGCTGGATTAATGCAAATCCGCACGAAGCACTTTATTTTTATTCAATGCTCTATTGGAATAGATGATATACAAGGTGCCGATGATGGTTGGCGTAATCCAAACCAGCGTTGAACCAAGCTGAATCCCGGCAACTAAAAAGGCAGTCACCGACGCAATCAATGCGCCTACCATACGACCCAAATGACTGACCAGCCAGCCATTTTTCTTTTCTTTGAAACTTTTAAACAGCTGAAAATCTCGAATACTCATAAATGCACCAAAACCACCAAAAAAGACATATAAAACAGAATTTGCCACCTGCTGTATTAATCCAATTAAACCAAGACATAACATACCAACCGATGCAAGCAGCATCGTAGCCGAAATAAGTTTGTCTTTCCAATCGGTCTGTTGTTTAATCTTACTGCGTAAAGTCAACGCGCGATTACCCGCCAGAATGAGATAGATGGTAAAGATACCGATCAAAAATAAAAATGTGTTTTCGTGGCCCGGCATTCTCGCAATAACAAGTGAAATTAAAGAACTAATCACCATCGCATAGGAAAATATGATCCCCGTCTTCTTATGCCCTGCTCCTCCCTTTTTTACAGCCACACTGATCAGGCCGGTAATCAATCCTATCCCACCAAAAAATGCGTGAATGTAGATCAATGTCTTAATTGTTTCTTCCATAGTTCTTCTTTAATTGTTTTTAGCTAATAATGGTATTGAAGCAAAAAGGCTAATTAATGGTTATGCCATGTTTAAAATAGATAGACAGGAAACTGCGCTATGATGCCGTTTGCGACAATAGCCCAAATGTAAAAAATATCCTTTTAATTATCCAAATGTTTAAATAAAAATCATTCTTTTTCCTCACGGACGAGAAAATCATAAGAGTACCAGAATTTCAGGTCCCCATAGGAATTAAGGTTTCCTAGACTATAGCTAATGGGGTAGTCAAAGCTATTCTGTTGCAGTTCAAGTTCATTTTTATAATCAATGACAAGTTTTTTAATAGCGTCCAAACCTGTTGCGCGTCTAATAAAACTAGTTTGACGTCCACCACGCAAATAAACCAGCACATCGGAACGATTTAACACCGTTTCGTCGGTTTTTGTCAGAAATTGATTGTACAGCAATTTTTCCAATACGTTTTTAAGATCACCACGTGTAAAATCACTTTCTCCCATCATAATCGAGTGGGTACCATAGTTGACTGACGAAACATAGTAGGGATTATATCCTGATTTTTTTAACTTCCCTAGTGCATCCTTACTAAAAGCCTGTTCATAGTCTTTCAGATCCGCATGGAGACTAAATGTAATATGTTCTCGACGCAATAACAGGCTATTAGCTCTTTTTATCGTGGTAGAATCATGGTGACGGACCAATTTGAGTACACTATCTACGTCAGGGCTATTATTAAGATGGTAGCGTATCGCTCTATAATCGAAAAATGCCCCTACAGACGACTGCTTCAAAACAGCCGGTTCCCCCTTGCTTTTCTTAGCGAAAGCTCGCACAGCATCAAATCCAGGAATGATACGGATTGGAGCTAAAGTTGGCTGTGTAGAAGAAATTGTGCTCTTGAAAGGTTTATAATTGCGAAGGGAAGTTAGTTTTAGTTGCGGCGTAGTATCTTTTAATCCCCAAACTGTCCCCAAATAGAAGTTTTTATCTATAGTGCCATCCACGTAGATCTGGCTAACCGAAAACCCGACGGAACGCCCTACAAATTGATACCTTTTAGCCATTGTTCCATCACCGATCTCCCTAGCGTCAAAATCACTATCTTCTTTGTCACAACTGGACAAAAAACAAATGCTTAATAACAACAGGAAAAGATATTTCATAATTTAAAAAATTAATCGTCAGCTCTGGTGCAGCACTTCGATCTCATCTACCCGTCGGACAATGGCCTTTAGATTCTTCTCAAAGATAGACAAAATTCCTAATCCAATATACATAAAAATAAGAATAACAACACGATACAAAGCTAAAGGAACATAATTAACGATCCATTCCGAAGAAACCAACCCGATGATCAAAATCATAATCGGTATTGTTAAACCAAGATAATTGCGATAAACGCAGTATTTGTTCCCTCGAGGCCGATGCCGCAATAGGTATACTGGAATATAAAAAACTAATGTACCAATCATCCCTAATTTTAATCCCGTCCAAAAACCATCTGCATCGAGCGGCACAAAATAATAGAACAATGTGAAGTACACGATATAAATTGCACTATGCCAATGCTTGACGAACTGTAAAAAATCAGCAGGAAATTTATTGATTTGTTTTCTTTGCAGATTCAATTCATAACTAGCTGCAATGCTTCCAAACCCTGACTCTCCAAAACTGGCATAAGCGAGATCAATGGCTCGATTGAAATACATGCCGGCATCTGAAGACATCAGTTCCTCTACCTTACAGGCGAAGTGATCCAAAATTTCAAGTTGAACATCAACATAATGATATCCTTTAGAACGGATAAAATCCATCAGAATACCTAACTCCGCTTTGGTCAATTTCTTTTCTGTCATGATACAATTGGTTTCGTGTTCAAAATAACCTGCAACTTCTCCACAAAGGTCAACGCATCTTTCATTTTAATTATCTGCGCTTTTTTTCCCTTCACTGTCAGGGAGTAATACTTTCTTGCTCTTCCATCGACAACTTCTATTGCTGTATCCAGAAGCCCTTCCGCTTCTAACTTATGTAGTGCAGGATAGAGCGCTCCCTCAGTGAGGATAAACTCCCCATCTGTTATGAGTTTTACCTGTTGGGTCATTTCATAGCCATACATTCTTTCCGTTCCAGACAATAGCTTCAGAATAATCGTTTGTAAAGTGCCTTTTAATAGCTTCGTATCTTTCATTCGTTCATCTTAAAAAAGTAATTAAATATACCTAATTTTCTTATATATAAAAAAACATAAAAAAACTATGATACAGCAGGATGCACTTTAACTTCCATCATCAGATTTGGCCTTTGCACGGTCTTTTGACTGCACTGCTTCTACCCTGCTTTTGCCTTGCTTTTGGAATTCACCTAGCAAATCCCTATGAATCGCCCAGTCTTAACCTAGTTCACTAGGTAAACACAAGGTTTCAGCTAGGTGTTCACTAGGAACAAGAGCGAACAAAGGTAATGACAGGAGCGAATAAATGCATAAGCAGGTCGGGAGCGAAAAAGCCGCTAGAGCTGGGAACTCCAAACGGCTTTGCACTAACAATTATATATAGAATGATATGATTATCCTGCTTTTAATAGATCAACAATAAGACGATCTCTATTTTCATTCAATGAGGGGTAAAACTGATTTAGATCAACCAATATGATTGGCATCCCCCTATTTTCGGGCTTATACAAGACATTATCCACCAAGTCCCGACAGAAAACCAACGATTCATTATCCGTAAACACTTCTCTTGACCTTTTGAGGAAACTAACAAAAAAACGTCTGGGATTATTGATAATTTTAAGATGCTCTTGGTTTGGAAAAACTGTACTGGAGAGATCTAGCCCTCGAGAAAATATAACGTCCTTTAATTCTGCATGACCAAAATTTACCAAGGGAGTCTTTAATGGTTTGGCTTTTTTGAGAATAAAAAGATTGGTGGAATATAAGTCTTCTGTAAAAGGAATTCCATAAAACCATGAAGAACTGATCTTTCCTTTAAATACCACATGAATCAAGTTCGTCCCGTCGAAAGTTGTTTTGTCAAATGTATTGTAAAGGAAGGACGACTTTTCAATTTTTAGATTTCCAATGATGGCTTTCGAAAAATCATTCGCTTCGAATGTACTTTCCATCCAAAGCCCAGATTCCTGAAAAACAACAGACTGAAAGTTACAGTCTACAAAGGTACAGCGAATGAACTTACAATCACGAAACATGGAGTTCATGAAGCTTTTCCCTTTTATCTTGCAATCGATAAAAGAACAGTTTTTTAAGACTTTGTGATTGAATTCAAAACTTTCAATCTCACTTTGCTGGAATATTTTATTAGTCAGTGCCATGCTAAAAATGATTAATAGGCTAAAATTTCATAGTAGTTGCATTTCAAATGGATATTTAACGGCCAAAATCTCCATTTATACATTGATGACAACGGGAAAGACAAAACGTCCTAAAGGAATTTTGACTTTTTTATTTTTTTTTCCCAGCCTAAAACAGCCAAGACATAAAACATGTCGTTGCAAACTAACGATAGGAATATATTAGCCAGCCATTCTTCAACTGAACAATAAGCACAAAAAAAGCCGCAAGGACGGGGAGTCCTTTACGGCTTACTACCTATGAAAAACATTTACCTTACGTGTAAGGCACTATCTACTATGACAATTAAAATTAAAATGTCGCACATAAATCTGCAGCGCAATAAATTAACAAATTAAGATCTGCTCATTTCTTACTTCAAAAAAGCGCCAAGATATGTTTCGGCATTTCTTGGATCCAAATATAAAGTCCTCGGTCAGCGATTCAAGCCTCCGTTTACAATTCGCCAAAAATGATTTACGATTCGTTTATTGTATTATTTTAATCGGCTGGTTAATTAGCCCTTTACTGCTATAAGAAAAAAAAGTATATTGGTGGACGCAATTAAAACTGTTTATGAAATTGATAAAAAATATCTTGGTAGTGCTTGTACCGCTTACCTTATTCAGCGACATAACCTTTTCCCAAAGCAAAGAGGAGCTTAAAAAAAATATGAAAACAGCAGTATAGATGAAGAGCTCAAGAAGAAGATGGCTACGGAATATGTCTTTCCCGATAGCCTCATCTTACCCCCATTACACTATACCAACCCCGAACAAAGTAAAGTTGCCGGTGAAATACCTATTCTATCCAAGGATAGTTATAACCCTACGACCGGTGAACTGACACTCGAAACGGGCGTGTTTGTAAAATGCCCCCCCAAGAAAGAGGACGGCAAATAGCCGGCAATGAATTATGATAAAATGCCATCATCGTCTACGACGACAACTTTGATGGCCGCAGTTTCAACAGCGATCAGGATTACTATTTTTAGGTGGAGGATTTTAATGAAAATAGTCGTTCGAAACAGAGCAAAAAATTGCTCCATATTGAATAACGTATAGAATGCCCTATCCCATCGGGTAAAAAAAGAGTCTTCTCATCACAATGATGAGAAGACTCTTTACTTAATCACAAACCAAGTTTGACTTTTTGCTGGTATATTGACCTCAAAGATCCCTTCTGAGGCTGCATTTAATGGCATTGTCCTACTGTTTTGATCTTGCTCAACCACTTGCACATTTCCTTTCAGTCCGGTATAGTATAAGTTGACCTTAATTTTTCGTGTTATCGCTTCGTCCAATGGATTATAGATCATTAGTAATCCCTTTTCTTTTCCCGCTGGATTCACGTGCAAAATAGCATCATAATCCATCCCGTCAGGACGTCTCACATGGATGATATCACTGTCCAAAACTTCACGGTGTTTCTTGTAAAAATTCACCCATTTGGTTACTACATTTTTCGTCTCTGGGGAGTCATAAAGCTGTGGTCCACGATAACAAGCCTGTACACCTGCGCCAAATAGATTGGCCAAGCGTTGCTCGTAATGCGGTAGGTGATCCTTCAACGGCTCTATCGTTGCCTCTTTGCCGCCACCTTGGTATTCTACCAAAGGAACAAACATCCAGCCCATGGATGGAGCTTTAGCCCAGGTACCATCGAAGATATTCTGTCTTTCCACAATCTCCTGTTGTGTCCTCGGAAGCGACCAGTTCGCCTCACGGTAGCCCATTCCGACTTTGTTTCCACCATTAAAGAAATACATATCCGGAATATTCAGGTAGATTCCCTTTTCACGGCACCATTTGTAAAAATCAGTGATCCGTTTAAACTGATTCCATTGCGAGTCTTTTTCATTGTGATGTCCGGGATGATCGGTGGCGTAACACCAATCCCCTGGATAAGAGCCATCATGCTCAAATACACCCAGTCCCGAACTTTCATACAGGTTATACAGCTTTTTGAAGTAAGCCTGGCCCCATTCACTCTCAATACAGGGTGAACTTCCAAAGCGAGGATGCATGCCTTCAGGTAGCACAACGTCATTTTTAGCATCAATATGCCGACTGGCCAGGAGCGAATAGCCTCCAAGTTCAATTCCTTTGCTATGCGCATAGTCAGCAAGCTCTTTCATACGCTTGAGATTTTCGGGAGAATCATCTTCGGCATTGAATCCAGACCAAAAGGTCATAATCACCATTTCAAAACCAACCTCCGCTGCTTGATCAATTGCCTTTTTTACCGACTCGTTGTCCGAACTCCGTACATGCATCAATATTGGATTTTCAGTTGCCCATGGCGCCATGGAGCGCAGCATTTTTCGATATCCAAGGCTCTTACGTTCGCGTTCCCAGCTATCGTTCAACAGCTCCCAAACCCGATAGCTTGCAAATTCTCCAACGGCAGCAACCTGTTGTTCGGGTCCCATTTTAGGTGCAACTTCCAACAGACAGGGTGTCTCCCGGTCGTAGTGGACCTGTGTGGTATATAGCGGGTCTTTTTTCCACTCCAGACTCGAGGAATAAACGACTTCCTCGCTCATACCGCCAAATGTATAATCTGTTTCCACGGTGATATTATGGTATAACCAACGGCTTCTATGATCTACCGAACTTTCGGGCTCAAATACAGCCAATTGCTCACTCTTAAAGCTATTAACCACAATTTCCCGGTCCGACTGATTCTGCACAGTAATCCACTTACTAAAGATCGGCATGTCATCATAAAGATCATAATGAACCTGTACCGTAACGTTTTTCATATAAGCAAGTTTACTGGACAAATCGCCTGCAAATTGGGATGAAAAATCACCGTATGCCCAAAAACCTTCTATTTTGGAGCGACCTTCCTTTGTAGAAGCCTTTCCATCTTTGTTCCCGCCGTTTGGATCCATTTTTCCGACACGAACCAACTGTATCTTGTCACCTGACTTTAGCGAAAGATGACCGACGGTATGCCATTGTTGTCCATCCAAAGAGGCTTGTGCCAATAATTCTTTATCCGCTATTTCATATCTAAACCATAGCTGATCTGCTTTACCAACTTCGAAGGTTCCGTTATCGCGTTTGCCATCAAAAAAGACTACTTTGCCTTCACTTGCTCGCCAATAAAGTCTGGGGCTACTATTCGTTAGTGTTAGCCCAAAACCCAATCCCCAATCGTTGGATTGATCAGTACCTTTATTCATCTTGGCGACGAGTACCTTTGCGTCTTGAGGAACCGCTCTTTCAGCAAATACTGCCGCATTCTCCAGTGCCATAATCTCGCCCACTTTTCCTTCATTGACAAAGGAATTACGTGCATGTGATTTTGACACCATCAACTTCCAGTCGGACGCTAAACGCTGAAATTTATCTTCCAACAGCAATGATCTGTTTTGGTCACTTTTGCTCTTTGCGGCAAGAGCATCGATCGCCTGTTGATCCAATGTATAGTTAAATGTCAGCTCTTTGCCCCGCACTGGCCAGGGCATCTCTTTAGGCATCCAGTTTGGCCTCTTTTTCCAGCCAAAACGGGGTTTTGTATCTTCAATTTTATAATCATGGAACTTAAAAGCCATGGGATTAGCCTTTTAACTCGGTATCCATTCTTTTAGTAAGTAATTATGTACTTTTTGTCCTTCCAATCCACCGACATCAAAGGTAAACCCATCGATTGTTACACTGGCTTCAGATCGGATCGACCTTAGAAATGCTGTATTTCCAGTCAATTCGTCCAAACCAATACTGGCTACATTTGGAAAAGTCGTAAATGTACGGCTGACCAAGCCATTGGAAAATACCAAATGACCTTCTTTCGTCTTGAAGAGCCCTGCTTTCGCATGGGAAGTTCCTATTAGCCAGTCTCCAGACAGGCTGTTGCTTTCTTTGTTAAATAGCGGCAGCTGCTGACTATAGCTCTGCTTTGCCTGGCCCAACACGCCTAGTAGACACAGGATATAGAGTTGTTTTTTAAAGTAATTCATCTTTTTAGTTTGCCAATACATTTACTGACGCGACTTTCAGATACTTGCTTAAAACTTTGATTTTATTTGCTTTCAACAGTATTACCGAGCCCCATTGTTTATTTGGTTCGTTCCCCATTACTTCGTCAAGTCTACTGGATCCAAAGATATCTGCAATTTTACCACCTAAAAAAATGCTTAAATAATTGATTCGGTTTGACCAAAAGTTTACCATAGACTATAAAACTGAAACAAGATAATCAATATCACAATAATCTCATTCTTTTTGTATTCCCAAATCAAATTCCCTTAAAATCTCAAATACCCGTTCTTTGCGCAATAACCACATGCCTAACTTTTCTTCGGCAACACCATCCAAAAGTCGGTATGTAAAGATAATTCCCTCCTTTTCATCCAACTGAACCCCCAAATATTTCAGTGTAATACCTTCTTTATACAGTATGGGGCAAATTTCCGTAATATGTGAGGACAATAAGAATACACAGTTCTTGTATCCTTTCAAACAGTTAACTAATTCCAGGGTTGCTTCACTGGCATCACCATGGTTTGTCCCCTTGAATAGCTCATCCATCAGAACAAACATTTGCTTACCGGATGCCAGTAACTCCGCCAAATGTTTAACCCGTAATACTTCGTTAAAAAAGTGACTTGCACCTGCATTTATATTATCACCTAAATTTATGGTCGCCGATATTCCGTCAAAAAGTACTGTTTTCATCGCATCTGCTGAAACCGGAAAACCAAGATGTGCCAGATAAACGCAGCTTCCAATTGTCTTCAACAAGGTAGATTTACCCGTCATATTTGCTCCGGTCAGATACCAAAGGTTGTTTTCTTTTTTTATTTCTACATCATTTTTAATGGCATCTTCAATAAATAAATTATAAGCTCCACGTATGGTGATCATATCCTCTCCCCCTGTCTTTTCCTCAATTTGAGGAAAAACAAGATTCTTTCCTTTGATACTTTTTGCTACACTGAACAAAGCATCCAAATGATACAAAACATCGAAAATCTCACGTATTGCATTTCGTTTTATATTTCTAAAAAGATAATCGTATTTGATCATCAGCTCCTTAGAAAATTTGTTATTCAGCAACTGCTTAAACTCATCCCGATCGATATCTTCCAAAACACAATCTATGTGCTTACGATATTCTTTGAGAATAGCTAAACTATGACCTTCTGATTTTGCAGATGCTAAAAAAATAGCAAGACCATCTGTAATCTTAGCGATCTCGTGAATAGATCGCTTAATAAGTATCTCGCGTTTTTTAAAATCCAAAGACAAAAAATTCGTTGACACCATTTCGAGATAATAAGTAGCCCTGGAAGGTGAATAGGGTTCTTGCGGCAGAGACAAATATTGCTCCAGATCCTGCATCATATACTTATCCAATAGATCCGAAATCTCAACTTTTTGCATAAAAAGAATTAGATGCTGTCTGCTTTCTATTTCCAATTTAGAGGAAAGAGGTTTAAGAAAATAACTATACAACATATCCCGCCCACCTAGCGTAACTGTACAATCGAAAAAATCGACCATATCCTTATACCTACTGTTGGTAACATTTAAATCCGCTAAGGTTTGCTTGTCAACGATCGACATAATTTATTTATTGTGGCTCTTTCCTTAAACTTACTCAAAGTCATTATAATTAGCAACACTGTAGCAGAATCGTTATACAGCGAAATAAGTTTTCATAATCATGAGATTACTAGCGATTATTCTAGAATATTAAAACGGAAATAATTAACTAATGAGCCAATCAGGCAAGACATAGGTTCTTAAGCATTTAAATTTATAGGACATATCCAAGGAAATAACGCAAGGGTAAAAAACAAAAAAACACCCGAAAGCATGGGGTACTCCGGGTGTTTTAGCCATATTATTAACCTATTTTATGAAAAGTGCCCTTGAATGGGCAACACTAAAATAGAAAATAACTTTGTATAAACAAAATAAAATTTAAAAAAATCATTTTTTATAAATCACTAAATCGGTTAAACATGGAAATTTAGCAGCGCGGCTAAAGGATTTCAAGTCCCCTTTTTGTCTAGGAACAAGTTAAAATCAAATTAATATTATCTTAGTATATGATAGGGATATGAAGGGAACTTGATGCATCCCTTCGCTATCCTTGTGAGATTTTGTTTAATTTTAAATCGATCAAGTAACTGTTAGCTATGAACGAACGTGAAATTCTGAGACAACATATCGACAAGACCGTCCAGTTGAACGACGAACAATTCGACTACTTCTTTTCTTTTTTTAAACCGATCTCCTTTAAAAAGAAACAACAGATTATCAGCATAGGAGATCTGGTCGAACAAGAGTATTTTGTGCTAAATGGTTGTTTAAAGACTTTTTTTACCAACGATGAACAAAAGATGCATATCTTACAGTTTGCCACACAGACCTGGTGGGCTTCTGATTATAATGCATTGCATAATCAAAGCAGGGCTACAGTCAATTTAGATTGTGTAAGCGAGGCAGACACGCTCTGCTTATCGAATGAGGACAGGGAAAAAGTATGTAAGGAAATTCACGAAGTTGAAACCTTTTTCAGATGGCGTTCTAATAAAGGATACATTGGGCTGCAAAAAAGAATAATGTCACTGCTGAACAACAATGCGCGGAGCCGCTACGAGGAACTCATGCAGCAATACCCTGAACTCTATAATCTCGTTCCCAAACATTTGATCGCAGCATATCTGGGCGTTTCCCGCGAAACACTAAGCAGGCTATACCAAGCCAAATAATGTGATCTAGATCACAAAAGCAAAACCATTCTCCAAATTGTGATGTATATCACATAGGGCTCCGGCAATTTATCCCCTACTTTGTACTATCGTTTTAAACATATAATTTTTTAACAGACTTGGTTATTTAATATGAAAAAAGACAAATTAAAAGTATTGGTTGTATTGACATCACATGACCAATTGGGTGATACAGGAGAAAAAACAGGTTTTTGGGTGGAGGAATTTGCAGCGCCTTATTATGTTTTACAAGATGCAGGAGTGGACGTCACCATAGCATCTCCAAAAGGAGGGCAACCACCAATCGATCCTAAAAGTGCGCTCCCAGATTTTCAAACAGAAGCAACCAAACGTTTTGATGCAGATAAGGAGCTCCAAACAAAATTGGCAAATAGCTTAGCCTTGGATACGATCAATGAACAGGACTACGATGCGATTTTCTATCCTGGGGGCCATGGTCCTTTGTGGGATTTAACCAACGATAAGACATCCGTTGCATTGATCGAGTCATTTTGGGCCCACAACAAACCTGTCGCCGCCGTATGCCATGCGCCAGCTGTATTTCGCTATGTCAAGGATAGTAATGGTCAGCCACTGGTCAAAGGTAAAAAAGTTACCGGATTTTCAAATAGCGAGGAAGAAGCGGTTCAATTAACGGCTGTTGTTCCCTTTTTAGTAGAAGATGAACTTGTAAAATTGGGTGCACAGTACAGCAAAGGGGAAGATTGGCATAGTTATGTATTCAAAGATGGCCATCTCATTACCGGGCAAAACCCTGCGTCTTCGGAAGAAACTGCTAAAGCTTTGTTTACTCTATTGAGCAATTCCCAGCAATAAACTAATCAAAAAATAAGTAAGGACTGTNNACAGTCCTTACTTATTTTTTGACAAAGCATCAACATCCTCTTCCAATTGAAATCTATCATCCTTGTAACTTCTTCAGGACAAGAACTATTTGCAAAATGACTTTAATCTTTGTCTTCAAGTTCAAACAATTCTTCAACACTACGCTCAAGCACAAGTATAGTTTGTTCCCTTTTTATGCGGTTAATTTTAAGTTGTAGCAAGTGAGTACCAAATAGGTATCCAACTGCACCTTTTAACAGTGCTTGTTCAGTGCTCGTTCAGTGATTACTCAGTACGAACTGAATAAATAATGACTAATCACTGTATAAAAATTGATTAAAAATTGTTTTTAGTGATAATTTGGTATTCGTATATTCCAGTTTTAAAGTTTATCTTATTAGCTATAACCTTATAAAGCAATTATGACACTCATCAAAATCAGAATAAATTCATAGCAAATAGAATAGTCGGGATCTGTGCGAACAAAAAACAAAAAGAGGATTATTTTATCCGGCATTTTACCGTTGCTGTTTTCAACCAAGGTGCGGTAAAACGTACATCGACCGTTTCTCCAGATTTACCCAAAGCCTGAACATAAGTGATCATCTTTCCGTGATAAACGCGCTGCTTCTTGTCCGTATAATCGCTCATATCGGCGTTATTTCCAGCTTCCATTCCTAGTAGACGCGCATTTCCCACGATATCACAGGTAATTTCATCCTCCGAAATAACGACAGGAACGCCCTTTTCATCCAGGATCTGCAAAGCAATTTGGATCACTCCACCAGCTTCGACTTGCTGATTACCCAACATGACAGCTTGAATAACTGCGGGTCTCTCGCTGGATTGAATCGCATGCCGAACGACCTCCTTGCCATTCGCATCCAAACCCACAACCTCTAGCTTTCCTGCTTTATAAGGAATGTCCCAAAAGATGATCCCTGTTTTCTGATCGTAGTTTTTCTTTTCGCCCACCACTTGAGCATCCAATTCTAAGCGCGCGCTAGCACTATTGGTATAACAGACCACCCTGATCTGCTGTCCCTCTTGGTAGTTCCAGACTGGCCAGGCGTCCATGGAAGGTGCCTCATTTTTCCGTTGCCCCTGTTCAGATTCCAATGCAGACCAAACATCTGTAGCTGCGGCACCTCCCTGCAATGGATAAGTACCCAAGTAGGCCATCGGTTTATCCAACCACAGTGATTGACGGTAATAGCCTCGCGGCTTGATAAAACCTGCGAAATCCAGCAGTCCTGAATAAAATCCACGTGAAGGCCAACGCCCCGACTCTCCGAGGTAGTCAATACCTGTCCACAAAAATTGGCCAAATATATGGTTGTTGTCACGTACCGCAAGCCATGCTGGAAGATCGTGTCGATTCTCGCTTCCAAAAATTACGCGTGCTGGATAGCGCTGATGATCCTGTTGATAACGACTTTCGGTATAATTGTACCCTGCAATATCAAGTGCTCCAGGATAGGCTGTTTCATTCGACATCGCTACCCCAGCAAGCCCTGCTGTAACAGCCCTACTTTTATCATATTTTTTCACAACCGCAGCCAAGCGTTTGGCGATATCCCCCAATCGCATCGCATCTGGTGCATCCTTTTTGTAACCACCATACGAGGCCTGCGTGAAACCACCTTCCTTCTTCTCGCCGTTAAGGACAGGATGTGAATAAGGGTCATTTGGATAATCCACTTCGTTGCCTATGCTCCAAGCGAAGATCGAAAGGTGATTGCGGTCTCTTTTGACCATATCGGCCAGATCCTGCTCTCCCCAGGATTCAAAAAAGTCGTATGATCCCTCAAAACCCGGTGTCCCGACATTCCATCCCTGTAACCATTTCCTCTTCGGGTACTCCCACTCGTCGAAGGCTTCGTCCATAACAAGTAAACCGAGCTCATCACATAAAGCATAAAGTGATGATGCCTGCGGATTATGGCTGGTTCGAATGGCATTAACCCCCAAAGATTTTAAGGTGAGCAGTCGGCGGCGCCATACTTCAGTATACATTTCAGCTCCCAATACCCCAGCGTCGTGATGCAAACAAACACCTTTGACTTTCATCCAGGAATTGTTTAAGGCAAAGCCCTTGTTCGGATCAAATGTAAAGGCCCTAAAGCCTGTTTTCACCTCTGACTGATCAATCCGCTTTCCATTTTGGCTTACGATGGTCCGCAGGGTATATTGTGTGGGTTGATCCAAACTCCACAACGATGGATTCGATACTGCCAATTGCTGTGTTACAGTTGCCTTACCCGCGGCCCCGACCTGCACTTTCTGCGACTTTTTGGCAACCACCTTTCCTGTTGGATCAAGCAGCTCCTGTTCCACTTTAATCGGGGCAGCAACTTGCATACTGTTGACAAAGGCTACTTCTGTATTTAAAATTCCTTTTCCTTGTCTTAGTTCTGGATATGCATAGACTCCCCATTGATCGATATGCAGCGTATTCGCCTTTACAAGCCATACATCGCGATAGATTCCTGATCCTGTATACCATCTTGAATCGGCGCTTTTACTATGGTCGACCTTAACAGCAATGGTATTTTCCTTCCCAAACTCAATGTATGGTGTGATATCGTACGAATAGGAAACGTAGCCATTGGGCCGCTTTCCAACCGATTTACCATTGACAAAAACTTCGCTTCGGTTGTAAACCCCCTCAAAATATAGAAACAACCTTTTCCCCTGATCTTCCACTGGTATGGTCAGTTGTTTTCGATACCAGCCAATGCCGCCGGGTAAATAGCCCGTCGCACTGGCTAGCGTTGGGCTCAGTGGATATTTTACGCTCCAATCATGGGGCAAACTAATGGGCTGCCAGCCTGCGCGATTCTTTTCAGCGTTTGCCTGTCCTTCAATATCGCCCAAATGGAAACGCCAATCCGAATTCACACGTTCGGCGATACCAAATCCGGGCTGTGCATATAAGCTATTCATACCCAAATAACTTGACACAGCTAAAACAGCCAGATTTCTTATTATTTTTTTCATTGTACTATATGCATTAGGTTTAGTGATTAAAGTGTAGGAACGACAGGCAATACATGGCCCTGATCATCAAAAAATAACCGGTCCATGCACACCTCTCGATTAAACCCAGCTGCATCGCCCATATCGATACCTTTGGGATAATTAAAACGATGATATACAATATACCATTCATCTTTACCTGGAATCTGCAAAATAGAATTATGTCCTGTACCATAAATTCCTTGGGTAGGATCCTTTTGCAAGACTAAATTATTTTCAGGAACAGTGATCGGTCCATCTGGAGAAGTCGCAGTTCCATAACGTACCCGATAATTTTCACTTCGGGTGTCATCCTCCGTCCAAAAGAAATAATAAAGACCTTTTCGGTAGACAACATAGGCGCCTTCCCGGAAAGTCTTGTCGGGTGTTAACACTTTGATTGTATTTCTTTTAATCGAGATCATATCCTTATTGAGTTCAGCAACAGCTAGGTAGCCATTTCCCCAATACAGGTAGCTTTTTCCCGATTTCGGATCGTTAAACACTGCAGGGTCAATTTCCTGCCCTCCTTTTACACCATTTGGTTTAAAATCGATCAAGGGTTTACCTGAATCTTTAAATGGGCCTGTTGGCAAATCGGCCACCGCAACACCAATCTTTTGGGCCGCTGTAAAGTAATAATAGTATTTATAATCGTTCTTGATTTTCTTTTCCGTAATTGTAGGTGCCCATGCATGTCGAGGCCCCCAAGCAACATCTTTTTTCAGATCCAAAATCACACCCTCATCTTTCCAATGACTTAGATTTGTGGAAGAAAAAGTTTTAAAATAATAACCACCCCAACCGTCAAAGCCATCACTCGTTGGATAGATATAGTATTTCTTTGTTTTATTGGAATAGAGGACATCCGGATCGGCATAAAAGCCATCCAATACTGGATTCTTTCTGAATGTGAATTCCATATCTTTGGGTTTCTCCCATTTGGTGGTCAAATCCAGAATTTCTTGTCTTGAAATAGGAATGATGGTCCCATGCCGTGGATGAAAATCCATGTCAATTTGATGGTCGATTACTTTAAAACGATCAAGGTCTTCAGAGGTGCAGAATTGATACTTCCCCTTACCATAGACATCATACATCAGGATATATTTGTCCGACTGATTGAGTTTAAAGACACTGGATCCTTCCACAGCATCATTGGTCTGCTGTTTATAGCCCGGTTGTTCAATCCACTTACCCGAAGTCAGGGAATCAGTTATCGCCAGCTTAATACCATTTCCATGTCCTTCGGTCTTGTAAAAAAGGTAGAACAAACCATTCTTTGCAATAATATCGCCATCGATACAGGATTTACCATTTTTTGGAAGAAACAGCACGTTAGGTTCGGTTTCAAAATCTGTAAAGTCCTTGTTTGCATAAGCATAGTAGATGATATCTGGACCATTTCCGTGCTGCATGGACCAGTACACCATATATTTGTCCACCGAAGGGTCAAATATAGTCTGGGGCGCCCATACTCTTTTCAACGCTTCCTGACCTTTGAAACGCTGCTGTATATCGATTGCCTGATGGGACCAATGCACAAGGTCTTCGGATTTTAGCAGGATCAAACCCCGATTAGAATCCCAGCCTTTGGAGGAAGTCATGTCGGTGAGCACCATATAAAATGTTTTTCCATCTTCGCCACGGAGAATGTGCGGATCCCGAACACCGCCGGTTTTACTGATTATCTTCGAATCCAGGATAGGTTGATTATCATTCAACGCGCGATAGGTATAGCCATCTGTGCTGATCGCAAAACAAACAGCTTCGTCTACAACCGCATTCCCTTTGAAATAGGCAAATAAGTAACCTGCAAAATCTTTGTCGGTAGGTCCGCTGCGATAAGCCTGTGCAAAAACACCGCACGTAGCATGTATTAAAAATAAGGTAACTAAGATTGAAATTCTGTTTTTTTTCATGAAGATTTAGTTGAAGAAATAAGCATTGGCATATTTTTGCGTCTATACATTTTTGCATCTCTAAAAGCCACGGGATTTGATCCCGTGGCTTCGTAATCTGACCATTTAACTTGTCGTCAGCACCTATTTTAAAGCTATTTTTTGAACGGCAGTATAGTAGTACTCTCCCGATACCGTAGCTTTCACCCCTATTCGGGCAAACACATAATCGAGGTTTTTCAAATTGTCCGGCAACTCTCCGACGATACTCGTCGGCTGACCGAAAGCAACGTTTGCCAAATTGGCGTCCACACGTAGCTCGCGTTGTACCTGATCTGTCAAGACAGATTTACCGAGGTAAAGACGCACAAACTCCATATTTGCCGTACCTACTATTCTGTTCACCGTAAAGTTAGCCGAAATACTGTTATTATTTTTTTGAAAAGACTCGTTTGTCACCGTAAAATAGGGTGTTACAGGTACATCAATGGTCGTATTGCCCTTCACTTGTACCAAAACCGTATCAGTTGCCTGTTGCAGCCATGGTGAATCTCCTTTCCGCACCAATTTGTATTCGCCATCAAAAAGACTAACAGAAAAAGAGCCATCCTGATCAAAATATACGGGTATTGCTGAGCGAAGCGGGTACCCATCCTGCCATAATTCCAATTGAGGGCCGTTATTCCGAACGCCAATCGCCTTCCCCTCATAAACAACGCGTCCTGATAGGGTTGATTTTGGAGCTTCAAAATTATCATATTCGCAACCTACAACGAGTAGACTTGCAAAAGCTATCAATAAGCTTAAAAATTTTATTTTCATGGTTCAATTAGATTAATGAAATGGATTTCTAACTATTTTAGGATTTTTATTGATGACATCCTGACTAATGGACGCATAATAATTGGCCATACGGAAAAAGCGTGCCTTTCTGAAACGCGCAGGTCTTACCCGTTCATAGATATACTTACCGTCATCGGCATGCCCTGGACGCACGACACGATAAGCATATAGTCCATATACAACCGCGTTGGGATCATTTTCAGATCCGTCCCACACCAAATGCGCAATACGCCACCTTTTAAGATCATAGTAACGATGATCTTCGAAGGCAAGTTCGACACGGCGTTCATTACGGATGATATCCATCGTTAGATTACTGATGCTATTGGCCGGAAATCCTGCTCTTTCCCGTAACTTATTGACATAAGTTCTTGCATCTACAGTCTGCCCCAGCTCAAATGCAGCTTCTGACGCATTGAGATAAATTTCACCCAGACGAAACCACGGCCACCAGTTAGCAGCTGATGTACCACGTGTGCTGGCCGCCGGCGCATCACTGACAAATTTCCGGATATAGAAACCGGTGTTGCTGACGTCCTGTGCATCATAAAGCGGTCCATCAAAGCCGGTCCACAAACCACCACTCGCATAATTCTGTCCCAGTTGTGGTGCTGCAGTAAACTGGTAGGCTCCATTTGCCCCCCAAGTTGCCACTCCAGCCTGAATACTTACAGCACGTCCGCGGAATGAAGTTCCCGGATAAATCACCGTTCCAAACAAACGGGCATCTTTATTTGCAAAAATATCGTTGATATTTTGGTAGGCTACGTAATTTCCTGCGCCGTTTTTATCATGTAATGTACCTTTGCTACCGTCTAGATAATCAAAACTTTCTACAAGGCTCAATGAAGGCGAAATCGTCGATGACGACTCATTGTCTTCGGTCAGACTTCTGACGATATTGTCATAAGCAAAGCGGTGAACTTTTAAACTCGTTACAAAATCCTTTGCAAAGATGACCTCAGCACCAGTTTTCTTATTGAGCATATCATAAAAATTGGCACCTTTATCGGCATTCTCATTGTAAAGCGCATAGGGACCGTTCATAATTTCCTTGGAGGCAGCCAGCGACTTGGTATAATACCCAGTAGCCATATTGGCAGGAATTCCCACTTCTCCCCCTCCAGTCGTTATCGGTGAGGCCATCAGATTATTATATTTCGCGATGGATGCCGCATAAAGCATTGCCCGACTTTCCAAAGCTAATGCCGTATACTTGTTGGCTCTGGTCTTACTGGCATTATAGACGGCGAGATCTTCCTTAATCTCTTCCAGTTCTTTGTAAATAAAATCGTAGACTTCATACTCTTTGGCACGTGCCACCTGCAATGGTGTTGGATCGCCGCTAAAGTCATAGATAAGTTGCGTAGTGACAATCGGAACCCCTCCCATGCGTTTGACGAGTTCGAAGTAAACAAAAGCGCGGATGAAGCGTAATTCGGCTTTATACTGCTTACGTTGTGCATCAGACAATTGTGTACTGAACTGATCGATATTTTCGAGGGAAAGATTCAGATCCCGAATAAGTCCATAGTCCCAATAGCGACCGTAATCGTCACCAAATTGGTAATCGTTACGCCAGTTTTGATCGCGATGTCCCGACCACATCGCATCATCCAATTCGGTCATTCCTCCTGTATTGAAAACACCATGTAACGTTGGCATTCTATCGTAATAATTGGCGACGAGTGAAGTCAATAGTTTCGGATCATTCCAAAGCTGTGCATCGGTAATCAATGATTTTGAATCCCGGTCAAACCAATCGTCGTGATTGCAGCTGCTCAACGAGGACAAGGTCAATAAAGCAACGCCTATGTAGGTAAGTTTAAATCGTAGTTTCATGTTAAAAAGTCATATTAAATCCAACCATAAATACCCTTTGCTGTGGATATACTACTGCTGCTCTCGCTTCGATCTCGGGATCAATCTGGTAGTCTTTGACATTGTCAAACGAAATCAAGTTTGAAGCATTGATATAGAACCGTATTTTTTCGGCCTTAATCTTTTGAATCCATGCTTTTGGCAGATTGTATCCAACCTCCAGGTTGCGGACACGCAGGTAACGTACATTGGTCAACCAAAAATCACTATTTCGACTATTGGGACCCGAGTTGCCGTTACGAATCGCAGGGTAGCGTCCCGGAATCCATTCGCTGTTTGGATCATAAGGGTCTTTGCGATGCCATCTATCTTCAAGTAGATAAGCTGGAGAATTACCCCCACCATGGAAAGCATTACGTAATTCATAATCCTGAAACCAGGATTGCACCGCACCACCGGCCAGATCAATATTTAAGTTGATGCCTTTCCAGTCAAGTCCTATCCGACCACCGAAGCTCATCATCGGTGCCCAACCCGTCGGATAACCGATCGGACGCTGATCCATATCATTGATAACCCCATCGCCGTTTACATCTTTATAAATCAGATCACCAGGAAGTTGCGTCCTATTGTTCTGACCATCATTATTGATCGGATGGTTGCGGATCTCTTCTTCCGACTGAAATCGTCCAACTACTTGGTATCCCCACCATACTCCGCCCCAGCGGTCTTCAATCGAGTTACGGTATTCATTCCACGAATTACTGAAACGAGGCTTATAGGTTTCTAGGTCACGATAACGTGAAAAAGTCATATTCCCACTGACAACATAGTTAAGCTCACCGACCTTATCGGTATAGGTAATGATACCTTCGGCTCCATAATAGCCGTTCTTACCGAGGTTTTCATTGGGAAGATCATAACCGATTTCGGCTGGTAATAGGACATCGTAACGTTTGCCAGGATATCCAGTACGGATAATTTTAAAGATATCGGCCGTCAATGTCAGCTTATTTTTCAGCAGTGTCGCATCGATACCCATGTTATAATTGGTGTTTTTAACCCAGGAGAGGTTGCGAACTGGTAAACCTCTAGGCTGTACCCCGGGCACATAGGCTCCGTCTAAGACAGCACTTCCAGCCGCCCAATTATACCCGGCAAGGTAATCGTGCATTCCCACGCCCTCTTCAAGTCCTGTTTGTCCGATCGAACCATGGATTTTAAGGTCACTCACCACAGATTTTAAGGATTTAAAGAACCCTTCATCCGAAATACGCCAACCTACCGATGCTCCTGGAAACAATCCCCAGCGTTTACCTTCATAATATTTAAAGGAACCATCATAACGGCCCAGTACCTCCAGAAGATACTTGCCCTTGTAGTTGTAGTTGATACGGCCAATATATCCAGCCCGAGCCTCGTAAGCCCATTCATCGGCCAAACTATTGAGCTCCGACAGTCTTAACAACGGAATATAATTGTTTGAAGGATTTGCGCCCAATGCCTTATACGTCCGGTCCCAATCTGAACGCTCATAGCCTAACATTCCCGCGAAAGTATGATCGCCGATCTGCTTGTTATAATCGATCTGGAACTGTGCAAAGCGGGAAACAATCTCCCTCGTGGTATCGTAACGCCAGCCAGCATCACTTCCACCAGTACGCTTATAGGCATTATTTTCGTACCGATATACATCATAGGTATATTGGAAGCCTTCAAATTTATTGTTGGTATAGTTGTAAGAAACAGTTCCTTTTGCCGACAAACCAAAATTTGTCTTATAGGCCGCAAAGAGATTCACATTTCCAGCAAGGTATTTATTGTCTTTATAGCCGGCAATATCGCGACTAAAGAGAGCCGGGTTATAGGGAAAATCATTGGTATGATTGATATATTCCGGATTGTCATTTGCGTAGGGACCTACAGTCGGCCTATTTTTCATAATAGCCAAAATAGACGAGAAGTATCCATCCCCACCTGGTAAGCCAACATCCTGTGTGCCCTCATGTCTTCCTGAAATCTGCGTCCCGACAGTAAGTCCTTTGAGTACCTCAGCTTCCATATTGGCCTGGAAATTGGTTCGCTTATAATTGAAATCCTTGATCATTGCATCCTGATTGAGGTGGCCCAATGACAGGAAGTAATTGGATTTTTCATTTCCACCGGTAACATTGGCATTGATGTATCGCTGTGGAATATTCTTACGGATCACCATGTCATAATAATCATAGCCTTGGTAGCCGGGCTCTGTCCCTGCCTGCCATTTCGCCAACTCCTCGGGCGTATATACCGTCTTCGGGTCGCGGTTTTCATTCTGTGCGGCCTCAACCAATCCACGTGTGTATTGTTTAGCGTTTGCCATGGTCGGAAAACGTGTCAAATTTTGCCAGCCTTGGTAGCCATTAATATTGATTTTTGCACTTTCTCCTTTTGCGCCTTTTTTGGTGGTAATCAATACAACACCTCTGGAAGCACGGAATCCATATACTGCTGCGGCGGCATCTTTCAAAATAGAGATACTCTCAATATCTTCTAGATTCAGTGAATTAAAGATATCTGCGCCGGAGCCATTCTGTGTACCAACCCAATCA
The DNA here is from genome assembly GCF_002421245.1 of Sphingobacterium sp. UBA5639. NCBI lineage: Bacteria > Pseudomonadati > Bacteroidota > Sphingobacteriia > Sphingobacteriales > Sphingobacteriaceae > Sphingobacterium > Sphingobacterium sp. UBA5639. The sequence continues at coordinate 457,034 of NZ_DIJR01000002.1, forward strand.
GTACCTTCCTGACCTCCATAAGCAACACCATCAATTACATATAAAGGCGAGCCCATATTCCGGATTTCGATCGCTGCACCACGACCGGGACGCGCGTCTTTGGCACGCACTGAGATCCCCTGCACCTTTCCTGCCAAAGCCCCAGCAGTCGTCGTCGATGACGACCGTACAATATCCTCTGATTTAATATTGCTTACCGCCCCTGTAATATTACGTTTGGACTGTTTACCATAACCAACAACGACGACATCCTCCAATACATTTTCATCTGCCTCGAGCTGGATTTTTAAATTTGTTGTTCCATCCAATGGAACTCGACGAGTCTTATACCCAACAAATGACACGACGAGCGTTCCTTTGTTAGCATTCAGCTCAAATTTCCCCGATTTGTCTGTTGAGGTTCCCTTCCCCCCTTCCAGGAGGAGTACACTCGCACCAACGATAGGCTCGTTTGCTTTGTTGAAAACTTGTCCCGTAACCTTCTCCTGCGCATACAGCAATGTTGGCATCACGCTCAACATGGTGTAAAAAGAAGCAATCTTTAAGTTTTTCATAAATTTCAATACGAATTAAACAGTAAATAATACAATCTAGCCGGACAAGACAATATGATGGTAAACTACGGTCTACTTTGGTTATTTCTTTTGCATCGTTGCCACCCCTACCTAGATTTATAATTGGATTAATACCTCAAACTTAGCCGATTTTGCAGCATTCTATCGTACACAAATCCGTCAAAAAACATATATTTTTTAGTCAAAAACAGTTTTTTAAATATATTTAAGGCATATTTTATGTTTTTTTTCAAACTGATCTACGAAAAAACTATGCCCCTAGCTATGTTTAAATAGTAGGGGCATACTTATCTGATGTGGATTGTTTTAATACACTACGCGAGCTTTATTGTCGGATCGTTGATATTCGGAAGGTAGCTGGCCAAACTCCTCTTTAAAACATTGCCGAAAATAAATCGCACTATTGATTCCGACCATAAATGACACTTCAGTCACGTTATACTTCCCGGTCCGAAGTAGATCTGCCGCCTTATGGATACGTATCTTACGTACGAGCTGATTGATATTTTTCCCTGTGATGCCTTTCAATTTCCGATAAAGGGTAGACTGACTCATATTCATGCGATCAGCGAGGGTAGCAGCATCCAATACCTCATCCTGCATATGCTGTTCGACGATCTGCATAAAATCCTGAACAAATTCATTTTCACGCCAGAGTTCCTCCGTAGGCTTTTGTTCTAGTTCTATATTGGTAGTTGAAAAAGATGATTTTGTATTTAAACTTTCCAAAATCAGTTCATTGATCTGTTTCTGTCGGCTCAATAGATTGTCAATACGTTTGAAAAGTAAAGCTGCTGTAACTGGTTTGATCAGGTAGGAGTCTATCCCCAGATCATAGCCCCGTTGTCGGTCTGCATCGGTGTTTTTTGCTGTCAATAGCAACAGTGGGATATGACTTGTGCTACGTTCCTGTTTCAATTGCTGTACAAGCTGAAAACCATCCATATCGGGCATCATAATATCACTGATCACCAAATCGGGCACTCTAGCCATCGCCATTTGATAGCCTACAGTTCCATTTTCGGCGAGCACTACATCATACTGTCTTTGCAAGGTACTTCCCAGATATTCACGAAGTTCCAGATCATCCTCAACCAATAGCACTAGCGGACGTTGCGAAGAAACAGGCAGCTCGCCATTCTCAACAGGTAATCGATCGGTTTTCAATTTTACTGTAAAGGTGGTACCAAGACCAAATGTACTATTCACATCAATCTTTCCATGATGGATCGCCACAAGTTCTTTCACCAAGGCCAGACCAATACCCGTACCCTGAGTACCTGTACCCGCAACCTGATAATACTTTTCAAAAATCCTACCGATATCTTCTTTGTCAATACCTACTCCTGTATCTTCTACGGACAACACCGCCCAATGGTCCAAATCCGATTCTTCGTAATGCAAGCTTAGTTTAATATAACCTGACTCGGTATATTTATAGGCATTCGACAATAAATTATCGACGATCAATTGTACGATTTCAGCATCAAATAGCGTACGTGAATCCCTCACAGGGAGTTCAGACAACACCCGAAGACCAGGTTTGTGATTCAATGTTTTATATTTATGGGCAAGATCTGCGAGCATTTCTCCCAAAGACCCAGCTTCGGGTACAAAGGGTTTAAACTGCGATTCTACCTTCCTAAATTCCAACAACTGGTTGACCAATGTGAAGAGTCTATTAGCGCTTTTCTGTACCGTCTGAACCAGTTCGCGATGTTTTTCAGTAAGCTGCTGCTCTTGGGACAGGTCGTCAAGGGGGCCTAGAATCAACGTCAAAGGTGTCCGTAGCTCGTGCGTTATATGCGTATAGAAATTTAGGCGCTCTGCATGTAACTGTTCGTCCTGCACATGTTGCCGCTCTTTCAGTTTTAGTTCGGATTCGGCTTTCATTTTTTTGAAATAGAAAGAAATGATAATATATCCAATTAGCAGCACAAGGAGCAGATACACGATCTTGGCGGATAAACTGAGATAAAAAGGTGGCGCAATGTTGATCAATAGATGCTGGTAGTCCTGCGACCATTGCCCATTTTTCATCCGGGTACGAATCAGCAACTCATGTTCACCGTAGGGTATATTACGAAAATCGAGGTTGGTCTCGTTTCCCAGAAAAATCCAGTCATTATTAAGCCCTTGCAATTTATAGCCAAACTCGACCAAACCGTCTAGAGCAAAGTCCATAACAGCAAGTTCGATACGAAAGCTATTTTCATCATAATTGAGTTCAATCGCCTTTGTCGGCGAGGGATATTTATCGACCTGCGTACCGGACTCTCCGGATCGAAAAACAATAAATCGGCTAATACTTAGGGGCGAGGTTGGTAAATTGGACGGGATTGTGGCTGGGTTGAAATAACACATTCCTTCCTGCATCCCAAAATACAGTCGACCTTCACTGTCTTTTCCTACACTTGCATTGATAAAACCTCCCAAAGGCAAACCGAAAGACTGGTCATATTGTAGAAAACGTCTTTCTTTCGGGACATAGCGTAACATCCCCGATTTGGTCGAACACCAAATATTTCCGGTCTGATCTTCTGCGAGTCCATTGACAAAAAGCCATGCATTCCCTCCCGGAGGCATCAATAGAGACAGATCACCAATCTTCTTACCCGCTTCCTGTACAGCCAGTCCTTGATTTGTAGCCACCCAGATATTGTTATTTCTATCCCGCAACAAATGATTAATCGTGTTATTTTGCAAGCCATTACCCTTGTCCATTTTTCGAAGCAGTTTATGCTGAGGATCGTAAACATAGAGTCCTTGCCCATAAGTTCCGACCCACATGTTGTGTTGGCCATCTTCCATCAACGTTCGGGGCGCATAATCGCCAAGCATTGGTTTGTTGATCAAAAGCTTCTGGACATGCCCCTTTCCTTCATCGTATATAAATACCCCTTGATGTGCTGCAAACCAGATCTGTCCCAAATGGTCCTCATAAATCGCGCGTACCTCCGTCACAGGCTCACCTAAATCAATGGTTTTCCAAACGGACGATCCAGCATATTGAACGGCAATTCCACCTTTACGTAATCCGAGCCAAACATGTTGATGCTGATCCTTAAAAGCTGTTAGCAGGAAATCGTCTGCCCCACCATTCTTTTTGGTAATCTGTCTCAATAAACGCCCTTCCGCATTCATTTCGACTAGACCTGAACCTTCAGTCGCCAAACGTATTGTCCGATTTTCACCCACCAATACATTGCTCACTGTTGCCAGTCGATCCGGCAGCATATTGTCTGATGGAAAGACACTAAAGAAGGGGGCAATATGACTCACAACTCCCAAGCCACCACCATATAACGCTAGCCAAACGTTTCCAAACCGATCGGGAGTAATATGCTGAACCATCGTATTATTGCCTTTCCCCAGATCAAAACGCTCTACATGCTGTACGGCTTCAATACGCTTATCATAACCATAGCTCGGCTGCAATAAAAAGAGTTGCGACGATTCGGCCCCTATCCACAACGTATGGCCAATTTCCTTAATCGCATATACAAAAGGTTCATTTCCATTTTTTGCCAATCCTGCCAAAGAAATCTGCTGTAGTTTACCGGAAACTGGATGATACACAGCCAGCCCCTTTCGGGTCCCTATCCACATATTGCCGGCTTGATCACAAAACAAAACTTTAATTTCATTATCTGGTAATTGTCCGGAGGTATTGTGATTAGTTAGTCTTTTCAAAGAATGGCTAATGGGATCCATTATTGTTAAACCTTCGTTAACATGCCCGATGTAAAGCATTCTTTTTTGATCTTCGGCCAGAGACCAAATGCTATTTTCGGGAAGACCCGGAAAATTCTTTTTATTGAAATGACTAAATTCTCCCGTTACCGGATCAAAATGCTGCACCCCTTGATGGTAGGTCGCTAACCACAATTTCCCATCCTTGCCTTCAATCATATCCGTAATATCATTCGTGGCTATGGATTTTGGATTAGCTGCATCATGTGTATAATAACTGAATCTATTTGTGCCTAGGTCAAGCACATTCAGCCCATTGGACCTTGTTCCGATATACACTTTCCTGTCTGCATACAGCAACGTATTAATTTCATTGCTATTGATCGATTGACCGTCCTGCTTATCGGCGGCATAATACGATTTAAAAGACTTACCCGCATAACGGTTCAGCCCTAGCTCTGTGGCTACCCACATAAATCCTTCATCGTCATGCACGATATCCAGTACCTGCTGATTGCTTAAGCCATCTTGAAGGGAAAAAAAATGGGCATTGTTGGGCTGTCCATAAACATAGGCCAACTGCCAAAGAAAAACAATAATAATGAGAAAATTTTTCATAGCTCCGCCACCACCAAATAAGTTAACAACACCAACCTGTTCTCTTGAATGGGATCCTTTGCCGACTATCATTCGCCCCAATCCATTTGCAACTTTTTGCAAAATTATTGAGCACCACAACAACTATACAATGAAAATATTCAGGATATAAACACAACATAGGCCCATTCAAATAAAGGTTATTTTCAAGTTAAAGATAAGAATAAATATATAAATGTCAAACAAACATTTATAATAGTACCAAGAGGAATATTGCGCACAATCTCACGGAATATTGATCAACTAAAATTACCTGCCAATACCTGAAATATTGGTATATTGCAACAAAATCTAATAACACTTGTGAATCACAAAAAACACGTTCATGAATAAAATCTTCTCAACCTTACTCCTATCCTGTGCCCTGTACCTGCCGACACTAAATTTTGCGCAACAAAAAAATGCACTTCCTCAACTCATTCCATTTCCGCAGCAATTGGAGGCTAAGCCAGGCCTTTTTCAGCTAAAGGGTCAAGAATTGGGTTACTATATTGATCCAGCCCTATCTTCTAAATCATTATCGGGATGGATCGACCATTCCCTATTCGGGAAACTGAACAAAAAAAACGTAAAGAAAGCCAGCGCTACGTTGCAATTGATTAAAAATCAAGGGCTCTCAAATGAGGGGTATGAATTGATCATAGATCAAAAAGGTGTCCAGATCATCGCCGCATCTGAAAAGGGTGCATTTTATGGATTACAGACAATCCAGCAATTATATTTACTCTCAGGAACAACAGCTAAGCTTGCTCTTCCCTATGTAACGGTCAAAGACGAGCCAGCTTTCCAATGGCGAGGTGTCGAACTCGATGTAGCCCGTCATTTTTTTCCAAAAGATTATATTTATAAATTTATCGATCTACTTGCAACCTACAAGTTCAACAAATTTCATCTGCACCTGACAGACGATCAAGGTTGGCGCATAGAAATCAAAAAATACCCCAAACTAACCGAACAAGGGGCTTGGCGGACGTATAACAATCAGGATTCTGCCTGCTTTGTGAAAGCCAAGGAAAATCCCGATTTTAATCTGCCTAAGGAATTGATCCGCACAACAAACGGAAAGGAAGAATATGGCGGTTTTTATACACAACAGGATATCAGGGACATTGTAGCTTATGCGGGCAGCCGACAAATAGAAATCATTCCGGAAATAGATATGCCAGGGCATATGATGGTGGCTACAAAGGCCTATCCCGAACTCCTATTGGACAGTCAGTCCGCGAGCTGGGGAAAACAATTTTCTGTACCGATCAGCCCCTGGAAAGAAAGCAGTTATACTTTTGTTGAGAATGTACTAAGCGAAATCATTGAGCTATTCCCATCACACTATATTCACATTGGTGCCGACGAGGTGGAAAAAGACTCCTGGTCAAAATCAGCGGCTGCGCAGGCTTTTATGAAAGAAAAGCAAATACCTAACTTACATGATCTGCAAGGTTATTTCGTCAAAAGAGTGAACAATTTTATCCGTTCAAAAAATAAACAGAGTATCGGCTGGGATGAAATACTGGACGGCAGTTCCGATACCAGCATGATGGTCATGTACTGGCGTGGCTGGGTAAAAAACGCACCTATGGAAGCTGTTAACCGTGGTCACAGGGTCGTTATGACACCTACAAATCCGCTTTATTTTGATTACCTTCCAAATAGCAGCAGCCTAGATGCCGTGTACAATGTGAGCGTGGTCCCTTCGGATGTATCCAGCCAAAAAGCACATTTGATCCAAGGTGCACAAGCCAATATCTGGACAGAAATGATCCCCTCAACCGCGCGGTTAGAGTTTATGATCCTCCCACGTTTAAGTGCTTTATCGGAACGCGTATGGACCAACAAATCCCTGTATGATAGCTATAGAAATCGAGTGATTGCACACTTTGGACTCTGGAACAAAATGGGTTTACGGTATCGTATGCCAGACCTCAACGGTTTCGCCGAAACACAGGTAATTGTCGACGGACAATCTACACTAAAAGTCTCGAATGAACTTCCCCAAAATCCAATACATTATACTACTGATGGTAGTCTTCCAACAAAGCAAAGCGCAGTGCTGAACGGCTCTCTTGTCGTTAAAAAAGAAGGCCCTATTCGTTTTGCGACAATCTCGCCTTCGGGTGCAAAAAGTGAGCTCTATCAGGTTGATTTTAAAAATGATACTTGGAAAAAGGGCATAAAAGTTGATGAAAGCACTGTGGTTCCGGGTCTTACGGCGACATTTTTCAATGGAACTTTTACCAATACTTCTGCCATTTCGGGTCCCGAAGTGCGTCAGGAAGTGATTAGCAATGTAGCGCTAAGCGATACCATCAAAATGCCTTCTTTTGGGGCAGAAATAAGAGGATACCTCTACGTCAAAGAAAAAGGAATCTATAATTTCTATTTTACTTGTGATGATGGTGGTGTCCTGCGGATACATGATCAGCTTGTCGTTGATAATGACGGACAGCATGCACCGATTATGAAAAGCGGACAGATTGCGCTAGAAGCAGGCTACCACCCAATTGCTGTAGATTTCCTTGAAGCTGGAGGAGGTTTCACTTTAAAACTTCAGTACAATGTCAATGATTCAAAAGTGATCGATATTCCCAAAGCGTCTTTTTTCCATAAAAAGGATTAGAAAAAATCGACATAAAATAGCAGTTATACCATCCCCAGTGCAGTCAATACGCACTGGGGATTTTTTTTACCCGACAAGATTCTGGTCTAACGCGAAGCTAGGGATAACATATTCGCAAAAAGCCGATATGCCCCTGCTACTCCTGCTGGCAGTTGTCTAAACAGCGACAGGCTGTTATAGATATAATAACCTTTTCCTTTTTTGTGCAGTAGCAATAACCCATCTTCCGTACGATTATCTCCATTTTGCCCACGCAGTATCGGTTCAAAATCCGAAGCCCATTTTTGAGGTAAAAAAAGTGCCCGGTCCTGCACCCAATTTTGAAAATCATACTGTCCGATTACATTAGGGTAGTTCAATATGCGATGGGAAGGGTTCAAAAATGATATATGGCTTTCCGTATCTGTAATTCTTTCCGGGGAAACCACTAAAGGATAAGCTCCAACCTCCGTCAAATGCAAATCATACGGCGTATTATACTGCCCTATAAATACACCGCCCTGCTCAACATAGTCACGAAAAAGCTGATGAAATCCCGTAATTAGCGGATGGCTATTGTATATTCGTATTCCCAAAACCACTGCATCAAAGCCTGAGAGATCCATTTCCCCAATTGACTCAAATGGAATAATCTCCAAATGACCAACAAGCTGGCGTAAGCTCCCTGCAAGTTCATCGTTCATCCCCGAAATATAAGCAACTTTCTGGGCCGTAATATTCACGGGTAAATTTAGCACCCGCAATATGCCCTTGGGAAAGTAAGTTACTTGATTAACATGTGGATAAACAATACTTCTGGATGTGAACGGATACCGCCCTGTAGCCGTCTCAATCTCAAAGCCGATCTCTTGAATATATTCTTGCTGCGCAGGCGAACTCAACTCAAAGCTAAGCTTCTCGGTTGCATTACCCGCTATATTGAGTTCAATTTCTTTCGGAAATACATCGAGCCCATCCGGTAGCGTAAGCTTAACCTTTATGGCTAAGGCTTCGGGGGTATTAGATTGCAGCTCTAAAGCAATTGAACGTTTGGTTGCATTAGAGAGCACCACGATATCCGACTCAAAAGTTGCTGTCACCGGAGGGGCAACTGCAACAGGACCAGCAGCATGTTTTACAGGTAGCTTAACCGCAATCGGTAAGCCAGCAAACTGCAGTTCCAAATGAACAGACAATTCAGTCCCAAATTGTGTCAATACAACATCAGCAGGCGACGCCGGCGCATAGTTATGTGCATCGCCCTCAGCACTAAGCCAAGTTGGAAAAGAAGGTAAAATCGTATCCAGAAGCTGACCATTTAAATGGATCGTCTTCGAAGGTGACAAAGTAAAGTCTTTTTGCTCTCCGTTACGAATAAATGGAACTTTCACCGTGGTCAGCTGTAGATTGGATTCCGATGGGATATGCGCATTCAGGACCATGTTAACCTCGGTCCCTGGTACCCACAGTTCCTCAATAGCCTGTACTTCCAAAGAAACACCAGCAAAGTCGAGCAGAAGACGCTCTACCTCAGCTCGCTTTTCATGGATAACATGACCATCGGGAACAATCCTCATCCAAAATAAAATCGTTCCAAGCTCCAAGACAAGTTCTGCTGTATCTGACTCACATTTTGCAATGAGGTCGTCCACCAAGCGATTAAATACGAGTGAATAAGAATCTTGAGCAGTATATTGTTTAAAAATAGCCTGCTGTTTCTCCGAACTGATCGGTGTACCTTTTAATAATTCAAAATATTCGGTGCTAGGCTGATGCCGAACCAGACTTCCCATGGCCTGAGAGCGATGTCTATTACGGCTTTCTGCAGCAATCTCACCATAATGAAAGTCCAAAGAGCCGTGTCTCACTGGAATATGCAGCGAAAAATACGCTGGCAAAGGCCTTACTTCTCCACCGATATCCTTAACACCACTGTCCTGATACACATTCCACAACAGCTGCCGAGCCTGCCAAGGCTCCAATTCGGATAGCTGTTCTATATAAGCTGATGGATCAGCGGCCAGATCAAAAGCCTTTGCCGCTAGAATTGCTGAGGCCTGATGATGTCCATGTGAGTCCGGGACATCCGGTGAAAAACGTGTTACAATTACAGTAGGTCGAAAATAACGGATGGTCCAAACCATATCGGCAAGTACACCATTTTCATCCCATCGTGCCAGCGTTTCATCGACAGATTTTGCAAATCCAAAATCCTTAGCACGTGTAAAGAACTGTTTTGTTCCCTCAATTGCACGAGCCGCAAGTGATTCCTGCACCCGAAGTACACCCAGATCCAGTCCCTTTTCTGTGCCTATAAAATTCTGTCCACCCTCACCACGCGTCACAGAAAGATAGGCCGTATCGACCAACTGGTGTTGAGCCAAAAAGGTCAACAATTTATTGTTCTCGTCGTCCGGATGAGCACCGATATATAAAACACGATCAGACATTTTAAGCCTACATAACGCACGCATCATCATTTGTTCTTTACGCGAAAAAGCCTGATCTAAATGTTGTTCGTGTGCCTGTTGTGCTAAATATTCCAATGCCATATCCTTCCTACTAAATATTTCTACGGCTCAAATATAGGAATATTTTTCAATAAACTACTAAATAGGTAGATTATATATTTTAATAAAGAATTAGTATTAATTATAATGGAGGATTAGGGTTAAAAACAAACATGTTGCTCGTAAAAAAACACTAATCTAATCGTGTCAATACACCTTCTTTATGGGCGTAAAATTCATAGCTGGCTCCTTTGCTAAACTGCATAACCTTTTCGATATGGATACTACTATGGTTTTTGCTGAGGGTAAAGTATTTTTGCCGGAGCTGAAGCGGCAGACCAGTCCAGTGAATAGATCGCTCGAATTCCAGACCGTGAGCTTTACTATATTCCAAGACAAGATTTGTTTCTCTCCAGTTCAAAGTAAGCTCGGTTTTATTTGGCGAATGAGCGAAGCTAATCAGCAAACTATCCTGATCGACAATCTTACGCGAACTACCAACCAGCAATACTGCTCCCGAAACCACCATAGCGCCATAACCGATTTTTTTAAAGAGCTGATCACTGACATAGGGCAATATAAATTTGACTGTCACTGAAGAGACTATTGTTGCTATGGCAATAGCCAAGCCCAGTCCCAAGGCTGCCTTAGAATACAAACCTAAAATAATATAAATAATAAGCTTTACGAGATGTAAAAACACTTCATTTGCGGCACGGGTGGCTATAATCTCTTCTTTGGAAAGGCCCATTCTCAGATAGAACCGGTTGAACAGCAGCCCAATCGCACCTGTAATTCCCGAAATAAAGCCGGAAAGAAAACCAATAATTGCCAAAAAAGATTTCGAATACTTATTTTCCGATGGCAAATCCGCATTTTTTGATCCAAATAATTGGGGGATATTTCCAATAAGGAAAAACGCGACAATCAACTGCAAATAAGAGGGTTCGATATATTTAATCAGATATCCCCCCAATAGTACAGCTGGAATGGAAAACGGTACAAACCATAAAAAGATTTTCCAGTTGATATGCCGTTTAAAAACGACTATTCTTGAGACTGAACTTGTAAATGTACCGATAGTCAACGAGAAAGGAATGACCGATGAAGGTAACATAAAATTCAAGAGAGGTATAAGGATAAGACTTGCCCCTCCTCCACAGATAGCGCTGATCCAAAAAGCGACTATCGTGCTTAAAAATAGGATAACTAAATTTGCAATCATATTTCAAAAACTAAAAAGCTACTTAACTGTAACACCTGACAAAGATGCCTCCCCTTTCTGTAGAAATTTAGAATTGATAGCCGCTGGTATTTATTTTTGATGTACATCATGCGTACACTGCCTGCTCAATCTTGTTTTGTATAAAAATTAAATGCTTTCGTATAATATCGATTTCCCGGTGTCACCAGGAACATAAATTTGTAAGGATACCTCAGGTGATTGGGGAATCAAATGATTTTGAACGCAAATAAATTAGTAGCGATGAAAGTTAGGCAAGTGATGATTTTTAAAAGTTCAGTGAAGACCAAAGACAAGAAAAATTTTTTGATGCAATTGGTCAAAACTCATCTTCCACAAGTACAAGATGCCACGGTTGATCTTGATGATGAGGATGCTATTTTCCGGTTCGAAACAGAAGAGTGTTGTGTCGACTATCTGACAAATTTCCTACGTAGTTATGGTATCCAAGTCGATTTTCTGGATCGCTTTGTGGTTGCCTAGGATAACTATTCGATCAAAGTAGCCCTCCTGTATATTGTTTAAAGAAAGATTCTCGATAAATCTCACCAATCGGGATTTCAAACTTATCGATGTAAACAGTATGGTTATCAAAAGAATCAATAAACGATAAATTAATCAGATAGGATTTGCTGGTACGCGCAAACAGGCTCACCGGAAGTTTCTGGTGAATTGTCTTCAAATTCATTGCAGTAATCAGTTTATTATTCCGGGTATAGATAACCACATAATCTTTGAGTGCTTCTATAAAGCGAATATCAGTAAATGCAATTTTATAGTATTTCCTATCCGATTTAATAAAAAGTGCATCCTCACTGGCCTTCTCAACCGTACTTTGGTTTTCTTTTAACGCTAGTAATTTTTTATAGGCCATTGCTTTATCGATCGCTTTGGCTAAGCGGTCTTTATTAATCGGTTTCAGCAGATAATCTATTGCATCCAATTCGTAACTTTTCAGTGCATATTGCGCATAGGCAGTCGTCAGGATAACCAGCTTGTCATTTGGAAGAGACTGTGCAAAATCGAGTCCATTGACCGTCGGCATCTCGATATCCAAAAAAAGCAAGTCCACCGGGTTTGTCTTAATACATTCCAATGCCGATATCGCATTGGAAAATGTACCGACTATCTGAATAGACGAAATTTCTTCGATTAAATTTTTCATTTCCTCCCTAGCCAGGGGTTCATCGTCTACAATAATGCAATTCATAAGGGAATAGTAAGTTTAACGCTATATAATGTCTCAGTTGTTGACACCGAAAGTTCATAATCATTTCTATACAGCAGATCCAGTCGTCTTTTGGCATTAGCCAATCCCAGTCCGCTATATTTGCTTCGGACGAATGAGTTGTCGGGATCTTTCGAATTTTCACATTCAAAACAAAGCTGCTGATCCGTCTCAGAAAAATGGATTGTGATGAAAGTATCAGCATCACCGGCGCTGAGACTATGTTTAATCGCGTTTTCAACAAAGGCCGTAAATAGATGCGGCGGTAGAAATACACCCTTTTTTTCCAATTCTATTGGGCAAGATATACATGTTTTTAGGTTATCGCGGCGTATTTCCTCCAATTTCAGGAAATTGCTTATAAAATTGATTTCGGACTTCAGAAGTGTCTTATCATCGTTATTTTCATACAGCTGATATCTTAGAAAATCTGATATCTTCATGATGACCTCGGTAGCCATAGTCGGATCTTTTCGAATTAAAGCTTTAACGTTGTTCAGCATGTTGAATAAAAAATGTGGCTGAATCTGATTTTTTAAGGAAACAAGCTCTGTGGTCAAAGCCAGGTTTTTCAGTTCAGAAATACGCTTATTGTCTTCCAACCAACGTTTAAAAAGCTTAAATGTCGTGGTGGTTAGAATAATCGGAATACAGATAAATAATGCGGCGATTAGCCCCATAGAGTCCGACTCCGGTTTTTTTATAGCGGGAATATGAATGGAATAGATGTAATTTGCAATGTACATGACTACCAGCAAACTGGCCGTTACCAGCAGTATCAATGCTAAGACATATAACTCATATTTGGCCTTAAAGAAAAACTTTGGGATCAGTACATACATATTGGCGTAAAACATGCAGACGAATACAAACCATAGGATAATAGAAAAATAAAACCGGTAACTCCCTTGAAAATGAGAACTCGAATTTGCATTTGCAAAGAGCAACAGTAAACCGATCAGAAAAACCACGTGTCGCAGTGGCCTGAATTTATTTTCTGTAAAATACCTTAAAACAATGCTATTATTGAAGTCTTGCATGCATTAGAATGATTTTAACCTAAATAACAAAAATAAAGCTTTTCTTGGCAAGAATCCGATCTCTTATACGAAGACCTGTTTTTTTTATACCAAAACTGGGAGATGATTTTTAACGTTCCTTTTCACTGTTCCCCTAAATTGGACTTTTGTATAAAAACAAGACCTGTTGGTCTAAAAAAAAATACCACCTACAAATTTCGGCTATCCTTACAATGATTTTAATCATACATTTATGCAAAAAATACTTTTAGTGTCAGTACTATTGTTTCGTATATCCACTTCAATCGCACAGACTAAAGATAGCGTACAGCAAAAAGCGAGGGCTGTTGTTACTGACAAATTTCCCATAACACGGGTCCTCAATTTGACCTATGAATCCAATACAGGATACAGTTATTCATCAAAACTCCAAGGTCAGGATTTACCTAAAACAAAAGTAGAATCGATGTACCAAGCCGGAGGTAGTATCAACATTAATTTTTTAAAGAGCAGAACCTGGAACTTGGGTACCAATATTGGCTATCAGTTCACTTCTGTCAACTCCAATCGTCTAGACCCCATCGCACAATCCACCATACAGTCAACCCATCAATATCATTATCATTACGAATCACTTTATCTTACCCGTTATTCACGTTTATGGGGCAAAGTAGCATTTTATACCGCAACGGTTGCTGCCAATGGAAGTGAAAAAGCAATAGAACGCATTAATGGGATATTATCTGCTACTGTGGTACTAAAAGCTACGCGGGAGATTCAAATGGCGGTGGGCCTCATCGGCTTTATAGATCCGGCAGCAATTATTCCGGTTTTCCCAACCTTTGCCTACAAGCAACAATTTGCCAATGGGATGATACTTGATGTCATCTTACCTAAAGGAGCCTACCTTCGAAAAGAGGTCTTACGGAATGGCCGCGTTTCAATAGGTTCCGATTTAAATAGTACGATCTTCTACCTCTATAACTTTCAGGGCGCTGAAAAAGTATATACCTTCAGTCAGATGGAGATCAATTCGGGTCTGACTTATGAACATAACCTAGGCCGATCTTTTATTGCTACCCTTAAATCAGGACTAAAAACCATACCTCGTGCACGCGTATTTGAAAAAAACAAAACCCAGCGCGATTATGTATGGGAAGCAAGTCCCGATCCTTCGTTTTATATTAATGCAGGGCTTTCCTTCAATCCCTTTGCTAAGAAAAGGAAATAATATCTTTTTTTCGGGTTATCCACCCCATATAAATCGATGATTGAAAGAATCGAACAGGAGGTTCAAATCCGGCTTCCTCACAGAGCTCGGCTAATCGTTCTTCCGAGACATGCAACAATTCATGCTCGATTCTTCGCAATCTTTGAGCGACCTGTATTTCATCTATCCCCTTGGGCAGAAGAAGCCTCAACAACTGCAAGTTTTGTTGAATCTGCTCCTTATTGCCCGTAATATCTAATAATAACAAGGGTGCTTGCGACATCATTCTCTTAGAAATATCTTGGAGCAGAACTAATTTTTCGCCATTGTCTTCTAAAAAGTGTAATACAAGCAAAAGCGTCGCAGCACCATATTGTTTCTCTTCGTCCAAATCACTTACCACACCTTCGACAAGATGAACATTCTCGTCCGCTTCAAATTTTTCCAGGGCCTGACTAATCATCTCAGGCGACGGATCTACCCCGGTTATTGTCCAAGATTCTGCTGTGTCAACAAAACGTTCTATTTCATTTCCTGTGCCACATCCTACCACCAATAAATCCTTATTTTCAGTTTCTCGGAGGAGCTTTGGCAGCTGATCTAAAAAATAATGGTAATTAGGAATCCAGCTCTCAACAAATTGGTCATAGCCACTTGCGCGCTCATTTTCAAACAGTTCTACTTTATTCATCTAGCTAACAATAATCGTTCAATATAAAATCAGTATGCAGTTAAAAGGTATACCTTTTCTGCATTCCAAATATACATCCAAAGTCATCTATTTAAAACTATTCTAAATAGCTAATGATTATTCTTACAATCTCGTTACTTATATTTCACCGAATAGATCGGTCAATGAGTTTCTATATTCAGGTTATATCAATACTATTTTTTTGAGAGTGTATCAATTACTTTTTTCAGATCGATCCCTTTCCCCAATACAGGTTTAAAGATATCACCCAGCTCATGTATTCTTTCAATCGCATTAAACAAGGTGAAATCACTAATTTTCAACCCTTTTTTAACTTCATCCCAATGTAATGGCATGGACACTGTCGCTCCAGGCTTGGGACGTACTGAATATGCTGCAGCAATGGTAGCATGTGGTCTATTTTGAAGAAAATCAAGATACATTTTACCTTTCCGAGCACGAACAGTTCGCTCTAAGCTGGTATAGTTGGGTAGCTCCGCATGAATCAGGGTGACAATAATATGCGCAAACTCCTTGGACTGATCGTAATTATATTTATTTCCTAATGGTATATATATGTGAAGTCCCGTGGAACCACTTGTTTTACAATACGAAGGTACCCCCATATCATCTAAAAGTTGTTTGGTGAGCTGGGCGGTTTCAATAACCTGATCAAATGTATTTTTATCCGGATCCAGATCAATGATACAAAAGGTCGGATTATCCGGTTTTCTGACGGTACTACTCCAGGGATTCATTTCGATACAGCCAAGATTAGCCATATATAACAATGTAGCCTCGTCTTTTCCGACCAGATAATGCCGATCACGGCCATCGGCCTCACTTTGGTAAAGATAGGTTTCTGCCCATTCCGGTGCTGTATCGGTAACATCCTTGAAATAGAACCCTTCTTCTTTGATACCATTTGGGTATCGATTCATACTTTGTGGTCGATCTTTAAGGTATGGTAAAATAAAAGGTGCAGCCTGCTCATAGTAATTAATTAAATCGCGCTTGGTGATTTTTTCGTCAGGCCAAAATAGTTTATCGAGGTTGGTAAATTTTAACTCATGTCCATTTACCTTCTGAACCTGGGTTTTGTCTTTGGGGTTTAGCATTGTTTTATAGTTTTTCTTATCCGAACTGCCTTCCTTACTATTCTTTCGCATCCCATCTCCCTCTTTTGATTGTTTGCCGATAATCTCATTAACGGCCTGCTCTTCTTCTAGAATCACTTTTTTGGCATTTTTATCGTTACGCATGCCGACAAATGAGGGATGTCGCATAACGCCGTCACCGGTCATTTCTGTAACGCTCACTTCGCAAACCAGGTTGGGATGTAGCCAGGTGACAGCAGCATGAGGAGGGCGGGGTCTAAATCGTGAGGATTTGTTGATATCGGGTTCGTCATCAAACGGGCTATTTTTTGTGACCAAGGGTTTGAACTGCGCCATCAGCTCTTGTTGTAATTTTGCACTGAATCCTGTTCCGACCTTTCCGGTATAAATAAGCTTTTTACCTTCATATAGGCCTACCAATAGGCTACTAAACAGTTTGCTGGAGCCTTCGTTCTTTGTAAAACCGCCAATAACAACCTCCTGACGCTTATTAGCCTTGATTTTCAACCAGTCAGCTGAACGCTCATGTATATGGTAAACGCTTTCCTTGCGTTTGGCCAAAATACCCTCAAGACCGAGTTTTTGGGCTTCATTCAAAAATCCAACGCCCGATGTATCGAAATGTTCACTCAATAAAATCAAATCGTTTTGCGGCATTACCTCCTTTAAAATCGCTTTTCTTTCCAATAGCGAAAGACCTTTTAGATCTTTTCCATCGTACCAAAGGATATCAAATACATAATATACCAAATCGCCATCCGCCTCACTTCTCCAGTTTTGTAGGGCCGCAAAATTGGCCGTTCCATTTTTTTCCAATACAACGATCTCACCATCGAGTATGGCATTGATCGCGATGCTTTTCAGGGTATCATATACTGGATAAAACTTTTCATTGAAGCTTTTGTCATTTCTGGATTTTAGTTCTATTTTGCCATTTTTCATAAAGGCCAAAGCACGATAACCGTCCCATTTCACCTCGTATACCCAGTTTTGATCATCAAAAGGCTTGTCGATCAGCGTCGCCAGCATGGGCTGCACCGTATTATAAAAGACCTGCTTCGGTAATTTCTTTAGCAAGTCGGTGATATTATACGCTTGTTTCTGCGTCTCAGCCTTTTTCTTTTTAGGCACTTCTTCCAACTGGTTGCTGATTATTTCAGCAGCATTCCTACTTTTTTTGCTTTTATTTTTTGATATGCTATTCTTTTTAACAACAGGCTGTCCATAGACTTTATCGGGCGATTTTTCCATTTCCGCTATCGTCTTTCCCGACAATACGGATTTATCCTTTGCTATGACATCCTTGCGTGTTGCATATTGATCTTCCAACTTCATCAGTAGCCATTCATTCCCCCCTCTTCCATATGCTTTTACCAAAGCAAATTCTCCCTTCAATTTTTCTCCAAACAATCTGAATTTGAGCTTTCCGCTATAAAGCTGATGTCGAAGATTCTTATCCATTTTTACAATATCATTTGTCTCAGGAGCTAAAGCTTCATAGCTCCCTTCATCCCACACGATCACTGTGCCACCCCCATACTGTCCTTTTGGTATGATACCTTCAAAATTCCGGTAATCGTAAGGATGATCTTCAACCATCATGGCCAAGCGTTTGATAGATGGGTCCATAGATGGCCCCTTGGGAACCGCCCAACTTTTGAGCACCCCGTTCATTTCCAGCCGAAAATCATAATGCAGATGCGAAGCATCATGCTTCTGCACGACGAAACGCAACTCCTTTCCGCTTGATCTTCCTCCAAAGGGTTCCGGTGTTTTTCCTGCGGAACGCTTTTCGCGATATTTTGACAAACCCATACGCCTGTTTTTAATCGTAGCTAACTTTCTATCTTAACACAACCATAACACAAAAAAAGTTTGTTTTTTTAGATGTTCGGATTGATAAAGGTTCAGTATAGTTTTCCGGGTAAGATCTGACAAATCAGCATAAAAAAGGCCAGGAAATCAACCCCTGACCTTCGAAAAATACAATATCTAACCTACATTACTTACTTTTTTAACCGATGCAGATCGCAAATAGTTTTAAATATTTTTAGGAAATTCGTCTTTCCACCAGGTAAAACGCCAGTCATAGCCTTCTTCTTCGGTCAACAGGCATTCTTCCAGCTCTGCCAGATATTTTTCTTTATCCAGATCCTGACCTATAAATACCAATTCATTTTTTCGATCTTCCCACTCCGGATGCCAACGTTTAAGAAGTTCAGCTCTGATTTCGGCATAACTGGGATACTGATAACGCTGCTCTTCGGGCATGCTACTCCACCATGAGCCTGCACTTTCCAACCTTACGCTACCGCCTGCCTGACTAAAGCTAATGGCCAAATGCGGGCGGGAGGCCAACCACAGTAGACCTTTGGCTCGTATGATATTGTGCGGGTAGCGCTCGTTGAGGTAGCGGTGCAGTCGTTGTGGATGGAAGGGCCGTTGCGATCGAAAAACAAAAGATGAAATACCGTACTCTGCTGTTTCGGGTGTATGTTCATTTTCAAGTTCCCTGATCCACCCTGCCGAAGATGAAGCTTCATCAAAATTAAAAGAGCCCGTACCCATAATTTCCCGGGGATCAACGCGTCCAAATTGTGTACGGATACGCTTTGCACCTGGATTGAGCCGCCCAATTGCAGCCTCCAAGGTACCCAAAGTTTCCTCAGATACCAGATCGGCCTTATTCAGGAGGATAACATTCGCAAACTCGATCTGATCAGTCAACAGATTTACGATCGCCCTATTATCATAATCGTCGTCCGTCAATTTCCGATCTAATAAGGTGTCGGCGCTTCCAAAATCTTTGGCAAAGTTGAAACAGTCCACAACTGTTACCATGGTGTCAATATAACTGAATGTAGACAGGTCAATCGCATTATCATTACCAACATAACTGAATGTTTGGGCAACAGGGATAGGCTCCGAAATACCAGTGCTTTCGATAAGAAGATAATCAAAACGGTTTTCTTTCGCTAGTCGCTCCACCTCCACCATCAAATCCTCTCTTAATGTACAACAAATACATCCGTTGCTCATCTCTACTAATTTTTCTTCCGTTCGTGAAAGTACATTTTCGCGCTCAACAGCCTGTGCATCGACGTTCACTTCGCTCATATCATTGACAATGACGGCCACTTTCTTACCCTCCTTATTGTGTAAAATATGATTCAATAGTGTTGTTTTTCCTGCGCCTAAAAATCCACTTAAAACGGTGACAGGCAATTTAGTTTTTTGGGAAATGCTGCTCATAGTAATTTCGTTTTCACAAATGTAAAAACAATAACAATTAAATGCAACATTGTTGCTTTATTATTGTGCGCACTAAACCAAAAGTCTTCCAAATGCCCTTAACACTTATCAATGATTAAGATAAGTTTCATTTCACCTGATCAGCAAGACGTTGCCTTAAGATACGTTCACGATCAGCATCCCAATACTTGCAGTCCAGTTCTATAAACAAGGAACTGTAGGGTAGAGTTGACTCGGTCTTCAGTACGACAACACCAAAAAGCTGTGCTACTTTATCCATTTTCGCAAATACTTCTTCGTGCATCAGCGGGGTTAATTTTATGTTCGGAAGTAATTTCTTTAGACTCTCCTGATATGCTTTTAAGCCTGGCGCGATGGTTTCATCTAAGTATCCAAGCTCCTTATCTTGGTAAAAAACAGGTCTTATATGTGTTTGCTTATCGAGTAGTCGCAATGCGGTATCCAATACCTCAGGCATCTTTCTTCCCGTATTAATAATCAGCATATTTTTGGTAGCAGGAGCGGGATAGGCCTTATCAACAATCAATATCCAATTGCGGTGACCTAACAAAGGTAATTGCTGCGAAAATAAATCCTTCCAGTCTGGTTTTAACGGCGGATCACCCAAATGACGTGGCGATGATTCACAAGCGACCATCACAGCAAACATCATGAAAAGAAGCAAATTATTTATCCATTTTTTCATAGCCATTGTATTGTTAGTGTATCTCCATTTTTTAGCATGACTTGCTTCTTAAAACTAAGGATCAGACGCCCATCGGTGCGTTTCAGCTCAACCAGTTCAATCGACCTTTCATTTTGCTTTACAATGAGTTGTTTTTTATTGAGCGATAGGTCATCCGCATCACCTAGATGAAATTCATTGAGCATCAATTGAGCATATTTCAAGGTCAGTGTACACTGACATACCCCTTTAGTTTTTCGCTTCTGGGCATATGTCCCCCATCCTTTTGCTGTTGTGAAAGGCGCCTTGAAATCTGCTTTTCCTAACTTAGGGGCAAATCCAATCTGCCCTTTCGGCCCATGATAACTAAAACCGCAGGCGCTGATAAAGGTTCCATAACTTGCCATGGCACGTGCATAATGATCGCTGCATTCAATCTCATTAAAAGGATTTCTCTTGGCAGCATGATGGCGATCGTGGATCACCCTTGTCAATGTTAAACTTTCGTCAACCATACCTTCAGCCATCATATGTGCTGCGACCTGATGTTCAAAGCCACTCATGCATTCATGGAAATAACCTAATTGCCAGGTCGTATTGTCCCCATAAGCCTTGTCTTCATTCTTTGGATTAGTGTTCATAACCATGCCCCCCTCCCCAGCCAAGGCATAAGGCCTTCCGCCAAGATGTGTTTTTATATAGGGACCAACATCCATAGTAAAGTTATATTTCCAGAGTGCTTTCAATGCAGACACAACATTCTCCTGACGATTGACCCCCGGCATGTCCACTTGTCTGCACCAGGCCTGACCATAAACCTGGTCAATATGACAGGTATTATAAGAGCCTAGCATCTTTCGCCCCTGCAGCATATCGGGACGATGAATATAATACTCTCCATTAAAGAGTTTGCTATCCATATTTTCAGATCCCTTCCTAACGTATTCCAAACACGATTTTTGAAAGGTTTTATCACCTACTTCCTTCGCCATCAATGCAGCAGCCTGTATTGCTGCGAGACATAACCCGACAATCCAGGCAATTTCACCTTCCCAGACCGCATCGAGTGTATTTTCCATTGGCGTATCGGTCATACCATCCTTGTTTTTATCCTGATCAAGAAAAAATTGAACTGCCTTCTTAAGTTTAGGCCAGTTTCGCTTAAGGAATTCGCTATCGCTGCTCATCTGATGATCGCGATAGAAGCGTAGAATAACACCAGCCTGCCCATCAATAGCTGGTCTTTTTTCATATTCAGCACGAAAGATGATGGCACCGGTATCAGACTGAAAGCCAACACCTAAATCCGTCACTTCACGTAAATTACGTTCAAGATCCGGAAATATCCTGCCCATGGATTGCCCATATTGCCAAACGTGCGTACAGGTACCGGCACATGCCCCTACTCCTTCCCAGCCCCAAAATCTTCCCGAAGCAAAACGCATGGTGTTTGCTGTGGCCAGTGTGCCTATATTGACAAAAGTGCGGTCCATAAACCAGTAAGGCAGTGTTGTATCATTCCAGGTTTGCTGCCATGCCATGGTTTCGCTCTCGAGTTTTTCACGATTGTTCAAATAATAATTGATTACTTCGGCCGCATTATTAAACCTGGCACCATACCAATAACCTGATTGCGCATCCTTGAGGTGAAGTTTCAGTTTAGGGTGTGGATTGTTAAAATACCAAGATATTGCATAAGAAATTTGGCTTGTCGCCTTCGCTTTTATTGTCCGTTTTACCGTAAAGGCACCTACTTGCAAATCCGAAAAATCGACGGTCGAATCCACCCTATCCGCCTTTACCTCCTGCGGTTTTACAGGCCATTCCTGTAACCTCGTCGTGGGTTGCGCTTCGATATCAATACAGGTAAAAGCCATTGATCCATGGTCGCCAGCTTCCATGGCTTGAGTAGGAACCTGATCGCAACTAAAAAGCAACACTTGAGTATCGGCATGTTCCGCGAGGAAAGAGCGTTTGTTTACAGTATCAAAATCTTTCCGCCCTTTATGTACACCATTTTCCATCCAGCCCGTAACCGTTACATCGACTGGCGCGCCGCCCTTGTTCTGCAATTCGATATGTATTGTGGTAAGTGGCAACGAAGAATTGTCCTGATCTAAAGGAATAAATGGCGAATAGGCGACCAACACCACATCCAATGGAAAATCGATACTGCTATAGGTTATTCGACATGTTGGATATGTTGCTTCAAATGTAACTTCATCCCAGTGGTTTTCCCTAAGCTCCTTGATAACCTGCTTTCCATCGACTAAGGTCGAAATCGCAAAGCCCTGTTCCATAGTCCGCAGGTTGTCTGCTATAGCAGGCTCAATATAAGCAGATCCATCCCTCGGCCGCACAGTGCCAATTCTTTTCCATTGTTCCATTGTACATTTTTGGGCTCTATCCCCTCACGCTCACCATCATAATCCGTATTAAATATCTGCCACAACCATAGCCGACCATCACCTCCTATATAGACCGTACCCGAATGTAAACCACCCACAGGCATTCCAATGTACCGAAGCTCATTTTTACTTTTTCGATAAGTAATTTTTTTACCCTTTTCATACAGCGAATCAAACCATTGCTCGCTGAGACTTTTTTCCTCTGGAATGTTGTGAACAGGTTTATCCCAGGCAAATACGGTATTTGACCATACAGGAAATTTGCTGACCAATACGCCCAGGCCAACTAAACTGGCTTTCTTAAAAAAACTTCTTCTATCCATTCGTTTATAATTTATTGCCGTCCCGAATTTAGCGGAAGGAACTATTGGTTTGTCTACACAAGATATTGAAATATCCTTGATATCCAGCAATAAACATCTTCACAACAAATGGTTAATCAATAAAAAAGTTAAAGCCGCCTGATGTAGCAAAATCAGAGCGGCTCAGCTTACAGCACAGGAAAGTCTGTAAAGGTTACCTACCAGTGGATCTATTCGCTTAAAACAAACGCACTTTAAATCCCAGTTGATACTGGTCAATATGCGCATCCCAGTTGTCTACAATTTTATTATTCTTTTTGAACTGTCGGTATCTAAAATACAGCGCGCCAAGGTCTATCCCTAATGCGTAACCTATCCGTGTACGACTGTTGAATGCTGGTGTTCCATCATTGAGCTTATAAGCGTCGTCATTGAGCAACATATTAAGGTCTAGACCGCCCAGGATGGAAAATTTTCTTGTAAAATTAACTTTAAGGTACACCGGAGTGTTGAGATATTTCAGCGAACGGGTCCCTTTAGACAAACCTCCGGAAAGGGAAGCTGTGTTGTCATTAACACGTATTCTGGTTAAATTATAACTAGGTTCAACTTGAATATCCATTTTGCTATTAAGCCCAAATATCAAATCTCCCCCCAATTGATATCCCATTCTATTGGCGCCAAATGCATTCCCACTTGCACGCGAAATATTACCACCAACCCGAAGTCCAAACCCCATTTGTCCGTAACATGCGGTCTTGAAACCGAACAATCCCACGATCAAAAAACAAACTAGTGTACAATGCTTCAACTTTAATCGATCTATCTTTATCATTTTTACCATAAAACACACCATTACATTAGACCAATAACTGTTTTCCTGTAATTTGCAACTTCACAAAATAGGCTATATTATTTTTCTTTATACTTTCCTTCAATATTCGCGCTTCCTTCGTAAAGTACCTGTGGGTTCGCAAGAAGGCAAGGGTCAGTGCACACCAGATACGTTCATCGACCACCTGATTTTTTCTATAATTTACTTCCAGATACATCCTTTGATTAAGGTCAACAAAACTTTTACTCCCCAAATGAAATGAGACCGCATCCACAACTATTTCCTCCAGCAGATTTTCTGGCTTTTTCGAGGGCCTTGTTGCAAAAATGCACATTTCAACTTTTTTGATTACGGACTCTCCAACCAAATGTTCCTGTAAAAAACACCTTGCTGCAGATACGCTCCTCTGACGGGTTCCTTTTACCCCTTCAAATAGATAACCTATATCCTGAAAATAAGCGGCACAATTTACGACGAATTTATCTTCGACCGTCAAGCTATACTTTTCACTCAGGATAACTACCGCATTTACAATATCACGAACCCTATCAATCGTGTGAAAACACAGTTGTGGATTGTGGTTCTCGCGGTAACTCTGCACTAAAAAAAGATCTGCCTGCTGAAGTAAGTTTGTGTAATCCATTTAAACAAAACTAAAATTCCGTAAAAAATAGATTTAACATATTATACCAAAGGGGCTATTTTTTATACCAAAGGGCTCTTAAACAAAAAAGGCCAGGTAATCATACCTCGCCTTTATCCTTAAATTTTCCTTTTTCTATCAATTATCCCAAGCACCAAATCGCTTTAGATGGTTAATTGCTGTTATTTATGACATTATTTGATCGTTACAGCAAAAGCATATTCATCGGGAGGAAGACATTGTGAAGCGTCACAAGCTTGCCATTCCACTGTACCTTTTACTGTTGCAGTTCCTTTGTTGAGCGAAACTTTTTGCTGAAAGATCACTTCATTTGTAAAGTATCCTACATCCATTTTGAAAACCTCTTCGTGTTTAATCTTTGGTTTTGGTTCAGCAGTCTTACCTACCAACGCATAGTCAGCGGCTTTACTGAAATTGAAAGATGTTGGAATTGGTCCTCCATCTTTTACATTTTGAGAGTAAATGTGCCAACCATCTTGAATGGTAGCCTTCACGTAAACCATAGCTTCCTTGTTGTTCAATTTTTTGCTGGCCACAGTCCATTTTACAGGTTTATGGATCTGAGCGAATGCGCCCGAAACGGCGAACATAACCACGGTCACTAACAATAAAATCTTTTTCATGTTTGTATCAATTTTTCAGTTTATTATTTCATCGGCAGCACATTTCATACAGTATTTTTTCTGTAAAACACCACTTAAATGCTTACAACAATATTCGCTATAAACAGAATAAAACACAATATGATCACAATAAAACAATAAATTTTATCAAAAAAAACTAATTAAACCATATTTTTTACACTTTTATAGGCTCAGTTTTTTCAATTCCAGTAATATATTCAAAAAAGGCTATCAGACTAAAACAAAGGGAATTGTCAAACATTGTCTGTTGTGAGCTTGTGAACGCGTTCTGCTCTACAACTCCATCCTGAGCGAATCAATTTTACATAATTATCTGTATCTTATGCATGATTCACATTTATGCCATGGCTATACCAACCACAAAAGACGAACTCCTTCAAGCTATCCGTACAAATTACAGTAATCTTGTCTGTGAACTTTCCGATATTCCAATCGGTCAAACTAATCTTCTTATACTCCAGGGTCATGCTAAAGGAACAGTAATGAGTATAAATAATCTAATTTCCTATTTAATTGGCTGGGGTGAGCTGGTTCTCAAATGGAATAAGAAAAGTGAAGATGACAAAGAGGTTGATTTTCCGGAGACTGGTTTTAAATGGAATGAACTAGGCAAACTGGCTCAAAAATTTTATCAGGATTATGCCGACCTCGATTTTACGACTTTGTGCGCAAAACTAGATCAAACTGTTTTAACAATTATGGAACTCCTCGAGCAAAAAACAAACATGCAGCTTTATGGTGTAACCTGGTATGGAAAATGGACCTTAGGCAGAATGATTCAATTTAACACCGCTTCACCTTATCAAAATGCAGTCGGGAGAATCCGTAAGTGGAAAAAAGAAAAAAAATAGTAAACCATAGCTGGATAAATATTGTTATTCAATAAACACATATAATCATTACTATGGGAAATCTATTATATACTATCGCTGTTATTTTGGTCCTGATATGGGCAATCAGTTTTTTTGGCGGATTTGTTGGCGGAGGGCTAATTCATATTCTTTTGGTTATCGCTATCATTGCAGTGCTTCTGCGTGTAATTAAAGGGAACGCGTGAAGACTGTAAGCAGTTTATTGATTACGATAAAAAGCTCCTCATTTTAACGCTGAGGAGCTTGTATTTGCTGTAAATTCTTCAGTTAATAAACTTAAATATTCAGATCTCCTTCTTTACCTATATCTTCCGTTTCACCTGTTAGTCTACCTTTTAGCATCTTAAACAGGTTGACAATCATATTGGAGTCTGAATCCCAATAATGAGCATCTTTAGGCGTAACACGCAACAATCGGATATTGGGATCCTCCTTACCTTTCTCAAACCATCCTTCCATCATTTTGTTCCAGTAACGATCTATCCTTTCCTGATCTCGCGAAAGACTCGCTTTACCATTTATACTTAGAAAGGTGTAGTGTTTTGGGTCCGCATAAAATAAGGAAGCTTTTGGGTTCTGTGCAATATTCTTAAAGGTATCGCTCTCAGCAGAACAAATAAACCAAATATCTCCATCTTCGTCTACTTCTTGTCTACTCATTGGAACCCCATGTGGGTACTCCGATTCAGCTGGGAATGAACAGACTGTTCCCACATCGATTTGATCTACAATTGCTTTAAGCTTATCTAAAGCTTCTTTGTTATTTAAATTATTCTCTGCCATAATATGTCGTTTATTAAGGAACAGTATCCTGTAGAAAATCGTTTATTTTTTCAGCAAATTCAGGCTATCTTGGGTAGTGAAAGGGGAAAAGTACGAATAAAAAAAGGCAAATCAAGTAATTTTACGCATCCTTAATACTAATAATATTAGTAATTTTACATCAAAATAGTAGAAAATAAATCATGTTTGGTTTTGATGATAAATTGCAAATATTAGCTGATGCCGCTAAGTATGACGTAAGTTGCAGCTCAAGCGGAAGTAAACGAAAAAATAGTGGTGGTATAGGTGATTCATCGACTAGTGGCATTTGTCATACCTACACCGAAGATGGTCGCTGCGTCTCCCTGCTAAAAATTTTAATGACCAATTATTGCATCTACGACTGTTCATTTTGTGTGAGCCGACGAAGCAATGACGTACAACGGGCAGCATTTTCGGTAAAGGAAATTGTCGAATTGACCATGAACTTCTACCGTCGTAATTATATTGAGGGTCTTTTTTTAAGTTCGGGTATTTTCAAATCTGCCGACTATACCATGGAACGCTTAATGTTGGTCGTCAAGAAACTTCGGACGGAAGAACGGTTTCATGGTTATATCCATCTAAAGGCCATTCCGGGTGCGAGTGAATCGTTACTAAAAGAAGCAGGTCTATATGTTGACCGGATGAGTGTGAACCTCGAAATTCCCACTGAGGAGGGACTCAAGCTGGTTGCTCCCGAAAAGGATCATCAATCCGTTCGCGAGCCTCTAGCGATTATTAAAAATGAAATCCTCAACCTTCGGCAGGATCGAAAAAAAGAGAAGAAAACACCCTTGTTTGTACCAGCAGGCCAAAGTACACAGCTGGTTATTGGAGCAACTCCAGAGAGCGACCTACAGATTATGCAGGCCGCCAATACATTCTATAAAGATTACGATCTCAAACGGGTTTATTATTCGGGCTATATTCCCATCAACGCGACCGATTCCAACCTTCCCCAAATTGGGACATCACCACCTCTTGTACGTGAAAACAGACTTTATCAGACGGATTGGCTACTTCGGTTTTATGGTTTTTCGCTTCATGAAATACTCAACAGCACGCATCAACATCTCGATCTAGAAATAGACCCTAAGCTTGCTTGGGCGCTACGCAACCCACAATTCTTTCCCATCGACATCAACAGCGCTACGTATGAGTGGATTATCCGAATCCCCGGTATTGGCAGGCAATCCGCAAACAAAATTGTACAGTCGCGCAAATATGGAAAATTAAAGGAATATCAACTTCGAAAAATAGGAATTGCCTATAATCGCGCCAAATATTTTATGGTTTGCCAAGATACATGCATAGCAGGAGGCTTCCATTATCCCGAAAAAATCAGAAAGTCTATTCTTGAAAGTAACCCGCGTACACTGGTCACGGCTTCCAATACACAGCTAACACTTTTCTAATGGACTATATTTTTGACGGAAGTTATTCCGGATACCTCTGTTGTGTATTTGAAGCCTTTGAACGGAAAGAATTTGATAGCATTCCCACAACAGAAAAGTCTATGGAAATTAATATTTTTTCGGAGAAGCGACAGGTTCATACTGATGTAAAAAAAGCCATGCGCATTTTAGTGGGAATGGAAAAGATACTCGGAGCACAAGAAACAAAAATTTTTTATCATAACTTTTTGTCCGATAATCAATCTGAATGGCTCAATGGATTTCGGTTGATCATCGAACTTTTTCGAAGGGGAAAATTGGATATACGCAATTATGGATACCCACCTGTACTCCGTATCCATCAGACGATCAAAAAGATCAGCCGCGAACGACACCGCATGAAAGCTTTTATCCGATTTGTCAAGTCTAACGATAATCTCTACACAGCCATCGTTGAACCCGATTTCAATGTGATTCCCCTGGTTGTAGACTTCTTTAAAAACCGATTTGCCGACCAGTGCTGGTTAATTTATGATATACGGCGAAACTATGGCTTCCATTATGATCGCAAAAATATCTTGGAGGTATCCAACAACAATACACATGAGGTTCAAGATCCATATCAGCTAGAAGTGGATCTCGATCCTCAAGAAAAAGATTATCAGCATCTCTGGAAGACTTATTTTAAGAATACCTCTATTGAATCACGCAAAAACCTGAAGCTTCACTTAAGACATGTTCCCAAACGTTACTGGAAATATCTCGTCGAAAAACAATAAGTCCCTAATTAGTGAAAATCCTATTTCATATCATTATTTTGATCCGCCAAACAGCTTGCTCACCAACCAAATGACAATAGCGACTACGACAACAACCAATAAGATGCCCGACCATACACCAGCTTTAAATATACCTTCAATTGCTGCACAGCTCGACACGAGCACCAATAAACTCGACATGAGCGCAAATGGAATTATCTTTTTCATAAATACCTGTTTTAATTATTAATTGGAAGTATGACAATACTGGCCTTGAAAATGTTTTACAGCAATGACGTTCATGTACTTTTTACATCTCACTGCGGATACGTCCGATACGTTCACTGCATTAAATACTTGAGCAGTCCGTATTTTTTTTCACAAAGTGAATGCGCTACGTTATTTACACCCTAAAAATACGGTTAACTGGCCAAGGGAAGCTTTTGGGTACAGCATTTGATTCTGTTTACCCAAATAGCAAAATAGAATTTAAACAATAATTGACTAAAGATATGGACACTATACACCAAAAAGCACAAAAAATAGGATTGGAAAAAGGTTATTATCTATTATTAATGGCTATATTGGATTTACCTGTTGATGGTAAGAAAAAATCAGAAAAGAAAAAATAAACATAAAGCCTTTTTCAACTACATGAAAAAGGCTTTTAGTGATATTTACATCAACAATTTTTCCTAAACTCCTCAGGACTCATTCCTTTATTTGCTTTAAAAAATGTACTGAAATATGGTACATTTTCAAAACCAAGTTCAAAGGCAATTTCTTTTACCGTTTTAAAAGTATGATAAAGCAATCGCTCGGCCTCCAATAGTATGCGTCCACGGATAATAGTACCGCAGCTCGTCGATCTTTTTTTTCGACAAATCCGATTAAGATAGTTGATCGATATATTCAATTGCTCTGCATAAAATGACGGATAACGCTGCTGCGCATAATGACTATCAACCAAAGATTCGAAACTTCGGATTTTATCGTCATCATCCTCCTGCTTTACAACTACATGATCGACCACGATTTGCCGTCCCAAAATCTGGAGCAACATAATTAAATAGCGGCTCAATACACCGTGAGCACTCAATTTAACTGAATTATAAGCAGTTTCCATCAAACTTACTATATGTAGACAACTGATCATATCTTCTTTTGAGAGCACAAAAGCGTGCTTACATCTACTCCTTAAAAAATGAAAGGATTTTCTTACAGCAGTGTTCTGCCTTTCCATGAAAAAAGATTCTGTAAATAAGACACTGTATCCTTCTACAGACGAACCTGCCTGAAAACTACACACACAATTTGAATTTATGCTGATTATATCATGGGCAGCTATAATCTGTACGCTCTGATCCGCTACCATAGACAGTTCACCACCCTTGATAAACAAAAGGGTATAAAAAGATCTTAGATGGAGCGTATTTTGATTTGCTTTAGCTTGTAAAAAAGCTGCTATAGGCATAATAACGATTCCCTTCGAAGTGGAATCAATATCTTCTAATTTTAGAAAATCTAGTTTCTCTTTTCGTATTACCATTTCTTTATGATTATTCTGTAAAAAAATATTTGTAGAATAATCAAATGATAGGCGGTCTAAAAATTTCAGGTAGTATACCTCCGAAGGTATCGGAGGCAAAGTCTTTCGGATAGACAGTCTTCACAGCAGGTACTATTGGATAGCACAGCAAGATTTCCTTCACATACTGCACAAAGACCAATATTTCCACCCCCTTCATTTTGGCAAGCACATTGTTCACATCCTTTTGTTCAACCGTCTTTTCGCTGAGGAAACAGAAACCTTTGCAGCTCACTGCCGGTTCAAAACGATTGACGCAGAGATTTTGCTCGATATACGTGCGATTGCACTCAAATTCAATAAATGCCCACAATAGATTGGTTGCCTGCACACATATTGCCCAAGCCATTATCATACAAAACCACCATCTACAGCGCTGAAACTTCATTGATCCGATCTATTTTGTTGTGCTATTACGTTCGCGCAAATATTCTAAAATGGCACGTGCCTCTTCTTGCTTCAAGCCCAAACTAATCATTGGCGAACCATATTCCTTGCTAAGTACTTTTGCGTCGGCATCTTTCTCCAGCATGGTTGCCGGATCTAGCATCATGTTCATAATCCACTCCGGGGTACGACGTTTGATGACAGCATCCAATGATGGTCCTACTAATGTGCGGTCAAAACTATGGCACATTGCACATTTCGACACAAATAGTTCTACACCTCTATTTGCAAGCTGCGCATCAAAGGGTTTGTGTTCAAAGGACGTAATGGTTCCTACACCTTTGGATCCCTCTGTTTTATAATCGAGCATAGCCGCAGGCTCATCTACGGAAGGTTGCTGGGCACTATCTTCTTTCTTGACTTTTGTACCCTCATTTCCGCTGCACGCCAGTATAGCTACAAAACCGAAACAGCCTAGGATTACGTTGATTCTCTTTTTCATTTTTATTGTTTAAGTATATTGGTAAAATAAATTCTGTTTGTATTAAGTGACCTGCACCAGATATTTTATATCATCCTGATTTGATTTTTTGCCCTCTTTCCATAGTTCGACAATGACTTCCCAACGACCAGGCATAGAAAAATTAACAGTGCCTTCATAGTAACCATTACCTGTACTTTCAGCAGCAAAATTTTCCGAAGACCCCGTTTCCGTAGTAGGCCTATTGATCTTTAGTTTAACGACATAATGATCTAATACCGGAAAATGATGACCATCCATTTTATTCATTAAAAATCGGATCGGATGCTTTCCCTGCTTTACGTTATCAGGCAATAGGCAGGAAATAAATACGCGACTATCGTCTCTAGTTCCTGAGCTCATTGTTCGCATGGTTGCTGCTGAAGTAACCGGAATCTTGATGGCAAGTGTATCTTTTAGGCGATTGTGACTACGTATCGTATGTAATTGCCAGCCCTTTCCCATCTGCGGGATATCTGCCATAATAAAAACCATTGGGCCTCGATACCAGCCTTCGCCGAGCGCGACGGGATGCTCAAAGGGGCCTCCATGCTTCATACGTCCCATACTCATTTCTGGATAGAAATCAAGGGATTTGTCATTGATCGGAATTCCCGAGGTATCTCTTAAACGCAGATAAATGGTATGATATTTATTGTTGAGTTTGGCATCCGCATATACGGTATAATTGGTAACATCCCAAACAGTATCCGCTATAAAGACCAGATCGGACTCCTCAGGCAGGATAAAATCCGTAGCATTCTTACCGTTCTTTTTTGAATGGTCGGCAGTACAGGATGAAGTTGAAAAAGTAACTGAAAACGCGAGTAGCAGTAAGATTACGCCCCCGACAGTCCCGACACGGGAATATAAATTCATATGTATTGATTTAAATCTTTTGAAAATAGACAGTACCTGCCATCAGTCAACATGCCGACAGCCCGTACGAAAAGCAAAATGACTTAAACCAAAGGTGGATGAAAAATAGTAAAGATTGGTCTATAGCTATAGTTTGCCTGATATGCTGGAAGTAAGGTCTCCGCAGCCGCTTCTTCAAAAAAAGCGATATCAAGGTTAAAACATTGCTGATTATTGATAAATACAACGTCGATTATACGAGATTCCAGGTTCTTTTGTTCCTTCTCCTCATGTTCACGCATTTTCTTCATCAAAATACATTGTCCTCTACAGGAAAGTGCCTTTTCGTTGAATCGATTGATACACTCATTCTTAGCGATATAATCTCTGTTAAATTCAAAAACAGTCCATAGCCAAACCGACGAGAAGCTCTGCAGGAGCATCAGCGGCAGTAAAATCCATATCAATTGTTTCGCTTTCATGTATCGCTAGTGAAGCAAATATACTAATTATTGACATATCAGCAACGAACTGCCTCTTTTCAAAACGCCCAAATGTTTTCTAAAACATCAAGAAGTTTTAGTACATTTAGCTAAAAATCACGCGCTTTGAGCAAATGAAGTTTAATCCTCTTTTAGTCATTAAATTATTACTTGGGCTGTTTATCTGCATCGGAATAGCTCTGACCATATTGATGATGGTTCATGAAAGCAAAGTTGTGGGAGGATATGTCGTTTCTGGACTTTTCATACTATTCCCCGGTATTATCCTGTACGGTATGACCGTTGGATTTCGAGTATCCGAAAAAACCATAACACGACAGATTGCCCAACAGGAAAGTGTAACATCCGATCATAAAGGCCTATACTATCAAATCCCCTTGCTAAAAACAACCCAATTTATCTCCTGGGAAATTATCGAGACCATTATCTACAGCAACTACCACAGCGACGACCAGGCGCAGTTCAACTTTTATCTGACACAACCGGCATTGCAAATCGCCTCAGAAAAGCCAGGATGGATAGCGAAAGTTCTCTTACCCTTGATAAAAACAAGTAAAAAGGTCGTTATTTACGAAAATTGCAGCAATTTTCGCGAAATCCAGAAAATGCTAGAGAAACATTTTTCCACCATCAACCCCGTTGACATAAACGAAGTCCATGGAAAAGGAACACTACTGAGCTCAAAGACCACCTTAAGGGAAAATACGATTCAGATCGAAGAATATTGGAAACCTAATCCAAATTTTGAACCTGAAAAAGTCATTTATGATCGATACAACCGGACGATTGATGAACTGAAACAATCAAAAAACAGCTAAAATTTGTTTTCCTCGGCAAACTCCCCCACGTCATCGTGTAATATTCAACAGGTATTGCTTATTATTTATTACTACGTTGGTGAATTGGCTGGGTGATATTTATGTTCGCAGCTGAGGCAAGGAGAATAAAAACCCAAAATAAGCTGATCGGAGATATGACACAAATTCCAGCAATTGTTGCTGATAAAATGGATAAATTTGTACCCGTTAAAATTATTACGATGATTAAAAGAATAACAGCATATTGGAATGACCGTAGTAGCTCCTGGCGCAAGGAAAGGGATGAAGCTTGGTCCCGGCCGGAGACCGAACACTGGCTAGCGTTTTTCAAGTCCGTCCGTAGCCAGACTACGGGCAATAAAGTACTTGAGGTTGGTACTGCTACGGGATATTTCGCCAACATTATGACCCTTGCGGGTTTTGAGGTTACCGCCGTTGACCTCTCCCCGCAGATGATTGAATATGCAAAACTTGTCAGCCAAGAACTAGAACTTCGCGTAGACTATCGGGTCATGGATGCGCAAGTACTACATTTTGAAGCCAACACCTTTGACTTCGTCTTCACCAGGTTGATGACGTGGACCATCCCCGATCTTGAAAAATGCTACCGCGAGATGGAACGTGTGCTTAAGCCGGGCGGAAAACTGATCAACCTGGATGCCGATTTTGGGAAAACGGTCTTTAGTACCGAAAGGCACGATGAATGCTCATCGGGCGCTATCGATCAGATCAATGACATCAAATCGGCATTAGACATCAGTGCACATCCACGTCCTGCTAAAGACGTCGAACTATTGGAAGCAGTTGGATTTGGTTCTATTGAAGTCGATATGGATGCCCAAAATCGTATTCTTGAACTCCCTTTCGAAACTGAAGGACTTTTTATGCTAGAGGCTATCAAAAAGTAAAATTTGTTCAACACCCTTGATGTGTTTTTCGTCTGGAAAAGCCGCAAAATAATTGGTTTTTCGGATCTTTAATACCAACCGATCTTTCATGAAAAACTAAGTTTGTCATTTAATTCTTCATAAAAAAGCCCGATCTATATCGGGCTTTTACAGTAGATTGATTGTTATCAAGAGACAGCCTGATAAGCCTTCCGCGGAAACGAGATCCGAACAGAAACGCCTGTACCATGCTGATTCTCGAACTGCATTTTTCCATCAATCCTTTTGATCAAATCCTTACAGAGGGAGATCCCCAACCCTGCACCATTTTTGCTCTCAGATTTTTTACGATCCCAGCTATTGACAAAATTTAGATTATGGAGGACTTCCGACGTAAGTTCTTCCCCTTCGTTGCTTACGATGAGTTCCCACCGATCGCTCGGATCATCTATCAGTTGCAACACAATGCTACCGCCGACTCGTCCATATTTAATGGCGTTGCTAATCACATTTCTTAGCACAAAAGCGAGAATTCCTTTATGTGTATCCGCGCAAAAATCCGGATTCACCGAATTTATGATCTGTATATTGAAACGTTGGATTTCTAGCGTATAGATCCCCAATACCGCATCAATTTGATCGCGAATATTACAGTTCTCGGTATTTTCAAGTTTATCCCGGAGTTGTGACTCTGTCCATAGTAAGACCTCTTCCAACATCGTACGCGATCTGACCACCTGTCCTTTTAGATTTAAAAAGATGAGTTTAAGCTCCTCCTTATCAACTAGAGAAATATCATCAATCGCCAACAAAATTTCGACCGATGCAAATGGTGCTCTGAGATCATGTGAG
This sequence comes from Sphingobacterium sp. UBA5639, assembly GCF_002421245.1. Taxonomy (NCBI): domain Bacteria; kingdom Pseudomonadati; phylum Bacteroidota; class Sphingobacteriia; order Sphingobacteriales; family Sphingobacteriaceae; genus Sphingobacterium; species Sphingobacterium sp. UBA5639. The sequence continues at coordinate 492,605 of NZ_DIJR01000002.1, forward strand.
GCAATCGATAAAACTTTAGTCTTGAAACTCTCGGCAATTTTTAATTCCTCATTATAATGGTGAATACGAATTGCCTGTTCACTGAGGATACTGTTTGCGGTCGTCAATTTGAGCTGCTCGACCTTTAACAACCGATTTTTTCGGATTAAAAAGTAGATCAGTACGCCTATCAGCGTTTTACTGATGACTATTCCAACAATAAGTAGAGTAATAATAGTTTGGCTTTGCACAATTTTTAGGTAATAAATTAACAATAATGACTAATGGAATACCAAAGCTAAACAATCACATGCTAATTAAAAAATTTACCTTAAAACGAATCTCATTAATTTTGATCAATCGTTGACCTTATTCACAAAAACTTAATCATTTGAAAATATAGTATAAATAAACTTTGTTTAGTATCACATAACTTATGTATTTTTATGCAAAATGAAACAACTAGCAACATATTACGTTTTTGATCAAGCTAATACGACGCTCGCTAAAGTGAGCAAACCTGTTCCACCTTTGAAAGATGGCGAAATTTTGGTCAACATACGCTATACCACTCTTTGTGGTAGTGATCTTCATACCTATTGTGGGTTGCGAAACGAACCATGTCCTACGATTTTAGGTCATGAGATTGTGGGCGTTATCGCAGCGATTTCTTCTGATCATAGCGGACTTGATGCACGAGGCAATCAGCTACAGATTGGCGACCTAATTACCTGGACTGTTTTTTCCAGTGATCCCAATAGTGCCAATTATCAGCCGGAGATTCCGCAGAAAAACGATAAGATCTACAAATATGGTCACCGTCAGATAACCGAAATGGATGACCTTCATGGTGGATTGGCAACCCATATCATCTTACGGCCAAATACCTGCATACGAGTACTTCCAAAAGATATCTCTCCTGCAGTAGCTGCCACCATCAATTGTGCTGTTGCTACTTCGGCAGGAGCCCTTCGCCTGGCAGAGACCATTACGAAAAAAAACATTCATGTTGCAGGCATTGGATTATTGGGACTGGTTAGCATTGCCATGTGCAAGGAAATGGGTGCTAAAAGTATCATCGCTTCTGACATTAATCCTGCACGTTTAGAACTCGCTAAAAAATTTGGCGCGACAGCTACAATAGATCTACGTGAAACCACATCCAGCACAGCATTAGAAGCTACAGTTATAGACCGATTTATCGACATGAGCGGCTCGCCAGAGGCGATGGAGCTTGGCATCGATACGTTGGGGCTCCATGGGAATGCTGTTCTCGTAGGTGCCGTGTTTAAGCAGCGCGCTACTGGGATAGACGCCGAAAAAGTAATTCGAAAGATGCTCACGATCAAAGGACTGCATAATTACAACTATACCGATTTCTCTGTCGCTGTAGACTTTATCATTGAAAACTGGCAAAAGTATCCCTTTGAATCATTGATCGAACGTGAATTCCCACTTGCTGAAGTCAATGATGCAATAAGCTATGCGTTAACGCACAAACCAATACGAGCAGGTTTATTCGTCCACCCCTCAACGGAGCAGCTTTAATGGAAAGAAAATTTAGAAAAGATCAGTGGAAAATGTTGTTTGTAACCATGTTTTGTTACTTATTCTTTTACACAGGTCGACACAATTTTGGATGGGCAGCAAGAGGTATTGCCAAAGAGCTAGACATCAGTTTTCAGCAAGTAGGCTGGATCAGTTTTACAATGTTAATGGGCTATGCGATCGGCCAGCTCATCAATGGAAATCTAGCCGATCGATGGAGTCCCAAAATGATGATTGTCGCTGGAGGAGGCTTGTCCATTCTCTGTAATCTCGCCATCAGTTTCGCTGGTTCTTATACAGCTATTTTGGTTCTTTGGACGCTGAACGGTTATTTCCAATCCATGGCATGGGGCTCAGGAGGTAAGCTTATTTCCAATTGGTGGAGCAGCTCCGAACGTGGCAAGGCTTTTGGCTTTTATACCATGGCTGCCGGAAGCTCCTCCGTTTTGACCTTTCTGATGGCTTTGGTACTCGTCCAACAGGAACAAAGCTGGCGTACCCTATTTCGCTATCCTATCCTATTTCTCGCCGGCGCATTATTGGTCTTTCTTTTTGTCGCATACAGCGACCCTAAAAAAAAGGCTATACTCCTGCTGACAAAAAAGAAGGAATCACGGATCAGGAAGACACATCAGAACAAGTTGCAGCATCAGAAAAACAAGAAACTGGAAGCAGTCCTATCTGCATGTATTTCAGCATCGCAACTTTATGATCGCTTCGCTCGCCATCGGTTTTCAAAGTATGGCACGGTATGGTTTAATCTTTTGGGTACCGATCCACTTTTTAGGCAACAACTACAAAGAATCTTCAGGCAATATGTGGTTAACCTTACTCATCCCCATTGGGATGGCCCTTGGTGCTGTTTCTTTCGGATACATTTCAGACCTCGTCTTTAACAAAAACAGAAGTAAATCGATCGCTGCGGGTATGATGATCAGCTGCATTATTGCCCTTCTCATTTATTTGGTACCTATTCACAATCACCTCCTGATGGGCATACTCATGTTTACCTCAGGATTCTTTGTGTATGGTCCGCAAGCCAATTTCTGGACCCTGAGCCCAGATCTGCTTGGAACCAAACTTGTTGGAACAGGTATCGGCGTGATGAACATGTTTGCGTATGTATTTGCGGCCGTTGGTGAACCTTTGTTTGGTAAGCTGATAGATTACACAGGCAACACGGCCAATATATTTCTTTTTTTTGCATTGATATGTGCGATATGTGCAACAATCATTGGTTTTGTCCGAAGTCCAAAATCAATATCAAATAAAAAGCCATGATAAACCGAAAAAAATTCTTAAAAACTTGCAAAAATGCGTACCGACTTTGACACAGCTCCAACCGAGAAGTTGATGTTAGACATCAGAACTTAAAATTCGGTGTTATCACCGATCTACATTACGATCTGATGCAGGATGGGGACCGCCGTGCTCAAAGCTTTATCGATGCAATGAACCACGAACAACCCGACTTTATTATTTCCTTAAGTGATTTCTGTCTTCCCAAAGGAGGACATTCTACCCCATTTCTTCAAAAGTTGACTCTAGTAAACTAATGTGCTGATGCGACCATCAGTCAATAACATGGTAAAATAATCTTCTCTATTTGATCAGGCAGAGCAACTTTAATGATTGGGTTTCACTTTTGTTTCGCTATTGGTTTGATTGAGCATTACCTGTTGAATCGGCAAAGCCATATCGATACCTTCATCAGCAAACGCGTTATAAATCTTGGTTAATAGTCCGCTCTTGACACTACCACCGTCTTTAGATATTCTGACCCAAAAATAGAGTTCGACCACCACTGCCTGTGAGGTTACCTGTGCAAACTGCACAGCAGTACCCCCAGAAGAGAGAATCTGCTCGTCCTCATCCATTATTTTTTTGAGCAACTGAGTTACCCTTTCAAGATCTACCCCATATTTTACCTCAAGCCGAATGCAGAGACGTTTTTTTGCCCCGAGAGGCAAGTACTTGGTTAGTTTTTTTTGGTGCCCGCCTATTTAAGCAGGTCCATACTTAATAACTTTGCATCCATACGATGCATCATTAGAATTTTATTTTTGATTTTACCGATCCTTGATTAAAAAATGGACCGGCTATTCGCCAATTGGTTACAAAGCAAAACTATGGCTTTCCGCAAAAAGGCTTTGCAACGAATAATTAAAAGAAGGGTAAAAATGTTTAAAACCTGTTATCAAGGACATCTCTAATTGATTTTAGCTAAAGATTCAAAGCCAACCTTTCGAACGAAAACAGCAAGTCTATGGGAAAAGCCTTTCGGGAAGGCCTATACAATGCAGCGATCAGCACGCTACGAAAAACAATTTAACGGAAAAAAATAATTTCTTATAATTTTTCATCTTTTGAAGAAATATCAACAATATTTCACATCTTTGAGTTGATTTATACAATCGTTTGAATTAACCATTTAACGCATATTTTGGGTAATCTTACCCAACCTATTTTTTAAAGAAAAAAACGAACCAAACTTAATGGAATATTTTTCACTATTGAAACATCGTTCTGATGAAATCATTAAATTCATCGCTAATTGCGGTATATTTTCTTTACTTCTTAAAAATGGTCAGGTAATCCATTTTATACCGGACAATCCCGATCATTTTATGGAATGGTTGGGTAGCAAAGGCATCAAAGATATTAAAAGACAACAAACTAATGGGTTACAGGAAGAAGGGGCTGCTGTCTGATATTTTTCAGCGGTATAGCTCTAACGGTTCCGACACGGATAATATTTGTATTTTTATTCATCGTCTTTTTGTTTTATTTTCAATACGCAGATCAATAAAAAGTTGAGCATAAAAAATTTCTTTATCCTATAAACTCCCGACAGAAAAATTAGGCCTTTCCAAGGTTCTGAAAAATGCCAATCTTTCCCTTATCGGCAGAAACCTCTTTATCTGGACAAACAACAAGGGCGTTAATGTAGATGGAATCGGACAGGATGGATTCAATTACCCTTCCTACCGTATTATTTCAGGGAAACTAACCTTCAATTTTTAACCTAATCAGACAAAGTAAAACATGAAGAAGATATTTTTTGGCTTAGCCGTTCTTTTCTCACTAGGCTCATGCGAATCGATCGGATTCGATGACCCCTCGACATTGACGAATGCCGAAGCCATAGAAAAGATAAAAAGTTTGGGTTATGTACTCACAACAAGCAGTGTACAGACCGCCTTTAATACCACGACTAACAACGCAGGTGGTTCCCACTTTAGTCTTTGGGCAGACCAGTCAACCAATACCAACGGTAGCCAGTCCTGGTGGGATTTTGCGAACGAACCGCGCCTGCGTCTCAACAACAATTCGGCTTACCGCGGTAATGCAGCTGTTCGTGAGGTGTATTCCAATTTTTATCAATCCAATTTGGATGCCACCAAAGTGATCGACCTGATCGAGCATCAAAAGTTAACGATCTATGATGACAAGGGTGCCGACCGAACCAAAGACTACCTTATTGGTGCCTACTATGCAAAGGGTGTTTCCCAGGGTTACCTGGGCGCAATATTCGACCGCGGACTGATAGTCGATGACGTCAACCTTAAACTCAAGGAGTTTCCCAATTCCTATAAAGAGCTGATCGAGAATGGCGTCAAACATCTTGATAAGACCTTGCAGCTTATTGCCGAAACACCCAACCTGAATTTTGATTTTTTAAAGGGGATCACCATTTCCAAAGGCGATCTCGTATTACTGATCAATTCGCTTTCTGCCCGGATTCTTTCCTCGGTAGCACGGGATAAGACCGAAGCAGAAAATCTGGGTTCCCCGTATTGGAACAAAGTTCTTACCTATGCTAACAAGGGCTTTACCACCGATTACACCATCACCACTACCGTGGGCGGCTACTACAATGCACTAGTGGACGTACTCGAACGGCCGTACGGAACGGCCTCCTATGTTCCTGCTGATATCAAAATCGCCTATTTGGCGGATAAAACAAAAAAAACACCCACAGCTTATCCAACCAACAACAGCGTTATCTTGGGTCCTATTGAGTCTGATGATAAACGTTTCTACCAATATTTTACCTACACCAATAACTTTGGTATTCTACTGGAAGCAAGGGGAAGAGGACTATTCAGCAATTACATGCGTTCGCGGTGGATGTATCCCAAATTGTCTACCCTCAATGTCGCCGGCGCTGTCAATCCTTACTTTTTGGCTGAAGAAACACGCTTATTGCGGGCAGAAGCAAAATACTGGTTGAAAGATTACGATGGCGCTGCGGCTGAACTGAATGCTTCTACAGCCTCGCGCAAACAAAAAGGTGGTCTTCCCGATGTGATAGCCACTGCTAGTGCACTTCGCGACGCGATTCATTATGAATATGCCATAGAAATAGATGGAGCAGGCGGTACTTTTGTACCCTTCACGTTCATGCGGAGAAATGATCTGCTACAGGGCGGCACGCCGACCCAATTTCCGATACCACAGATTCGACTGGAACTCATCGGGGAACCTGTCTACACCTTTGGCGGGAAAGACGCTGCCGGTGAAAAAGGCAAGTTCGGTGAGCTCGGTACAGCGCGGGACAATGGCTGGAAGCCAGCTTCTCCTTAAACAGCGGCAACTAACCATAGCTAATAGAGGCCTTATGTTTTCTGCGTTGTACCAAACAATGCGAAAACAAAGGCCTATTTTTCGTCTGCTTATTGCAAAAGCTTCTGCTGAAAAGCGAAACGGATCAAATCTGCCGTATTCTTACTTTTTGTCTTATCCATCAAGTTCTGGCGATGTCCTTCAACGGTTCGTTTGCTTAGAAAAATTTTATCCGCAATCTCCATTGCAGTGAAACCCTGGGCAATCAGTTCCAGCACAGCAAACTCCCGATCGGAAATCTCATACTGTGCCAGGCGCGAACCTACATCGACCGTAGCACTGCTCTCAACATTATAATCTTCCATAAAGCGCAAACCGAAATTGGTCATCAGATACTTTTGACCTTGCGCCAAGCGCAATAAGCCAAACAAGATCTCATCATAATCGCCACCCTTGGACAGATAGCCGTCCGCTCCGCTCCGAAAAGCTTCGGCTACCTGAGCGGGCTCTTCAATCATGGATAATATGGCAAACTTAACATCCGGATAGATTTTTTTGGCCATACGGATAAAACTTATGCCATCCATCCCCAGCATATTCACATCAGTTAAAACCAGATCCGGCAATGTATTTTGTTCGAGGTAGATCAGTGCATCCTCCGCACTATCTACTTCAGCTACCACCGTAAGCTTGTCGTGGGTATCAATTATCAAGCGTATCCCATTGCGTACAAGCCGGTGGTCATCAACTAAAAGAATTTTAGTCATTTTTCCTCCAATCCTACTAAGATACTTTATTTTTTTAAATAAGTTAATTTTTTAATACTATCCAATTAAAAAAAAGTAGTCCATTCTACTTGACCTTGCGCCATATTTTTTCGTTTCCTACCTGATCATAGTTGGGTGCCAGCGCAGAGAAGCGCAGCGTCTCTTGACTGCCTAAGGCAAGGTAACCAAATGTCTCGAGGCTTTCATCAAAGAGCGATAATACCCTGGCCTGCAGCTCTGTGTCAAAATAGATCAGCACATTGCGACATAGAATCAGCTGAAAAGCATTAAAAGAAGCATCATTCACCAGATTATGCGAAGCGAATACAATTCGTTCCCGCAATGCGGGATTGAGTTTCACCCAGTTATAATTCGCGGTATAGTACGATGAAAAATCAGCTTTACCACCTGAAAGCTGATAATTTTCAACATAGGATTTTAGATTTGCCATCGGGATAACAGCCTTCTTTGCCTGCTCGAGCACCGAGGGATTGATATCGGTGCCGTAGATCAGCGATTTGTGCAGCAGATTATGTTCCTGCAATAGAATGGCCAGTGAATACGCTTCTTCACCTGTTGCACAGCCAGCTATCCATATACGGATAAAGGCGTAGGTGCGCAATTTGGGTAGGATTTCCTGGCGAAGATGTGCAAAAAAGCTAGGGTCACGAAACATTTCGGTCACATTGACCGTCATCTTTTCGACAAATCGCTGCAGGTATTCCGGATCGTGGACAACACGGTAACGCAGTTCGGCAAAGCTCGCAAAATTATCCAGCAGGCAAAGTTGGTTGATTCGCCGCGATAAGGAGGCTTTCGTATAATGGGTAAAATCGTAACCATAAAGACGCTCCACATCCTCCATCAGCATCATCACCTGCTCTTGGCTGACAATTTTTTTTCCCGTAATCATCTTTTTATTTCCCCTATTAGCTGCACCAGAAGTTCAATATCTATCGGTTTCGAAATGTAGCCATTTGCTCCTGCAGCCAGACATTTTTCACGGTCGCCGGTCATGGCTTGTGCCGTCACAGCGATGATAGGCAATTCACAGGCATTCTTTGTTTTCCGAATCAGCTGAGTGGCTTCATAACCGTCAATCTCGGGCATCATCATATCCATGAGGACAAGGCCTATGCCGGCATGATCCCGTAACTGAGCAAGTCCCTCTTCAGCAGACAGGCAGCCTATCGCTTGAAAACCTCTTGACTTCAGGGCCAATTTCAATGCAAATATATTGTTCTGATCATCGTCGATAATCAATATGATTTTGTTCTTATCCATGCAGTTTTAGTATCCCCCTATTGTCTATATATAACACCTTACTAATAATCTATCCATACATCATCCTTATATTTATATACCTATTATCCATACATCCACACACGAAGTAGGGACAAAAGCTGATCAATATCCACCGGTTTGGATATATAATCAGACGCTCCTGCGGCAATACATTTTTCCCTATCCCCCATCATTGATTTGGCTGTAACAGCAATAATGGGCATGTTTTCGTATCGCTGATCTTGTCGGATCGAAGCTATCGTTTCGTAACCATCCATTTCGGGCATCATCATATCCATCAGGATCACCGCTACATCCGGATTATCTTCCAGCTGTTTCAGCGCATCTTTTCCGTCCGTTGCCGGGACCACGGTCATCTGATATTTTTCGAGCGCCTTAGTGAGCGAGAAGATATTTCGGATATCGTCGTCCGCTACAAGCACCTTTTTACCCTGCAGAACATCCCGCAAAAAGCCAAGTCTACCCGGAGATTTGGTAGAAGGACCATTATTTTCCTCTACGAGATGTAGAAATAAACCCACTTCGTCCAAAATACGCTGATAGGAATTAGCCGTTTTTACAATAATAGAATCCGCATACCGTTTTAATTTCATTTCCTCTACCTGCGAAAGGTTCTTACCGGTAAAAACAATAATCGGCAGATTTTCAAGACCCTGATTTCGTTTTACAGCTTCCAATGTCTCGTAGCCAACACGGTCTGGAACACCCATATCAAGTATCACACAGTCGGCAGTGTCTGAGCTCAGCGCCACAATGCTATCATCTACATTGCTCTTGATCTCCGAGGCAATGTCAAAACTTCCGAGGAAGAGCGACAGCGCTGCCGCATGTTTGGGATTTTCTTCAACAATAAGTACTTTTTTGGGATGCCGCGTGAGGGCATCTTCTATTTTACGGAACATATCACCCATCTGCTCCAATGCCATCGGTTTATTGATAAAGTCTATGGCGCCCTGCAACAGACTTTCTCTCTTAACCTGTAAAGAAGACATAATATGCACCGGTATATGTCGAGTCTTGGGGTTTTCCTTGATCTCAGCCATTACCTGCCAGCCATCTTTGAGCGGAAGCTGAATATCCAGCAGAACGGCTAGCGGCATATAACGGGCCACCATCTCAGCCGCGATATCACCACGGACGACCACGATACCCTTGTAGTTTTGCTGGCGCGTATATTTCAGCAGAATCTTTGCGAATTCAATATCATCCTCAACAATCAAAATAAAGCGGTCGCCTTCGACGATACTATCGCGATCATCGGGAATATCGGCTGGAATAGGTATCTCCAGTATCTTTTCGGCAGGCAAGTTCACTGTTTGCGAAGTTTGCACTACAGCTGTAGATGCCCCTGCAGGCAAGTCTAGCTCTATCGGTGACAATTGCACCGTGCCGAAAGCAGCTGGCGTGGCATCCGAAATCTGCGCTGGAAGGATCAGCCGGAAGATACTGCCTTTGTTTTCTTCGCTATCCAGCAAGATTTCACCTCCGAGCAGACGCGCCAGTTCCCGACTGATCGAGAGCCCCAGTCCAGTACCCCCAAATTTGCGGCGTGTAGAACCGTCTGCTTGCTGAAAAGCTTCAAATATCAGATGCTGTTTGTCTTTCGGTATTCCGATTCCCGTATCGCGCACTTCAAATACGATACGGTTTCTCTGCGACTGTTCGCGGTCAATATGCAAGGTAACCTTACCCGAAGCTGTAAATTTGATGGCATTCGACAATAGATTACGTAAAATCTGATCCAGGCGCTGCTTGTCTGTTTCGAGCTGCAGCGGCAGTCCCTCCGCAACGTTCATTTCTAATCCGAGCTGTTTGTCGGCGGCGATTGGTGCGAACATAGCCGTCAGCCCGTTCAATATATCGGCAAAAAATACAGGCTGTACATCCAGATCCATTTTCCCGGATTCAATTTTGGAAAGATCCAGAATCTCGTCTATCAAGGTCAGCAAGCTCTTTCCCGAACTTTGGATCACAGCTGCCGATTCCATCTGTTCTTCATTCAGGTTACCATCTGAATTTTCGGACATCAAGCGTGAAAGTAACAGAATTGAATTGAGCGGTGTACGCAGTTCATGCGACATATTGGCCAAAAACTCAGATTTATAGCGCGTACTCTGTTCAAGCTCCGCCGCCTTTTTCTGTATTTCCTGATTGCGTTCGGCAATCTCCACATTTTTATCCTCCAGCAATTTGGAGCGCTCTTCCAATTCCCGGTTAGACTGCACCAATTCCTCCTGCTGTACGCGGAGTTCCTCTTCCGAAGCCTGCAGTTTATGGGTATGCATCTCAAGGCTCGAATTGAGCGATTCCAGTTCGGTATGCTGTGCCTGCAATTCTTCGGTCTGTGCCTGGGTTTCTTCCAATAAATTCTGTACCACCAGCCTGGCTTGGGCCGCCGCAAGTGTCGTACCCACCTTTTGCACAGCATCCCTAAAAAACGCCAGCTGAATGGAAGAAAAAGGTTGTAGTGAGCCCAGCTCCATTACACCGATACAGTCGTTACCATCAAAGACAGGCAGTATAAAAAGGTTGTTCACCAGTACCTTCCCAGCAGCAAAGCTGATGACATAATGGGTATCTTCGAGGTTTTCGAATAACTTTTCTTTCTTGTCTTTAAAGACCTGGCCGACCATGCCCTCACCTGGGGCGAAGCGTTTACGTTCGAGATCTTCAAGTCCATAGGATCCCCTTAAGACAAGCTCATCTTGTTCCATCAGGTATATGGCGCCGTTTACACAGTTGCCATATTTTGTCAGATGGCCCAGCGTGACAGCCGTAAGCTCTTCCTGCTGTTTATTACCCATCAACAGGTTACCCAGCTGGGTTAGACCAGCTTGATGCCAGTTGTTATTATTGAGTTCTTCAAAAGATGTTTTGAGCGAACGCGCCATTTCATTGAGGGATCCCGTCAGGCTGCCCAGATCGTCCTGTTCGCCATCCTGAATCTGCATATCATAATGCCCGGCTGCTATCTCCCGTGCGATACGCTGGGTAATGCTCAGCCGCCGCTGTATCTCTTCATCTTTACGTTTCAGGTCATTCTGCAGCTGCTCCCGTTGGAAGAAATCCGCTCGCAGGCGGAAGTAAAAGAACAGGGTAATCAATAAGGATACAGCAGCGGCCAACAAAACAAAGATAGAGGTATAACCCGAAGAGCGGCTCAGTTCTTCCGAACGCTTATTGAGCAAAAGTTCTTCACGATCGATAATTTTGCTGATCAGTAAACGGCAACTGTCCATATAGGTTTTCCCCTCCTCAAGCTGCGATACGGAGACCATTCCACCACGCTTTTTGATATTGACCAGGTTTTCAAGCTTTGCCAGTCGGGATTGCACGAGTGTGGATAGCGTATCGATTATATGCTGTTGCTCGGGATTATCGGAAGTAAGGTCGTGCGCACGGCTCAGCGATTGGGGCAGCGACTGAAGGCCGGTTTTGTAAGGATCCAGAAACTTGTCCATACCTGTAAGCAGGAATCCGCGCTGGCCAGTTTCGGCATTCTGCAGATCCTGCAGAATTTTGTTGACACGGCTCATGACACGCCGGCTGTGGTCGACCATTGCACTATTATGGTTCTGCTTACGAATACTAATATAAGAAGCCGTTGAGCTCGCTAACAGGATCAACAGGGATATTCCAAAACCTATCTGCAGGTTTCTTAAAATAGTTTTAGGCATGCTTTTTCATCAATTGAGTTAAGACTATGCCAACCGATGGTCTAGATGGCGGCCAAATATAGCAATAGGGAGCCTAAATTAAATCCTACGCCCCCGGGCCTCAACCATCTTACCGTATTTTAACAAAAAGTTGCGTATTTATCCGCTCTCCGCAATCTTCCCGGCAATGATAGCCGATGTGGCGGCGCAAAAATCAAGGCCTGAATAATCCGGATTATAGCCGCCCATATAAGGCACGGCCATCATAAAAAGACGTTGACTGGCGCTACCGCCGTGGTCTACCAAACGGAAGCTGTCATCGATCTTTACTCCGGGTACCTGCAAAAAAATAGCGCCATCCGGTGCCACAAACATGTGGTCATTGCCTGCCAGCATTTGTTCCTTGGCCTGTTCCACGGAGCGAAACCGTAAGTAGGCTGGGCTAACATGGCCGTTGTCGACCAAACTCTTGAATGGAAATTCTTCAAAGTTTAACGGTCGCTGTCCCACACAATCCACAAATGTCTTATAATGCGATTTTATTTCGATCCCTGATTCATCGGTATAAAAATAATTGGCGCCGCGATCGTGCGCAGGCTCAACCCGGCTTTCGGTACCAACATTGACCACCTCCAGCCGACCAGCATCGTGCAGCGCGAGCAGCTCGCGACTAGAACTCTGCGGCACAAAAGCGATGACAATAGAAATCAGCGGCATGAGTACTTTTTTTAAACGCAGCATATCTTCGGCAGACATGTACTTGGCGGGATAATTTAAGGTGAAACTCAAGGCAGAAAGCACTTCCTTCCAATAGATGGATTGGCGCCTTTTAATAGATTTCAGCGCTTGTTCGTGCTCCTGGCGAAATCCCTCGAAGGCATCTTTCTGTTCCCTTAAATGGAGTACTGCCTCTACAAAGTCTTCCAGGCTGAGCTTTTCCACGACTGCATAAAAGTCGGGATCTCTTTCCTTGAACTGCGCTTTAAAATTGCGCTCAAACAGAAAATCCAGCGAGACGAAACCCTCATTCTCTAGCCTGTTAAGCATCAGCTCCTCTTCGGAGATCACCAGGTTATTGGCCAGGAAAGGTTCTTCCTGATGGAAGCGGATCGCAGGAAGCAGCCCACTGCGGGTATGCATCAATATCTTAAAATTTTCGCTTCCCGGGTCGATCTCATACCTTAGCTCTCCTGTCTCCAGGGCTTCAAAAGAACCATTGTGGCGAGCCAGCGTACGGATAGCGTCGATTGCTGTGAGCGAAGCACCGCGTATCCCGACGGCGTGATTGGTTTTTAAGGCCAACTTGGACGGTGGATAGGGCGATTCGAAATAATGTTCGACATTGCCCTCATACTTGGTTGGCCACTTATGTCCGGTACAGATGACTACCTTGTCTACGATATAGGTATCGGTGCTGCCCACCGTGATTTTAACCTGCGCTTGGCCTTCGAGGTCAATAATATCAGTAACCTGGCTAGCGAGGTGAACCTGTGTTTCAATGCCCTGTTCATCCGCCATCCGCTTCAACAACATAAACTGCTCCGACAGGTAGCGGCCGAGGAGCAGCCGTGGAACCACTTTGTAGCGATTAAAATAGTCCACATCGATTCCATAAGTACGGAGCGTGGCCTCCGATAGGGATTGAACATAATCCTCAATCGTCGTGACCAATGCGGGGATTTCATGATCCGATACATTCGTCAAGTGCTCCGGTGTGGCACCTTCGTAGCTGTAAGGCATTCCTGCCCCCAATTGTTTTCGGGATTCGAAAATAGATACCTTGAGACCGGCGATATTCCTTTCGATCAATCTTTTGTACATAAACAGGCCACTGGGTCCACCCCCGATAATGGCTACATGAATGTTTTGTTGCATAGTTTTCGTTGCCTGCCTAGTGGACAGTATTCGGTTTTAAGAACAAGGATAAATTGCAGAAAGTTTTAGACAGATTTATTCCCCTGCAATAAAAAATGGGATAAATACGGGCTACGATTTAAATACCTGAATCTCGAATTCTGCAAACGATCATGCAACGCCTGCTGTTTTTCGAATAAACAAAAATGATAACAAATAACAATATTATGGAAAACAACATCAACAATCCGGAGATCATCAACGATATTATCAAAATCAACAACGACCGCATCGAAGGTTATAAAAAGGCAATTGATCTAGCAACCAGCCACGGCTTGGATAGACTAGTACCAACATTTCAAAAATTTATTGGACAGTCGGAAGAATTTATAGCCGAATTGACACCTTATGTTGAGCTTGAGGGCAAAGAACCGACAGACAGCACTATGCTGAGCGGTAAGCTTTTCCGCGCCTGGATGGGCATAAAAGTGAATATCACGGGAGATGACGAAAGAAGTCTGCTTGAAACCTGTGAGCAGGGCGAAGATGCATTCAAATCCACCTATCAAACCGCTTTGGCTGATGGATCGGAAGAACTCTCGCAAAATGTGCATAGTTTGATCAACACGCAGCTCAGCAAGCAGCTTGAAGCGCACAATATCATTAAGATGCTGCGTGACAGCAAAACCATCTAACTTTAAATTGTAATTTTCTTTTTCACAAAAAATACCGAAGTGTATATTGCTTCGGTATTTTTTTTATGTTTAGACTTCATCATTGACTCATCTTAGCCAAGAATGTAGCGCCGCCTTTGCTGATTGCTTCCATTTCTCCCGAACAGAGATTCCAGTCGACAGATTTCCTGCTTGGCTATGTACCGAAATATGATACAGACCGGGCTAAACTTACCTTAACGCTGCGTCAATCGTATACACCGTGGAAAATTAAACTCAATAAACAGTTTACTTATCATCCCTTGCGTACCGGTGCTTATCTCAATACGACATTGGGTAAACAATTTTGGTATAAAGAACCTGACAAATACCCGAATAGCTATTATCGGTTTTCGACCAGGCTACGCATCAATATCTTTGTAGGACAGGACTTCAGTTATAAAATAAAATCCAGCAACTCTTATTTTGAAGGCGTAAAATTCTATTATGATCTTCATACCAGCGATCTTTACCTCGTTAGCGCCGTACAGAAAAAGTATCTTACATTTGATGATTATATTGGCCTCGGCCTAGGTGTCAAGCTACAGATTAGGAGAAAATAATGCACAAGAAAGGCTAGATCGATATCGATCTAGCCTTTCTGTTAAAATACAATCAACTCACTAACTTACTTAAGGTATCATTTAAACAAAAGCTACGGTCAAAACGTTTTAGAATTTACAGTCTGTACAGTTAATACCCCCTCTTTTAAATCTTTGCACTTCGCCTTTATCTGAATCCTTCCCGATTTTCTTCCCCTGCCTAAACGATCAAGGCAACATCCTGCAGATCGTGTGACCGGTCCAAGGGCCCGAAAATAGCCCAATCATGCGGTACCGTGACTTTTTTCCAGGCCTTATCATCCAATGCTACTGACTCCCCATGAACAACCTCACCTTGAAAAAAACGCCAGTTTTTCTCCAACAAGAAGGATTGCCGTGCAGACTGTCCGTACGAATTGCCCGGAACAAGTAGGAATAAAAGAAACAAAAAGTAAGTCGTACGCAGTAATCTCATCATCAAATCAGGTGTTTATAGTCTACAGTTCAATTTTTTCATTGTCATTCAGCGGTTTAAATATACCTTATTTAAACGCATTCAATGCTTTTGTTGGGCGCCCATTATTGTCAAATGCACCTAGGGTATAACCATTCCACCCACCATACGCCAAAGGCTCCCAATAGAATATACCCAGTACTTTCTGATCGGGCACACTATTGACCGCGTTGAAAAGATCCTTTAACCATATTTCAGCACTATCTGCTTCATCCCAGCTCATCCCCACCTCGCAGATCATCACTTCTGAATTGTATCGGGCAACCATATCTTTGATGTTACTGATGCAGGCTGCATTGCGCTCTTTCCAGTTTGCTGGAGTCGGGTAAAGTGACATGCCAATCACATCCCATTTCCCACCGTTGTTTTTCAGACCATCGAACATCCAACGAAACAAGTTATTGTCAAATCCATTGTGCAGGTGTACGATCACTTTTGCTGCCGGAAATACTGCTTTTACCGCATCATAGCCGGCATTATTCAATGTGGCATAATTAGCCATACTGACAGAGGCTTTTCCATCTTCCCAAAGCATCCCATTGCCCGTTTCATTACCGACCTGCACCCATTCAGGTGAGATACCGCTATCTTTTAGCAATTGAAGAACCTCCGTTGTATGATCACTAACAGCCTTCTTTAAACCATCAAACGATAAACTCTTCCAAGCTGCAGGCTTTGTCTGCTGTCCCGGATCCGCCCAGGTGTCACTGTAATGAAAATCCACCATAATACGCATGCCCAGATGATGCGCACGACGAGCTTTGACCAGTACATCATTCTTGTTGCACCAGCCTTGCTGAGGATCTACCCAAACACGCAATCGTACCGCATCCATGCCCAGTCCACGCAAGATTTTCAGCCCATCCACTGCGCTGCCTCCTGCATTAAAAAATTGCACACCTGAGGCTTCCATTTCAGTAATCCAGCTCACGTCCGCACCTTTTGCCAAATGTGTTTTAGGTACATCCACCTTAAGATTATCTTTGTCGTTGCAGCCAGACAAGCCCAAACACAAGCCTATTAGGGCCAACATTATTTTTATTTTTTTCATCCGATTATTTCATTTAAGAACCCGTCCCTATCTATTTTATTCCACATGATATTTGAATTGTTTTGGATCGCTTAGATCAAGAATCAAGGTATGTGTACCGATCTTATCATAAGCGAAGCCAGTTCCATCGGCCGTATACAAAGCACAGTTTCCATCGCCCTCTGCTGCGCCAAAAAACCAAGTCCAGCTGCCATTGATCAATACCTTAATTCCCCATTGTTCAGCTACCGTTGTCGTGATGGTTGCTTTCCAAACCTTCGCCGTCTGGTCATATACCATTGGTGTTGCTGTTGCACTCCAACCATTAAAATCGCCCGTTACCGTCATGGATTCTACGGAAGTTTCTTTCCAGGCCAATTTATTGACATCGGCTGTCAAGTATAAGTATCCACCTTTACTCGTCCAGCAATTCCAGCGATCAGCTCCGCTATACAAGATATATTGGCTACCATCCAGGGGATAAGAACCATAGATGAGCGGTGCACTCGCACTTTCCGCATTGGTTAAATAGAAGTTGTACCATTGGTCGAGACGCACAAAACCATCGTAAAAACCATCTTCCTTTCTCGAACACAGTTTCCATGGAAATTGCGTAAACTCTTTATTTGATAGATAGAGATAGGCAGCATCCTCAACGGGCTGGTAAGCGGTGACAGTCAGGGCGATCACATTGCTGTAGAGCCAATCTGTATTGGTTCCCAATCGTGAAGCAATACGGACATAAAACACATTCTTTTCATCAGGCAAAAATCCCATTCCCGTGACAAGGTTATTCAATTGTTCATGCGTATAGCTGAGCGAGCTTGCAACCTGTTCGATACTTTTGGAGACAGCAGAAAAAGATGGATCAGCAGCAATTTCTATTTTATTTTTTAAAGCCGACTGCGCCATTGGTTCATCGCTGGCCAAAATCGCCTCATCCCAGACAAGCTGCAGAGCCACGGCCTTGCGATCAGTAGATTTTAAGACCAGTTCTGTTGTACTGCTGTACAACACTGCAGGTTTTATCCCACTGACAGCCGGTGTTCCACCCTCCTTTTTACAGGCAACGAAAAGCAACACCAGGATATAGAGTGTCAATTGTTTCATAGGTATCATTATCTTTAAAAGTCCATATGGGAATACCTGGATACTCTTCGCAGCATATGTGCTTTCAAATAGCCGTATATCTCCATAGATTTAGTTATTAATGCCAGCCACCGCTAGTAGCCAGGATTTTGGATCAAATTCGGGTTAGCGCTCATATCAGTGGTTGGAATCGGATACAGATTGAATTTCGCATCCACAGAGCGGCCGTTCATGTCACCGCCTTTCCATTGCCAGATGTAATCGCTACCGGTAAATTTCCCAAATCGAATCAGGTCAGTACGACGCGTACACTCCCAAAACAGTTCACGGCCGCGTTCTGCAAGGATAAAATCCAGTGTCAGCTGCGCCTGGTCAATGGCTCCGGCCGAACTACCATACCCCCGCTGACGGATACTGTTTACCAACCTGATCGCTTCCTGTACACTTCCTCCGCCACCGCGCAGTACAGCCTCAGCATACATTAGATACACGTCGGCCAAGCGGATCATCGGGAAATCAGTACTTACCAAACCTTCATCTGTCGTATAGGTACCATCATCTTTCAAATTTGTAAACTTAACAAGCCCATATCCCTGGCTCGAGGCAGCGGGGTCTTCGACATCCAGGGACTGGCCGTTTTTCCAGAAATCACCTCTTTTGTCTTCCGCCTGAAAGAGTGCCACAAATTCGCGAAGTGTACGAAAACTATTCCAGCCGGAAAGCACACCGTAATCCGATGATTTCATGCTTCCAACAATAGGGCCGTTGACAAGATACGTTGTCGCACCCCATGTCGTTGTATGCGCTACATCGGCCTCTATCGGGAAAATAATTTCATTGGTCCGTTTATCATTATCAGCATTAAATACCTGCTTATAGTTCGCATTTAAGGAATATCCAGCATCAATCACTTTTTTAGCATAATTCAGACATTCCGCATTTCGTGCTGTACCCGTATAGACCTGTGCATTAAGATAATTTTTGGCCAATAGGGACCAGGCGGCAGCACGGCTTACCCGGCCATACTCATTTTGACGTGCTTCCGGTAAGATCGTCTCGATCTCAGTCAATTCTTTTTCAATAAATGCAAAGAGATCAGCTCTTGTCATCCGTGGTGGAAAAAATGCAGCAACCGGGTCCTTTTCAGTCACAAAAGGAACGTTCCCATAAAGGTCCATGGCATGACTATAGGCCAATGCACGCAGAAAACGCGCTTCGGCTGCGAACTCCAAAATTTGTGCCTGCTCGGCCGAATTAAAAGTCGCCAGCTTCTCTGTTGTTGCATTCCGTAGAAATTCATTACAGATGGCTACCGTATAGTAGATCCGATAATACATGGCATTCACCCAGGTATCAGAAGCTCCCCAGGTCATATACTGGATATCGGTCATATTGTCGCCTCCTGCCCATGTATAGATCACTTCATCAGTCGGTACCTCCTGCAAGTTAAAGTAAACCCGAAGGTAACCCCAAGAGGCCGTGCTGCCCGCCATATCCGGATCGGCATCACCACGTCCATTGCCCGCAACGGCAAATGAGGCATACAATTTAGCAAGTACTGCCCGGTAACCATCCACAGAGGTGTATACCGACTCCGAAGTAGTTTCTACAGTGGGATACTGGTTTAAGTCTTTTGTACAGGATTGTAGCAATGCGATTATACTCAACAATCCAAAACAATATCTTTTTATATTTTTCATCGCTATATAAGTTTTCTTTTTTGAGGGAGCCATTAAAAATCCATATTGAGACTCAAGGAGAAAGTTCTTGAGCGTGGGTAGAACGAACTGTCGAAGCCACTCGGAACCTCAGGGTCCATGCCGCTATATTTGCTCACAATAAAAACATTCTGAGCTACCGCACCCACACGTAGATTGGAGATCTTACCCACCTGACCAAAATTATAGTTCACCGACAGGTTTTCCATCCGAAGGAAGGAAGCATTTTCGACGTAATAATCCGAATAATACTGTCTGGTCTGGAATTGGGTATTCAAGTAATCCCGATGTAAGTTGTTGATCGACGCATCCACATATTGAACTGTTTCCCAAGCACTAAGATTCATTTTGGTATTATTGAATACGTAGTTACCCAAATTTGCGCGTAGTGTCGTTGCTGCTGTCCATTTTTTGTAAGTTAACTGCGTATTGAAACCAAAGAGCCATTTTGCCGCGGGCGCTTGATAGCGGTACAAGTCCTTTTCGTTGATCGCTCCATCACCATTCAGATCCGCATATACACCTTCGAGCGGCTTGCCAGCCTCATTGTACAACTGTTTGTAGACATAAAACATGTAAGGCTGATACCCCGTTGTCAGAATCTGTATACCACGGCCACTGACATTCGGTCCCACATAAGTTCCTATGGCATTCGCATCCTGCACCAAAGCTATATTGGTTACTTTTGTATGCTGATTAGTCGCATTGAAATTGACTTCCCAGCGCAAATTATCCTTTTGTATGGGTACGGTATTCAGTTGAAATTCGAAGCCACTACTTTCGACATTACCTACGTTGATAGTCGCGTTCTGGTCAAAATTGGTTCCTGCGGCTACAGGCACATTGGCCAATAGATCATGCGTTTTTCTTGTGTAATAGTCAATTGCACCAGACAGCCTGTTTTTCCAGAAAGCGAAATCCAGGCCGTAGTTAAATGCTTTGGTCGTTTCCCAGCGTAAGTCCCGATTGTAAACCGATGGTCTATACACCAGATGGTACTGATCGCCGAAACGATACTGTGCATAGGCTGTTCCCAAATTGTATACCGGCAAATATTCGTAATTTCCGATCCCTTCCTGCTGACCTGTAACGCCGTAACTCGCACGGAGCTTTAGATCGTCCAGGAAAGAGATTCCTTTCATGAAAGACTCCTGCGAAAGACGCCAGGCCAAGGCGACTGAGGGAAATGTTCCCCAACGGTTTTCGGGGCTGAATCGGGAAGTTCCATCCTTACGGACCGTAGCGGTCAATAAATAACGGTTATCGTAATTATAGTTGATCCGTCCGTACCAGGAAATCAGCGTATGTCGTTCGTCAGATGCAATAGCAGTCGAGCGTATATCACCAGCTTCGTTATAGTATACTATAGGTGGCCGTCGGGCACTCCAATATTGATAATCGTGACCTGCTGTCACGTCAATTGTACTTTTAATTTCCGGGAAGAACTTATTATAGTTTAGATAGCCTGTAAACAATTTATTTTTAAGCGTCTGTTCATAACGGTCAAAAGCGCCTCCGATCGTAAAATTATTGGCTGCACTTGCCGGAATAAGATTCGATCCATTTCCTTTGGCATAGTCATATCCGAGTGTTACGTGCGCTTTCAATTCAGGTAGCAGATGGAATTTATAATCGAGGTCAAGGTTACCCACGGCTCTATTGACTGTACTACGGTGTTTTTCCTGCTTGAGCAATCCAAGTGGATTGAGGTTTGCACCTGTTGCCGGAAGACCGGCATTATCCAAACTCTCGTAATAGCCACCATAAGCATCTGCCCCAGAATAAATCGGTTGCGTAGGATTAAATGCTACAGCAGACCATATCGCATCGGTATTGGCAAAACCGTTGTTGTTATGGGCACCTTTAACATTTAAATTTACGGTCAGGTGTTTATTAAAAAAAGTGGGATTTAACACCAAAGCGCCCGTCACGCGCTCCGTTTTGTCGGTCCGCAAAGTCCCTTGCTGATTATAATAGCCCACCGATGTACGAAAAGGCAAGGTTTTGCCGATCTTTCCCTGTAGACTTAAGTTATTATCCGTCCCGATGGCATCCTGAAAAACCTCAGACAGCCAATCTGTTGAGGCATTGCCCAATAACGCCTTTTGGGCAGTGCTCCCTTTGGTATTGATGAGCGAGGCAAATTCATCGCGCGACATCATATCAGCCACTCCCATAGCCTGCTGCATGGACACGATTGAAGAGAAAGAAAGCCGTAAAGCATCTCCTTTACCCTTCTTTGTTGTTATCAATAATACCCCGTTTGACGCTCGGGATCCATATATTGCTGTCGATGATGCATCTTTGAGCACTGTCATGCTTTCGATATCATTCGGGTTGATCAGACTGAGAAAATTGCCACTATTGCCGCTAATACCACCAGTCTCTAGCGGTACACCGTCCAATACGATCAATGGATCGTTGCTGGCACTCAAGGAGGCTCCCCCACGGATACGTATCGTACTCCCGGAAGAAGGAGAACCGCTGTTGGACATCACCTGCACACCAGCTGTTTTTCCATTGATCAGCTGTTCGGGAGAGCCGACAAGTCCACTGTTAAAATCCTTGCTTCCGACCGTATTTACGGCACCGGTTAGATCCTTTTTTGTTGTACTACCATAACCTACGATGACGAGCTCTTCCAGCACATTTCCCGCAGGCACCATGCTGACATCCACGGATGTTCCCCCTACCACCGTCAAGGTTTGGCTACTGTAGCCTACAACAGAGAATAGAAGCTGGGATTTACCCTTGGGCAATGAGATACGGTACGAGCCATCACTCGCTGTTGAAGTGCCCACCGTAGTTCCGGCCACCAATACTGTTACACCTGCCATCACCTGCCCATGCTCGTTGCGGACCACCCCACGGACATCCTGTTGTTGCATCGACCTGATCCACTTGCTTTCCCCTTTCGTTGCAGCATAAAGCTGCGTTTCCCCAAGACAGGATAGCAAGGACAAGCCCAATAAACTTGTTTTAAATGCAAAACCCTTCATTGTTTAAAATTTAGATGTGTTTATAATTGTTTTCTTTCCCTTTATTATATTTTTTGTATTCCTTATCGCTTTATTTAAGCATTCCCCTAAAAAACGCAGCCGTTTTTTTCAGGTCGTCGTTCTGCTCCAAACCTTGATCCTTACGGCCTGACGGATTATTATCCATGCCCTACTAATCGGTGGCATTAAGCAGCTGTATCGCTATTCGAGCCATATCGCAGCTATAGATAGTGCCACCCCCTCCATCTTTTCGCCTGAAACGATTAGTTTTTCGATATCCCTTTTGTCAAATTGAACCAGAACCGTGGGCTTAAAAAACCGTTCAAGAAATACAGGATAAGGAGCAGGTAGCAAAGCCGTAGGCACGAGCTTTAAGTTGGCTAGATCCATACGAACCACTGTTTCGCCGGATGCCCCAATAGCTATATTATCCACATAGGTATACCCTTTTTTTGTCACAAACCCAGCATTCAGCAGCGGATTCCCGCCTTCATGTTTCAAGAGTATACAGAGCTTTGTGGCAGCAGCGATACCCACAGGCCGTTCAGCAATTGCCGATTTGATATCTTTTACCCAAAAATACTGTACCCCCGAATCCTTGGCATGAAAAGTATAGGTCCAAAAAGGAACTTTACTGAGATCATGATGCTCCCGTTTCGCATTCATGTAAGCCGTTTCTGGAATAGCGAAAGTTTCCAAAGAAGACACTTTGGACAAGGACTCAAAAAGCCCTATAGGCGCACGCTGCTCATATAAGCCCACCGTCCAATACCTATTGACACGATAATTCCAATCCAGCGGTGCTCCAGTCTGATTATCAGGATAGGTAATTTTTTCACCATCCACAAACACAGTAGCTGTATATTTCAATTCATTGCCCACGAATAAAGATGCCGGGACATCCGCTT
This sequence comes from Sphingobacterium sp. UBA5639, assembly GCF_002421245.1. NCBI lineage: Bacteria > Pseudomonadati > Bacteroidota > Sphingobacteriia > Sphingobacteriales > Sphingobacteriaceae > Sphingobacterium > Sphingobacterium sp. UBA5639. The sequence goes on from NZ_DIJR01000002.1 coordinate 515,793, forward strand.
CATAGGTACAGTTATCTTTGGAGATCAACTTGATGTAGGGATTATGATCTTTCCAAAACGAAACCTGGTCCGTTTGTAGAATAATGGAATCGGGCTGTTTTTCAAAAACATAACGGAACTGCAATTTGGTAGAGCGCCCTTTTTCCAATATTTCGGGCTGCTGGTGTATCAATAAAGGCTGCTTCAGCGCTTCAGTTTTTGGCGCGTAATATTCGCCCAAATAGCCATTTTTCCAGGGCGAGGAAGCTAGCCAGCTATTTTTCAGCTGGATATTCTTACGCTTTAACAGATATACTCCAGGCTTAACGCTGAAACTTGTTTTAGCGACTGAAATAGCTTCATCGGTGTCATTTTTCCCTAACAGTGAACGGACGGTAAACAGGTCGCCTAGATCAGGAATCCGAATATCGATCCTCTGTGACCGGTACAGAATATGTACCACCTCACGATCGAGCGATGGCTTAGCAAAAGGATCAGCGATTTTTTCTGCATCCGGCATAACCTCCAAGCGCCATAGACCATCTTCCAGACGATCTAAAAAATAAGCACCAGATCCACCGTATTCCACCACAGGTGACGAACCATGACCGGCAACATGTTGCAATTTCGTTGGATTTAAAGGCCTTACAGTCGTATTATTGGTGTAAAAATACTTATCCTGCGCATTCATCACGGAGAGATCCTGCTCATAACTAACACTAAAATCGCCAAATAGGGTGTCTTGAGGGTAATGTTCAAACTTTTTATTTCTCGGTATCGTATAAGCCACCTCTGCAGCAATCATGGTACTCAGTGCTTTTGCCGGTGTATAAGCCAAATTGAGATAATGTGTCTGATATTCGGTATTATAGGCTGCAATATCCATCGGATCGTAAGCAAACTGAGTGATCCACTGAAATCCCGCCGAACGAAATGTGCGGCTCATTGCGGGATGCATGTAGCTGTAAAGATTATCAGCAGGATCATATTCGTAAACTGCTTTCGCTTTGTTGGCGAAGCCTTTCAAGTTTGAAAAAGGGATATCGTACTGATCAATGTAAGGAAGAAAATTCCCTTGACGTTCCCGTCCAGCAACCAGTCCCACAGGATACCATTGATAAGTTGTGCCTTGGATATCAGCATCAAAATAAGCCTTAACATGTTCCATATTATGACTTACATTGTAGAAAATCGGTTTTTTGTTCCCACTTTTCTTCATGGCATTCACCATTCGACCGATATAGTCCGACGTCGTCTGAATGGCACCTGTATGGCAAGGTTCATTATTTATTTCAAAGCCTATGATGTAAGGGTCCGTCTGATAAGCATTTCCGGTATACGGGTTGACATGATGAAGTAACTGGGTAATGTATTTTTCTTGAGCAGCTATCGCCTGTGGATTAGCATGAACCTCACACTTATCATAATGATACGTAAATGCATCTGTATTTATATTTCTTTCAGGATAACCATTACCAAAATTGGTCATTCCCGTAATCAGGATCCTAATTCCCCTTTCCTGAAGTTTAAAAAGTAGATAATCCAATAGATCAAGGTGTTCATTGCTGATCAGGTTACCATTTTTATCGGAGATTTCTACATCCCAAATATGGATACGATAAGCGTTATATCCCAAACGGGCGAAGTGATAAACGTCCCGATCAATAGCCCGCTTTCGATCGATGCCTTTATCGTGTAAAGCCCGAAAGGCATGGGCAAAAGGAACGGTATAATTGACGCCATAAAATGAAGCTTCAGCTTTGGAGTCGGACCAGCGCATGACACCTTCACGGTCGACAAAAACTGTAGGGACCTTTTTAATAGCCTTCGATTGAGCGTAAGAATTGACATAGCCCAAGAGAGCAAAGCAGCATAAAATAATTACACGCATGGATTGTATCGATTTATAATTTTTTGGTTATTACTCTTACAAACCTATCAAACGTGATTATTTTTTAAAGCCACATATCGGACAAAGAACAACACAAATTGGACATTCCCAACCACCCAAAACAATAAACAACACTAACAATCAACCAATTACAAATAACCTTCCATATACACCTTTGGTGACATCCCAAATTCCGATTGAAAACATTTTGAGAAATAAGAAGCATTGGAGAATCCGACCATATACATCACCTCGGAAACGGTAAACTTTTTTTGCTGTAATAACAGCGCTGCTTTCTTGATACGAATGCTGCGTATATACTCCACCGGTGTATAGCCTGTTAGTTGCTTAATTTTACGATGGAGTTGTCTGGCGGCGACATCCGTGAGCTCACTGAGCCGCTGCACCGAAAATTCCGAATCGTCCAAATTTTCTTCGATCAGCTGTGTCACATTGGTCAGAAATTTTTCATCCGGTGAATGTACAGCTATTGCTTCTGTGGGTTTACTGATTTCGTCGATACGCAATTGAGCGACAATCTTATCTTTCCTATCCAAGAGCTGCAATAGCTGTATCTGGAGCAAGTCCAGATCAAAAGGTTTCGCCATATAAGCATCTATGCCGACGGCAACCCACTCGCGTCTGATCAGCTCATCGTCTTGTGCTGTCAGCAAAATGATCGGAATAGTTGCCGTCACGATATTTTGTCGTAGTTTTTTCACCATTTCAATTCCCCCCATATTGGGCATCATGGCATCCGTGAGAATAATGTCGGGCACAAAACTATGTCCGTCGATCAAGCGTAAGCCCTCGCTACCATCACTCACAATGCGGCAATCGTAATGCGACTGCATGGCATTTCGTAAAAAATCAGCGAGTTCGGCATTATCTTCGACGATCAGTAGCTTTCGTTTACCCCCTACCGGTATGCTATCGGTCGCATCCTTATCGTTTACATGGTCATGTTTCCAACTAAGCGTTACGGCTGTGCCCTTTTGATCGCTCGCTATATCAACGCTCCAGCCCAACTGCTCACAATAACTTTTGACCAGGTACAGACCAACGCCCGTGCCCTGTACAGCACTCACTTCTTTCAGGGAAGAACGATAGAATTTGCTGAAGACATAAGGTAGGTCTTCAGGTGCTATACCAATTCCCGTATCCCGAACGATAAGCTTGACATCCGGACCAATTACTTTCAGCTGCAGTTCCACGCTACCCTCCGGACGATTATACTTACAGGCATTAGCGATGAGGTTGTTGAGAATCGATCCCAGTTTGGCTACATCGGTCTGTATAAAAAAGCTCTCTACATCGGTAACAAAGTCAATATGGACGGTACTGTACTCAGGTACCTGCTGCCAGTCAGCTATAATTTGTCTGCTATAGGCGACCAGATCCATCTGAGAGGTAAGCAGGCCCTGCAAGGGCGTCTGTTGCTGCTCGACCTGATCAAAAGTCATCAATTCCTGGATGAGATGGCTTATTTTTAAGGCATTTCGATGAACACCATCCAACTGCTTCTTTTTGTCACTGTTCTTTGTCTGCCGCATCATTTGGCTGACAGGGGCCAAAATCAGGCTTAACGGGGTTTTCAGCTCATGCGACACAGCTGCCAGGAAGTCCATTTTCATCTTTGTGAGCTCAAGTACCTTTCTCCGTTCGCGCCTTTCCCATTTTAGTGTACTGCGAACCCTGAAAAAATTGACGACCCAAAATAGCAGGAAAATAACAACGAGGACGTAAGCAGCTTTGGCCCAATAGCTTGCATACCATGGATAACGGATCTGAATATGGTAGGTATAAATCTCCGACACAACATGACCGGCGACATCCACTTTAGCCAACTGAAGGTCGTAGTTACCCGAACTTAAGTTGGACAGGAGCACTTTGTTGTCACCCCGTTCCATCGGAATCCAGGTTTCATTTTTTCCTTTAAAAGCATAAGCTAGGCGATAGCCTAAATGATTTCCATAATCCAAATCGGAAAATTCAAGCCGAAGGTTATTCTGATCATGCGCCAAAGTGATCTCGTTTTTATACCGTAAACCATAGTCGTAATTACCGAAACGTTCATTATTGACATACATTGCGGTGAGCACAATCTTTTTGGAACCATCCAGATCCGCTTGCTCATTTTGCGCGGGCAACAGGACCAGCTCATCAATTCCGCCCAGCACCACTTCCTCCCGCTCTGTATCGTAATACATCGAGGATATCCTTTGCCCGTATCTTAATAGTTCAGTTTTTAAACTCTGCTTATTAACCTGCCACACTCCAATACTCGTTGCCAGCCAGATGTTTTCTTTGACCTCGGCCATGGCAGTTACTTCACCTTTACCAACAGGATCAAAACGAACCAATGTATTTTTCCCATCCGGAGCAATACGCCTCAATTCGCCATGTTCCCCTACCCACACCGTATGCTGTCCATCCTTCAGCATAAAGGTCGCCTGATCCAATGCATGCCCAGCGCTGTCTTTAAGCTCCGTTATTTTCCCTGTGGCCACATCAATGCTACTGATCCCCTTATTATAGAACAGCGCCAAGATCTTCCCCCTACCATTGTCAACGATCTGATTGGCAAAATCTTCCAGAAGACCGTCAGCTTTACTGAAATTACGGCTTGCTATGACCGGGCCCTTGGCTTCCAATAAACGGCTTCGGTTGACGACAAATATTCCCCCCATATAGGAGGCCACCCAGAGATTATCCTGTCCATCTTGCAAGATGTCGTACGACCATTTCGCATTTCGTCTTCCACTGGCATCGACAATTGTAAAGGTTTTAAACTGTTTCGTATGCGCATCAAACACATTGACGCCGCCGTCTGAGGCTATCCACACCAATCCCGTATGATCCTCAAATATATCCCGGATACGGTTGTGTGCCAGACGATAGGTCTTGGCATCCATACGGTACCAGCTGCTTTCCGTATTTTTGTCGTCCAGCCCACGTACACGGATCAAACCATTATCGCCGCCCAGCCAATACCAGCCATTGCGATCCCTGTTAATTTTATAAAAACGGTTGCCGTCGCTGCTCGCAGTCAATTGATAGATCGGCAGTATTTTTTCCACCTTACGGTTGGACCATAAGGAAAATCCCAGGTCTGTACCCAGCCAGATATTTTCCGACCGATCCTTAAAGATACTCCACACGATGTTATTGGCCAGCGAGTTTCTATTGCGGGAATCATGTTTGATCCGTTTGACCAACTGCTGATCCAGCTGATACGTAAAAAGACCATCATCCGTACCGACAAGCAAGGTGTTGGAATCTTTGGAAGCCATCGCTTTGATGGGATGATTTTGTAGTACCGGAGTTTTCTGAAGCGTATGGTTCTTCGTATTATAGCGATACAGGCCGTATTCTGTCCCCACATAGGTACTTGCTGATTCCGGAATAGAAAATATAGAATTCACAAATTGATTACTCCCCGGCCTATAATCTGGGAGCGGTAGAGGCACAATATCTTTTTTTGATGAATTTAATTCAAAAAGTCCATTATATGTACCGATTAAGATTCTATCGCCCACCTTTTCCAGTGCATACACGGCGGTTTTTGATTTGTTCTTTGGAAATGAATTCTGATAATCGATAAGTTTACGTGTCTTGGTATTATAGCAATACAAACCACTTATTGAACCGATCCACAAGGTATCGCCAACAAGGAGCAAAGACCTGACATCTCCAGGTCCCCCTGCCGGAAAAGATTCAAATCGGTCGAACTGATAGTTATAGAGCAGCACCCCCTGCCCTGTCCCCAATGCGAAATGTTTATTATCGATCAGTGCAATGCAGTAAACGAAAGTCTGAAAAGGAGATTTGGTCCCCGTGAGCGGCTGCAGCGCATAGCCATCATAATTAAATAACCCATTGTTACTTCCCAGCCAAAGCATCCCCAAGCTATCCTGTGCAAAAGAGTGGACTGTATTTGCATTCGTTCCCAAGGAAATATTGCGAAAAGAGGGATAATCCAGCGATTGCCCGAAAACAGCCGTACCCACGAAGGAACAGACAAGTAACCAATAGAAATAAAGAGACTGCATTTTTTATAAGCGCTATACCACAAACTTAATTATTTCAAATGGAATACTGCTTATCCAATCAATTGTGCCAAGCGAAAATAGCGTCCTTTACGCCGATGTGCAACTCTTACTTTTCTACCGTTTTCAAGCTGACTTTTACCTGGCAATCTTGCTTAAACGAAATTTTTTCAAACGAAGCCCCATAGCGGTTGTTCTTTTTTAAAAAAAAGTATATATGGCACATTTAGAAGTAAAACCGAGAAACGGAGCGCCCTGGTGGCTATGGCTGCTGCTTTCACTTATCGCGCTGGGATTGGTCCTGTATTTTATAAACCGTTACAACAGTGACGCCAGGTTAAATAACCCCACTCCAGATACAAGCATTAACGAAACAGCGCCGCAAACAGATACGCTTTAGACTCCGTTGCATATAAAAAATTGATCACCCAATAAAATTGAAGACATGGCATTAGAAGAAAAAAAATATAATCATCTGATTGAACTCGGTGGAAGCGACTACGAAATTGTCGATGGCGAACCTGATATCCGGGGCTGGAAAGTAAAGAATGAGGCCGGCCAACTGCTCGGCAAGGTAGATGATCTGCTCTTTGACCCTGAAAGCCAACAGGTCCGTTACATCATTATCGATCTCCATGACGCCGAATTTGTTATTGACGAAGATAAGAAAGTATTGGTCCCCATTGGACTGGCGTCGCTTTACGATGGCACACAGATTCAGGCCAGCAATGAGGAAGCTTACCCGACTCCAGCTGTCGAACCGATCGACCATAGCGTGATACTAACAGTAGACGAAATCCCAACGGAAGAACCCGCAACCGATTATCTGTACAATCCTGCCGATGATGGCGAAGTTGTGGTGATATCCGTCAACGAAGATCAGTTAATCCGCCTGCCTGCTTATCAACAGGATCAGCTCGATCCCGAAACAGAACTTAGTATCCGTCATGTATTTGAAGGCACCGGCGATGTGGGTTTTATCGTGAACGAAAGCAGCTATCACCCGACGGAATTCTATGATCATTATCACTTTAGTGAAGACACGTTCTATAGCGGCGGGAAAAAGACCGAAGGTCTTCCGCCGGATCAGACCCAACGGACCCGAAGAGTGACTGCCAGACATGAGCAAACCACAGGACATGAGCCAGGCACGCTCGACAATAACAGTGAATTATAGGATAATCAGATATAACTATTATATCAGGAACTATTACATCAGGCTTAAATTACAGCATTTATTTAAGCCTGATGTCTATTTATAGCTATTTTATCGGGCCGTATTTTCTAGCAATTTTTACCTGGCTGCTATGGTAAGCCGCTGTTCAATTGAATTTACGCGTATTGGTCTTTCTTAAGTGATGACTTATTCATCTACCTTGCCTTTTGCATATAGTAAATCATCACCGGTAAGCATGGTTTTGCATATTGGATAGATGACGGTATCAGCCCATAGCGGATTGCTGTTTAAATCAGTGGACCGATCAAATTTTGCAGGAAAGACTGCTTGTCCCAGTCATGAAGAATGTTTTTTTAAAGCTAGGCACCTTTCCACCTAGCTTTTTTTTATTGTATCCAGTTTTGTTTCAATAGCTTGAACGCTTCCGCATATTGGTTGCTTTTTTGTAAAAAAGCAAACGATTTATTTCGGGCATCCGTTCATGAAGTAAACATAAGTTTATTTACTTTTCTAAACATTGGATTATGAAACAAGAAACTGGAACTACGCCAAAATTTAAAGTTAAGGCTACTGTTAAAGCTGATCCAGCGTTGCAGGAGCTCTTTTTGGATGAAATAATGGACCTCTACTGGGCCGAAAACCATCTTGTCAAATCGTTGCCAAAAATGATAAAAGCGGCATCATCACCGGCATTGGCCACTGCTATCGAAAATCATCTCAAGGAAACAGAAGAGCACGTTTCGCGGCTGGAACAGATATTCAAGCTATTGGGCAAAGAAGCACTGGCTAAAAAATGTGATGCAATGGAAGGGCTTACCAAAGAAGCGGAGGGCGTCATCGAAAGTACTCCAGTGGGGACCGCAACCCGGGACGTGGGTATTATTTTGGCTTCTCAAAAAGTAGAGCATTATGAAATCGCCAGCTATGGTGGTCTGCTCCAGCTTGCTGCCACATTGGGACTGCAAGAAGTGGCCGAATTGCTTGAGCTGACACTCGGAGAGGAACAAACGGCTGACGCAATGCTCACTGAGGTGGCTGAAAATAAAATTAACTATACGGCGGCACAAGAATTATAACACATCAAGTAACATGAAAAAGAGAGAAACAGAAATAAAAAAGGGCAAACAGCCTGAAAACGAAAAAACAAAATCATTAGGTCAGCATATAGCCGATGCGACCGGCCAATTGATGACCACCGACCAGGGAGTGAAGATCAACGACGATCAAAATTCATTACGTGCAGGTGACCGCGGAGCTACGCTGCTGGAAGATTTTATCCTACGGGAGAAGATTACCCATTTTGACCACGAACGTATCCCCGAACGCGTGGTGCATGCCCGGGGATCGGGCGCACATGGCATTTTTAAGTTGTACAAACCGCTGGGAGAGCTGACCAAAGCTGGTTTTTTGAACGATACAGAAATAGAGACCCCGGTATTTGTACGTTTTTCTACGGTCGCTGGTTCCAGGGGATCCACAGATCTGGCCCGTGATGTTCGTGGCTTTGCCGTCAAATTCTACACACAAGAAGGAAATTTCGATTTGGTAGGCAACAATATGCCGGTATTCTTTATTCAGGATGCTATGAAATTCCCGGATCTGGTACATGCCGTCAAACCTGAACCGGACAATGAAATCCCGCAGGCAGCTTCCGCACATGATACTTTTTGGGATTTTATTTCCTTGATGCCGGAGTCTACCCATATGATCATGTGGTTAATGAGTGATCGAGCCATTCCACGCAGCTACCGGATGATGGAAGGCTTTGGCGTACACACATTTCGATTTATTAATAAGAAGGGAGAAGCCACCTTTGTTAAATTTCATTGGAAGCCGCTTCTGGGGGTACATTCCGTCGCTTGGGATGAGGCGCAAAATATTTCAGGTAAGGATCCTGATTTTCACCGGCGCGATCTTTGGGATGCTATCGAAAACGGCGCATTCCCGGAATGGGAGTTAGGCGTGCAGATCGTTCCAGAGGCAGATGAGTTTAAATTTGATTTTGACTTGCTAGACTCTACCAAAATTATTCCTGAAGAAGTTGTCCCCGTACAGCGAATTGGAAAAATGACGCTCAATCGTAATCCCGACAACTTTTTTGCGGAAACGGAACAGGCCGCTTTTCACATAGGCAATGTCGTACCAGGGATAGATTTCACCAATGACCCCTTATTACAGGGACGTCTCTTTTCATATACGGATACACAATTGATTCGCTTAGGTGGTCCCAATTTTCACGAAATACCAATTAATCGGCCAATTAACCCATCATACAATAACCAGCGAGACGGATTTATGCGCCAGAGGATTGACCGCGGAAAAACTAGCTATGGGCCAAATTCGCTCGGTGGTAACGACCCTGCCCAGGTGAAGGAGGCAGATGGTGGCTTTACGAGCTATCAGGAACGTATTGACGCGAGAAAAGTGCGAGCACGTAGCGATAGTTTCCGCGATCATTTTAGCCAGGCAAGGTTGTTTTTTCACAGCCAGTCAGAGCCCGAGAAAAATCATATTATTGATGCGTTCAGTTTCGAATTGGGGAAGGTAAAAACCGTCGCTGTAAGGCAACGTATGATTGGTATCTTGTCTTTAGTGGATAAAGGCCTTGCTGCTGAAGTAGCGTTTGCACTTGGATTAAAGGTGCCGCAGGAACCCAAAAAGCCGATCAATCGCAGTTTTCCAGCCGATGCTGACCCCGAAAATTTTGAGCCTATCCAAGTTGAAGGAAAGGTTAAAGTTTCACCTGCATTGAGTATGAAAGATACGGTAAAAGATAGTATCCAAAGCAGAAAAGTAGCCATACTTGCTGCGGATGGAGTTGATGCGGTATCTCTGCAAACGGTAAGCGAAGCGATTGTAGCCGCTGGTGCGGTAGTGCATGTTATTGCCCCGAAACTGGGCGAGATCACGGCCTCTGATAATTCGAAAATCCCGGTTGAAGAGAGCTTCCTGACAGGGGCATCTGTACTGTATGATGCTGTATATGTGCCTGGTGGAAAAAATAGTGTGGCAACACTGGAAGCGGAGGCAAACGCGGTACATTTTCTGAATGAAGCGTTTAAACATTGTAAAGCAATTGCAGCGGATGCGGATGCAATTCAGGTATTGGAAGCTACTTATTTCTTCGATAAGCTTCCCGACGAATTTTCAGAGGAAACTGTGCTTGAAGAAGGAGTCATTGTCGAAAAAGACGCCAGTTACTTAGCGGAGAAATTTGTCAAAGCAATTGCGCAGCACCGCTTTTGGGAGCGTGAAAAACCAAGACAGGTACCGGCTTAGAAAAGTGGCGGTAACAATAAAAAAGCCCGGTAATACGCCGGGCTTTCGCTATTTAAGATGGTATTTATCCGATCGGATCTTTTCTTTAGTTTGCCAGTATCGCAATCGCGCCTTCATTGCCCTGCTGGGCCGCAAGGTCGCATACAGAAAGCCCGCGAACATCAAGGAGCGTTGGATCTGCGCCCTTGTCGAGCAACAGTTTTAACACATCATTTCGGCCAAACATGGCCGCAAACATCAGTGCTGTACCGCCGTTGCCATGTTGTAGGTTTAAGTTTGCACCATGTTGAATGAGAATCTCAGCGATATCCTTATAGCCTTTGAAGGCAACCCCCATCAATGCGGTATTGCCACCATTATCCTGTGCATCAACATCGGCGCCAGATTCGAGCAATAGCTTAGCCGCGGCGAGCTGATTATTATAGCAGGCGATAATCAACGGCGTGTAGCCTTTGGTGTCACGGCTATTTAAATCTACCTGCTGTCGAATAAGTTCCTGTAATACTTCGACATTGCCTAGGCGGGCGGCATGTATAATTACTTCTGTCATCTGTGTCATATCGGAATTGTCCTTATTTATAACTAAAAATTACTTGTTTAAGTTATTACAGGAACAAAAGCTAAAGTACAAGGGTTTGGAAAATATTGATCTGCACCGTTTCCCAGCTATTCTTACCTGGTTGTTATAGTAAGGTAACATATACCCAAGGAGATATCAATTCATAATATTCAAACCATTTGCAGTTCTGTGTTGTCCTATCTGTAAACTTAAATCAACAACACATTGAACAGATTTACACGAATTGCTTTAAAAACAATATTGTGGATTATCGGAGGAATAATTACGCTTCTTATTCTTATCGTTTTCCTATTACGCCTACCCAAAATACAGAATTATATTGCTGGAAAAGTAACGCATTATGTCGAAGGAAAGATCGGCACCCCTGTCAAAATTGGTTATATCAATATTGACTTTCCTAAAAAATTGGTTCTGGAAGATATCTATCTCGAAGATCAAAGTAAGGATACTTTAGTTGCCGGCAAAAGCATAGCGGTCGATATCAATATGCTGAAACTTTTGAAGAATACTGTGGAAATCCAAAGCCTGGAAGCCGATGGAATTACCGCCAAAATACGTCGCACCTTGCCAGACAGTGCCTTTAACTTTGATTATATTGTTAAGGCCTTTGCTTCTGAAAAGGAAAGTGAGCCTACCGCAGACACGACTTCAGCACTGCTGTTTAACCTGGATAAGGTTAAGTTTTCAAAAATACATGTGGTCTATGCCGACGAGGTTATCGGCACCAGTGCCGATGTCTATCTCGGCAGCATAAATACCAATATTAAAAAATTTGACTTGACCAAAAACATGGCCTTTGACTTGCCTAAAATTAAAGTCGACGGGCTAAATGCAACGGTAAAACAATGGAAACCAACAACTGATGGATCTGGCCCTTCGGTTGAAGATTTTGGTATCACCGATAAAACTGCACAGACCACATCCCTCCTTCCTGATGTAGGCATACAGGTAGCCGAGCTCAGTAATGTGCTGGTTCGTTATGAAGATGAATCGAGTGCACTTAAATCTCAATTTATCCTGAAAAACTTCTATGCCGCTATCAATAAGATCGATCTCAACAAAGAATTTGTCGACATCCAAAAGCTCGATCTCGACGGTTCGGATAATAATGTCCTGCTGGGAAAAATCCAAAAATCTTCGGTCTCAGCAGCAAAAACCAGCGAAGTTGAAGCCGACAGCAGCAGCGCTGCAAAGATGAACTGGATCGTTTCGGCAAAAGACATTAACATCAATAATACCAATATCCGATTTAAAGACGACAACCAGCCCCGCATCAAGGGATTCGACTATTTTAACATCCAAATGCCGGCTCTCAAAACCAGGCTGACTGATCTCTACTACAGCGCCGATTCCATCAGTGGATCATTGAAAGAGCTTATCGCTGCCGACCATTCCGGTTTTGTCATCAAGCAGCTGAAGGCTGATTTTAACTATAGCAATACCGGTGCGGAAATTAAAAATCTATATGCGGAAACTCCTCGTACCCTTATCCGCGATTACGTTAAGCTAAGTTATCCTTCTCTGGATATCATCGGCAAAAAGCCAGAACTGATCACGGTCAATGCCAACATCACAAAGAGCTATATTGATATGCGCGATATCCTATTTCTCGCGCCCTTCCTGGACACCATGCAGGTAATGAAGCCGCTGTTGGACAAGAAATTTTATATTGACACCCGCGTAACTGGCCGTGTCGATGATCTGCATATACCGAATATCGATTTTAGGACACTTTCCAATACCCGACTGATTGCTAGTCTTCATTTAAAAGGACTTCCCGACATGAATAAATTATCGGTAGACCTCAACCTGAAAAAACTTACCACAGGCCGTTCCGATATCGAGAAACTGGTTTCCAAGTCGATGCTGCCTCAGGGTATCGCGCTACCCAACACCATTGGACTTAGTGGCACATTTAAAGGCGGAATGACTGCCTTCAATACAAAACTTGCATTGGTGACCGAAAAAGGCACAGCCAAATTAGACGGAAAGGTCCAAATGACCAAGCGAGATACCAGCTATGATGCAGCAGTCAGCATTCGTGACCTCAACATCGGTCAAATCATGAAAATGGACAGTACGCTGGGTATTCTTTCTTTCGAAGGCAAAATCAAAGGCAGGGGCACCGATCCAAAAAAACTGATGGCCAACTTTGACGGTAAAGTCACCCGCATGGATGCCATGGGCTACCGCTATCATGATATCGACATGAATCTGTCTGCCGATAAAGGCGCCATAAAAGCTTATATTCTAAGTCCTGATCCCAATATCACACTAAAACTGGATGCCACGGCCAATATGAATTCTACCTATCCCAAAATAGCATTCGAACTAGTGGCCGACAGCATCAACCTACAAAAGTTAAAGCTGGTGCAAGATGCTATCAGCTACCGCGGTAAGCTCAGCGGTAATTTCAGCACTGCAGATCCAGACTTTTTGAATGGCGAAGCACATATTACCAATTCGTTGATCCGATATAACACTGATCGTTATGCACTGGATACTGTCTCCCTCTTGGCCAAGGCCGATACAAGCAGTAATCAATTGGTATTGCGTTCCGATTTTTTAAATGCCCACTTGGTCGGCAAGTACAAAATGCTGGAACTGCAGAGTGCCGTCCAAGATCTCCTGCAAGTGTATTATAAACCCGAAAAGCCGGTTAAGATTCCGCCCTACTCGCCGCAGGTCATCGAATTTTCAGCACAACTTACCCGCAATAAACTCATCCAGGACTTTCTTCCTGAGCTGACGGAAATGAAAGCCATTACCCTGGATGGTCTCTTTAACAGTACATCGAAAAACCTATCGGCCAAATTAGATGCACCACGCGTGGTCTATGGTGGTACCGAGATCAACAATGTTACCCTAGATATCAACAGTCTGGACAGTGCCCTTTACTATTCGGCCTTAATCAACAAAGTTAAAGTCAGCAGCATTGAACTCACCAACACCGTTTTTAGTGGAAAGGTCGCGCAAAATACGGTTAATCTGGGGGTGTGGATCAAGGATAAGCATGATAAAGAACAATATCATCTGGGAGCCGATATGCAGGCCAAAGATGGTGTATTTGTATTCAGCTTACTACAGGACGGCTTAATGCTCAACTACGATAAGTGGGATGTGGCGCCCAACAACACCTTAAAATTTGGTAGCGACGGCCTATTGGCTAATAATTTTGTCCTCAGCAACAAGGGACAGGAACTGCGCATCGCTTCTCAGGACAGCATCCTGAACTCACCAATTGATGTGGCTTTTAAAAACTTCCGCATCGAGACCCTGAGCAAGATGGTTATGAGTGATAGTCTGGATCTTGGCGGCGGCATAAACGGACAAACGACGCTATCCCGACTGGAAAGCAGTCCGGTTTTTATTGCAGATATGACCGTAGATAAGTTTTACTTCGGAAAAGATACCGTGGGCAACGTCAATATCAAAGTTAATAATGAACGCGAAAACACCTACAATGCCCATGTGAGCATTACCGAAAATGGTAACAACCTCGTCCTGAGCGGTGATTTTATCAATCCGCCGCAAGGCGACGCAACGCTCGACTTCACACTGGATATCGCGCCACTGACGATGAAGACGGTACAGGCATTCAGCATGGGAAATCTGAAGGATGCCAAGGGTAACCTGGAGGGCCAGCTAAAAATAGCAGGATCGCCTTCAAAACCACAGATTAGGGGTGACCTTGATTTCAGGGAAGCCGAGTTCAATGTGGCCATGCTCAATGCCCTATTCAAAGCAAAGGACGAACAGATCCGTTTTGATCAAAATGGAATATCGTTCCCCAAATTTGAACTCGAAGACAGCAAAGGCAATATTGCCCAGGTCAGCGGTTCTGTCAATACCCAGACCTATACCGATTTTGACTTTGACCTCAACATCGTCATGGACAATTTTGAAGTACTGAATTCCACGCAGGCAGACAATGATCTATTTTACGGAAAAATGTTTCTTGGCACCGATCTGCAGATCGGCGGAAATCTTAACAAACCCGTTGTAGACGGTACAATCAAGGTCCTAGACAGTACCGATTTCACGATGGTGATGCCAAACAATGATCCCGGTATGGCCGATCGGAAGGGCGTGGTCGAATTTGTGGATAAACGGGATACGGCTACCGCAAATGCGCTTGCCAGATTAGATTCTATGACTGTAACAAAGCTTACAGGAATAGACGTCGATCTGAACCTGCAGACTGATAAGGACGCCAAATTTAAGATTCTGCTCGACGCAGGATCACAAGATGCCCTAAACATTCAAGGCGAGGCTGAATTAAATGCAGGTGTAGATGCCAGTGGTAAAATAACCATGTCAGGAACTTTTACTGTGGAGCAAGGGAGCTATTCATTCAGTTTTGGACCTGCGAGCAGAGACTTCAAATTTCAGAAAGGGAGTACAATTACCTGGAATGGCGATCCATTGGACGCGCAGCTCAATATTACGGCAGTGTACACCTTGAAAGCACCAACCCTGGAACTGGTTGCGCCACAGCTTGGTACGCAGAACGCAAACTTGTATAAGCAAAAGATACCTTTCGACGTGCTGCTGAAAATTTCAGACCAACTGTTTCAGCCACAGTTGAATTTTGATATCGACCTGAATGCTAATAATGCCATCGTATCACAGGACGTCATCAGTAAGGTAGACAATGCACTGACCACCTTACGTGATAATCCTTCCGACCTGAACAAACAAGTCTTTTCACTGATTGTGTTGGGGCGCTTTATGTCGGCCAATCCATTTGAAAGCCTTTCCGGTGGCGGAGGTACAGAGGCACTGGTACGAAATAGTGTCAGTTCGTTTTTGAGTTCGCAGCTCAATCGCCTTGCCTCCGATTTAATTACAGGCGTTGAACTTGATTTCAACCTGACATCAGAAGACGATTACAGCACTGGAACGGCCCAGACGCGCACCGACCTGAATATCGGCGTCTCCAAAATGCTGCTCAACGACCGGCTGAAAGTCAATATCGGATCTAACTTTGAAGTAGAAGGAAATTCACGACCAGGAGAAACTGCCAATAATATTGCCGGCGATATACAACTGGATTATCAGCTTTCACAAGACGGACGGTACTTTGCCCGCTTCTACCGCAAAAACCAATATCAGGTCACTTTACAGGGGCAATTTGTTGAAACCGGAATCGGCTTTATCATCACGATGGACTACAACCGATTTAAGGAAATCTTTATGCGTTCCAAAAAGCTCAAGGAATATTATAATACCGGCAGCAAGAAGTTTAGAAAACGTTTTGATGTCGATCGTATGGAGCAGGATTCGGCTTATCGAGACAGTGTACGCACAGTGATCCGCGACAGCCTGATGCTCCATAGTCCCGAATACCGTAAACGGATAGAGGATCAGGAAAAAGAGCAGCAGCACCGCCAGCAGGTGGACAGCACAGCAAACAGCGCACGGAAAAATAGTGCGCCGAAGCACTTAGACACGATCAAAACCACAGCAATTAAAAATGAAGACGAGGAAAGGGCTTACCATGCAAATTAAACTACACTGGCTGATTGGCCTATTTACGATAAGCAGCATCATTGCTGCCTGTTCGTCGACCAAAAACCTGCCCGAAGGTGAGAGCCTGTACGTGAAGGGAAATGTCAACATCGCATCCGATACCATTTCAAAGAAAAACAAAGAAAAGCTGGCGGCCTACCTTGCCGAATCGCTACGCCCGAAGCCCAACAAGCGCGTTTTGGGGATGCCCTACAAGCTGTATTTTAACAATATGGCCGGCGACACCGCCAACAGCAATTTTCTGAAACGTTTTCTTAAAAAAATAGGTGAAGAACCCGTACTGCTGAGTGAGGTGAACAGGGAGTACAATGAGAATCTACTGCGCAACCGGCTTGAGAATATCGGTTTTTTCAATGCGGAAGTTACTTCGGATACAATCGTTGAAAATAAAAAAGCTACGGTAGACTATACCGCCAAGCCCAATCTGATCTACCGGATCAGATCCATCACTTTTGATGTCGACAGCAGCACGCAGCTGGGACGCGATATCCGCGCAACTTCTGACCGCAGCCTATTGCAGGTGGGCAAAAACTATAGTCTTGATGTCGTGCTCAATGAACGCGACCGCATCGACAACATCCTTAAAAATAAGGGTTATTATTATTTCAGTCCAGACTATATTCTGGTACAGGTAGACAGCACCATCGGGGATCATAAAGTCAACCTCTATGTGACCGTAAAAAAGGAAACGCCCGAACAGGCAAGAACTGCGTCCAAAATCAATAAGATCTATATTTTCCCAAACTATACCGAAACCGGAGCTGGCTACCAGCAGTCACCGCGGCATGCCGAACTATTTGACAGCAGTTATTATTTTATTGACCCAAATCATACCTTCCGCAAACCAGTAATTGCCAATCACATCTTTTTCAAAGAGGGCGATCTGTATAACCGCGACGCCCACAACAGGACCATCAGCCACTTGGTGAATCTCAACAGCTGGAAATTTGTCAAAAATAACTTTGTGGACAGCAAGGAGGTACCCAATGCGCTCGATGTATACTATTACCTCACTCCCCTGCCGAAGAAATCTATCCGTGTAGAACTGCTGGGAAAAATGGCTTCCGTCTACAACGGTACGGAAGTGAATGTTAACTGGACCTTACGTAACGCTTTTAAAGGAGCCGAGAAGCTCAATATCAACGTATTTGGGGGTTACGAATTGCAGACGGGTGGCAATGCCGATCTGAACTCCAGCTATTTCCGTTACGGTACCGAGGCCACCCTAACCTTCCCGAGGATACTGACACCATTTGGCACCATTAATCCTTCCCGTCAATATATTCCCAATACGTATATCAAGGCAAGGTACGAATTTCTGAACCGGCGCAAAGCCTATACGCTCAATTCGATGGCACTCAGCTACGGTTATACCTGGCAAGAGAACGAAGAGAAACAGCATGATCTGGCGCTGATGGAAATCACCTATGTACAGCCGAGAGGTATTTCGGAAAGCTACAAGATGCAGATGGATACCATTCCGGCGCTGCGGCATGTAATCGATCCCCAATTCACAATTGGGCCCAATTATAATTTCACCTTTCAGAACACCATGAAGAGACACCTGCAGAATACCTTTTATTTTAAGGGCAATCTGGACCTGTCGGGCAATATTCTGGGATTGATCAAAGGGGCGGATTTTAACAAGGGAAAAACGTTTAAACTCTTTGACGCCTACTTCTCGCAGTATATCAAAGCCAGTGTGGATGGCAGGCATTATTTCAAGCTCAGCGAAAATTCACAGATCGCATCACGGGTGAGTATAGGGATGAGCTACTCGTATGGCAATTCGCGTTCCCTGCCCTATCTTAAGCAATATTATGTGGGCGGACCAAATAGTATCCGTGCCTTTGGCGCACGTGCGATCGGACCCGGCACAGTAGCTCCGGAAAGGTTGGGCAATGGACTTTTCTATGCCGATCAGACAGGCGATATCAAGTTGGAGCTGAATACCGAATACCGGGCAAAAATTGCTGGTCCTGTCCATTGGGCCGCCTTTATCGATGCTGGAAATGTATGGCTGCAGCGGGATGATGAGACCAAACCAGGCGGTAAATTCAGCAAGGATTTCCTGCAGGAACTAGCCGTCGGCGGCGGCATGGGATTACGGTTTGATTTTACGTTTCTGATCCTGCGTACCGACTTTTCCGTCCCGTTCCGTATCCCCTATTTACCGAAGGGCGAGCGTTGGGTATTGAAAGATATCGACTTTGGGAGTTCAAGATGGCGAAAAGATAATCTGATGTTTAATCTAGCGATCGGCTATCCATTTTGATCTAGTCATGTCAACGTAATGATCACATAAAACCGAAGTCCTTATGATCAATGAAAACTTTCTGGGTATTATTGCAGGTATCCTCACATCTATTTCTATGCTGCCGCAGCTCATCAAAGTGCTAAAGGAAAAGAATGTGGATGACCTTTCCCCGGTTATGCTACTAACATTAATCATAGGACTTTCCCTATGGGTATGGTACGGCATAATGAAAACCGAAGTACCGATTATCTATTCAAATAGCTTTGCTGTTCTCGTGAACCTTTGCCTGCTGATCAGTTATCTGATTTATAGAAAAAAGACCTAAAAAAAAGGCGGATAACATTTCTGCTATCCGCCTTTAACACGAAAACACTATTCTACAAACCGTTCAACCAACTATTGACCTCATCTTGTGTTTTACCTGTTTTCTTTTGAAGTTTACCTACCAACTCATCTTCCTTGCCTTCTGCATATAGTAAATCATCATCTGTAAGATCCGCATATTGCTGTTTTACCTTACCTTTAATTTCGTTCCAACGACCTTTCCATGTTAATTCGCTCATAATAATTTTCCTTTCGTTTTTTATAAATAGAACAGCCTGCAGCTGGAATCGTTTAAAAAAAATTGTTATCAAATGTTAAAAAATGTTCACGGCGACTTACTCCGTTTTATCAATGGTGGTTTCCTCGGAATCCAGTGGTGCCGGTGGAATTTCATCCACATTCCGCTCTATTTCCTGCGTTTCCACATGTACCGCAAACTCAGAAGGTTCGATCGGAATAGCCATTTCCGTTGCGTACTCTCGGGTAAAAATAGCACCAAAATAAAGGATTGCAGCGGTATAGTATACCCAAAGCAAAATAAGCACAAAAGAACCTGCTGCTCCATAAGTATCCTGCGTTGCCGAACGTTCTAAATAGATTCCGATCAAGTAACGGCCAATCACAAAAAGAATGGCTGTAAATAGAGCTCCGGCGCGAACAGTCTTCCATTGAATGTTGACATCGGGTAAGGTCTTGAAGATCACGCTAAAGAGGATCACAATGACCACAAAGGAAATGACAAAATTGATAAGATTCATGAGCACCACAGTGATATCGGGAAAGTAGCGCTGCAGCTGACCTGTCAAGGCCAGGATCACACCATTTATAATTAACGTAACCACCAATAAAAAACCCAGACCAATAACGAGCGACGACGACAGCAACCGGTCCTGGATTAACTTCAGCCAACCTTTTTTTGGTTTTGGGCGCACATGCCAGATCTTATTGATGGAGTTTTGCATATCGCCAAAAACCGTGGTTGCCCCAAGAATCAAGGTCACCAAACTGATCACCAAGGCCATATTGGATTTTCCGGATAACTGGAGGTTTTGAATGACCTCTTCAATCTGTTTGGCGGCACTATTGCCTACCAAGCCGTTCAGTTCGGTAAAAACCTTTCCCTGAATAGCATCGGCCCCATAAAATATGCCGGCCAGTGCGATCACTAAAACTAGGATGGGGCCGATGGAAAAAACGGTATAGTACGACAGTGAAGCACTATATTTCATGGAGTCTTCATTTATAAATCCCGATACGGTATTTTTAAGTATCGTCCAATACCGCTGCAGCTTGCTTGTATTTTTCTTTTTTACATCCATTACGTTCTTGTTTTTTTTTGGAATTATTTTTTTAAGTTGTTATCGTTTTTAAGAAAGAAACTACTTAAATAGACATAAGGTTTGTTTTTTAAGAAAATTAGGTCTGAACTGTACTCACCTGCCCTTCCCCTTAAATGCGTCTTTAGCCCAATTAATCAAATCTAAGTATCCTAAAAATCAAGAAGTAAGCCCCAGATAATTACATAAAAGAAATAAAGCTAAACTATTGATTAATCTAAGTTGTTCCTCCTAAAAACAACTATTAAGAGCATATGAAAAGTAATCAGAATGACCCCAATATTTTAAATGACCTTATTAAAATCAACAATGACCGCATCGAAGGATACGAGCTGGCTATTGATCTGGCCAACGAGCAGG
The DNA here is from genome assembly GCF_002421245.1 of Sphingobacterium sp. UBA5639. Classification (NCBI taxonomy): domain Bacteria; kingdom Pseudomonadati; phylum Bacteroidota; class Sphingobacteriia; order Sphingobacteriales; family Sphingobacteriaceae; genus Sphingobacterium; species Sphingobacterium sp. UBA5639. The sequence goes on from NZ_DIJR01000002.1 coordinate 536,558, forward strand.
GCGAAGGTGCCCGTGAAGCCGTGTTCAGAAAGATGATCGGGCAGTCTGAAAAGTTTATTGCCGAACTCAGTCCATTGGTTGAGCTTGCTGGCCAATACGCGACTGACCGGACAAAATTAAGTGGCGAGCTTTTTCGGCTGTGGATGGTGATCAAATCAAAATTATCGGGCGGTAATATGCAAGATTTATTGGAGCATTGTGAGCGCGGCGAGGCAGCGTTCCGAGAGGTTTACGACAAAGCGCTGGCGGAGGAAAACAAGCTGTCTATCGGGGCCAAAAACTTGATCCAGATTCAGCTGAGCCAGCAGCGGGAAGCCCATGAAAACATTAAAATTCTGTGCGGGATCTAGATTTTTCTGCATCAATGAGTCAATGCAAAAATAGTAAGAAAAAAAATAGGCTAGGGAACCAATACCTAGCCTATATAAATACAATAATCTAACTTGCCTAAGTTATCCAAAAAAACCACTGTCAGCGCAAGAATGTTTTAAAAATTTCTCAAAAATTCCGACTGAGCATCAGTAGCGTCGCCCCTATCGTCGTCAGGAAATTGATACATGAATTAATATCCTAGTTTTGCCAAACGTCCATACATCTCCACAAAAGCGCATTGATCTAACAGCCACTTGGATTTTTGCTTTTTCTCCAAAGTCCAGTCGACATCAAAAAGTCCGTCCTGATCCCTCATCTTATACCATGCACGGTCTAGGTTTTTCGCAAAAATATCAATATAGGTTCTATTTCCGTCCTGTTCAAATAAACTGATATATCCCCTCATCATTACAGCATGGAACCATAAGTTACTATTCTTTAACATTGGAAAAGTATCTTGGTCCGTGGTCTGAAAAAAATACGCTAAACAAGCTTTTGCCAGCTCTTGGGCATCAATCAGATATTTTTTTTCCTTGGTAAGCTTGTAAAGCAAGGCTGCTGCTTGCAATATCTGTCCGGAATTATAGGAATACTTGGCCTTACCAATATTTCCATTGAGCTGAATATTATCCCAATAGAGTTTATCCGTTGGGTCTTGCAGACCTGCCTTTGTCCACGCATAGAGTTGTCGCGCTTCATTCAGATAGTCTCCCTCTTTAGTAGCTTCAAACAGCTTTAGTGCAAATACTGCCGCAGGAGCATTGGAACAGGTATTTTTAGATTCTTTTTTCTGTTCACACCAATAGATTCCACCACCGAGCTTGTCATCCGCACCACTTTTTACAAAAGCCCAGATCTCTTTCGCATGCTTAAGATAATCGACCTTTTTTGTCTGCAGATAACTATCGGCAAAGTCAATACCCAACCAGACGTTATCATCATAAAACCGGTCTGATGGCGGAGCAGAATTGATATAGGAAGCATAACCAACAGGCTCTCTGGAATGATCCCTATATTCCATTAATCCTGGCAGCACGCGTTGGTCCAGGATCTTTTGGTAAAGCGCTTTGTTCTTTGGGAGTTCCATCAATGTGTTTACAGCGGAAAAGCTTCCGGAGAATGGCCATAGGTAAGCATATTTCTTTTGCACGGTCGCCTGTTCGGAATTATCAAGATAATCCGCTTTAAAGGTTTCGTCGAAGGGATATTTCTCGGTCAACAGTTGATTTTTGGCATTTCCATACTTAGCGTAAACAATAGCTAACGTTCTTTGGGCACGTTCGGCAGACTGTCCTTTATTGAATTGCCCATAGCCTGTTAAATAGCATAAACCCGACAGCAGCACAGTTGTCGTTATCTTATAGATTTGTCTCATCAGCATATGTATTTTAAGAAGCCTTCGAAACCTTTTGGGTCACGAAGGCTTCTTTGTGTTCATTCCATTATTTTAATTTATTTTCATAGCTTGCTAATCCTTCAAAAAGCATCGCAGCACTTGCATAGGCAGTAATTTCACTATTGCCAATAGGTGGTTGCGCCCAGGACGGACCAAAGAACAGCGTCGGTAGACTTGTTCCCTTGGTCCAGGCAATTTTACCATTATTGACCAAAAATTTCTCAAACTTACTGCGGTAGGCTGCATCAATTCCTTCCTGATTTAAATAGTCTACAAAATATCGTATAAATATCCCTTTAAACAATGCGCCGTCGCCGCTTCCCTCGTCGCGCAAAATATTATTCCCGCCATCGATACAACGTGTGATTGTGTAATAACTAATTTTTTGCGCATCAACCAGATAAAGCTGATCTTTAGTAATCTTAAAAAGCTCCACTGCGGTACCAAGGAACGTCCCCTGATTATAAGTCAGTGTTGTCATATCCACATTACCTGTCTGACCATTAATATTGTCATAAACAGCGCCCGTTGACGGATTGTACAGTGTTGCTTTTTGCCATTCGTAGATCTTCTTGGCCCAGGTCAGGTAGTTTTCATCTTTTGTCAAACGATATAGTCTAGCTGCCAGAATACTAGCTGGCCCATTCGAGCAAGCATTTTTGCTATAGCGCATATCTTTCTTCCAAGCCAATCCACCGCCTGCATATTGCTCATCCCATGCGCCAGCAATATCTGTCCATAAAAGCAATACCGTGTCGAGATATTTTTGATCCTTGGTAATTTCATATAAGCGTAATATGGTCAGTGCATTCCATTCCATGTCATCATAGAATACGTTATAATAGGTATTGCCATTTTTGATCTTCACACCTTCAAACCATTTGCTGAAATAGGCACTATATCTGCTGTCCTTCGTTCGTAGATAGGCATCGATAACAACATCCATCGCATGTGCATTGGGCCAATATTGAAATCCCAGATCGGATTGATTGATCGCATTGTTAAAATACCCGGCCTCATTCCAGAATCCGGCAATCATCTTATCGGAAACCTGCGTTGCAATAGTTGTCCAGCTTTCCTGTACAGTGTCGTCATAGGGGTAGCTGTCCTCAATCTTGGTGCATCCTAAGAGTAGAAACAATAGGGATGACAGTATAATCATTTTATTCATCGGGTCTCCTCCTTTAATTTGGTACGACAGTATGCGTATAGTCTTTGTCGCCTTGTAAAATCATCGATATTTTTGTTGGATGGCCGTCTACTGCATCCGCAAATTTCCATTTATCGTCCCATTGTGAAAGATTGGGCAATATTCGGACGAAATAATAAGAAGGAGCTGATGAACTATTGGGCGGACTGTCCGTCCCGTTTTGAGTTCCCAACTGTAAGGTTTCAGCCTTTCCAGCCTTGACGGTTTCCATTTGGAACTTATAACGTTGGTCACGACCCCAACTTTCCTGTTTAAAATTGATGATACCTGTTGCGGACCAAATTCCCTTACCTTGATAAGGTAGATCCAACACCACAGCTCCGGATGGAGAAAAATAAACGCCCATGTTTTTGATCTCTGTGTAAGTAACTGCTGCCACATTGAAATCAATTCGAATACGATATACTGCTGTCTTGGCAATGCTGTTACTTCCGGTTTCACCTTCTTTTATTTTGGTTTGATCTTCCGAATAGAAAACACGTCCCTCAGCAGACTTGCGATCCGTAAAGGTGTATTTTTTTCCGGCTTCCAATTTTGTAAAGATCTCATATTCACCATTACCTACCAATTTAAAAGGTAAAGATGCGGCAACATCCGTCCCACCCTCAGTCGCCTCTCCAGTGATAAATAATTCATCGGGGATCTCTGCAAAGCCTTCCAGTGTTTTGATATTCAATACTTTCTTTGCTTTGCTCAATACCCGTTTCATTCCACGGATAGCATATACGGACCAGATCACATCGCCGCTCTCACCAGGGTTAATCCCAGCTTTCGTTGCTACCTGATTCAATATTTTGTGACTAATATTGGCGCCGTTTGAGTTTCCATTATTATCCGACGTGACTGTATAAAGAGGCTTGCTAAAATCGCCATCGAGCTTATCAAAAACAACTTCATATTGCGCTGCCCCACCATCGGCCACCAAGGCCGACTCCCATTCAAAATACAGCGCTGCTGAGCTGGAACTTAATAATTTGACAGCTTTTCCATCTGCAGGAGCATATAGGTTCTCAACAGCCGACACCTCTGCGTCGGCGTATTTCATATCGTCTTTTTTACAGGAAACGATGCTCGCAGCCAATGCGACCATTGCTATAACTTTAAAATACCATTTCATGTCTATATCATTAATTTATGGTTCGAAACGTACATTTTTTAATGCGCCGTTTGCGCTAGTTTTTGAATTAAATTTAGTTTGAGTAGCCCAGATTGTTAGGCAATAAATTTTTATTTAGATCGATCTGAGTTCGTGGTATCGACCAGAGATAATCTCTACTTTCATCAAATCGGCGGATATCCAGTTTGATATTACTATTGTTACCACCATATTTAGCACCCAATACCTGGCCGTCCAAATAGGTTTTACCAGCTTTCCAGCGCATGATATCATAGTAACGCAATCCCTCAAGAGCAAGCTCACTTCGCCGCTCATTTCGGACAATTGTTTTCAGATCCCCGGTAGTCGGAAAGTCTAACGCTTTTGATGCTTCAAAACCAGCCCGCTGACGAATAGGTCTGATCGTCATATCCCACACTGCTGCATTGAGTTGTCCCAGTGCTTCTTTTGCTTCTGCATACATCAATAAGATATCGGCGTACCGAAACATGATGATGTTCAATCCAGCATCGTATTTTACCGTTGCTGTTACATCGTAGTATTTCTTTACGTAATACCCTGTGGCGGAAGCGTTGGCACTTGCACCCTGATATTCATCGAGCCGTTCCTTATCTGTTGTACCAGAGCCGGGTTTGATAAAGATCTTACGTGTTGTACCGTCAAAATCAGTCCATTGCCCACCATGAAAAACGATGGTTGCGGCCATGCGTGGATCGCGGTTGACATAGGGATTATTGTCGTTATATTGCGGATCCGTAGCAATGGTATTTCCGCCCAGTGTCAAATAATTATCGACCAGACTTTGTAATGGTGCATAACCATTTAAACGTGCTTGAGCAGAGATTGGTGCTGCATCATATAACTTATTCCAGGTTTTTAATAAAGGTACATAGGCATAATCCAGAATAACCTCTGAATTATATTCATTGGCTGCAGTAAACAACTCCGGATAACTGCGGAATAAAGCGTAAGTGCCAAATTCCGTTTGTTTTTTCATCAGATTTTCACAGTATTCCAATACTTTATTCCAGTTGCTTTCATAGAGATAGGCCCGGGCTTGAAAGGCTGAAGCGGCCCCCTTGGTAATCCGGCCACGGTCGTCTACCGGTAAAGCATCTCTGTTCGGTAGATCGGCCATACATTGATCCAACTCTTGATGGATAAAGGCCATGATAGTCGCTTTTTCTGTCCGAGAAAGAGTCTTAGACTCTTCCAATGAGATATCTTTGGTGAAGAAAGGCACAGCGCCATAGAAATTAACAAGTCTAAAATAGAGAAATGCACGGATAAAGCGTACCTCGGCGATACGGCGTTTTTTGAGTGCCGCATCCATTCCGGGCACACGCTCTACATTCTCTAGATAGACATGGCAGGTCTTAATACCACCGTAAAGATCGGACCACTCTGCCCCAAAACGGCCCAGTGTTGGATCGGCGGTTCCATTACGAATTGCGCGCTGGTCTGTGTTTGAGCGCCCCTCAAAAATATTATCACTCAGGGCTTCATCATTCCACATACGATCTGCTGAATACAGCTGATTATAGGCCATATTGACCATTTTTTCGGCGTTGTCTGGATAGTCCCAAAAATTTTCATCGGTAAAGCGATCTGTTGGCAGCGTATCCAACTTATTACAGGATGTTAATTGGAGAATTGCCATTAAACTCAAGCCTCCAATAAGTATCTTATATAGTTTCATTACATAAAAGGTTAGAATTGAATATTTAATCCACCGCCATAGTATTTCAACGTCGGATAATTGCGGGCACTATTGGCCGAACCACCCATGTTAGAATCAAATTCGGAGGATTCGGGATCTATCCAGGAGTTTTTGCTCAAAGTCAGCAGGTTTTGGGCATTGATGAAAAAGCGAACACGCTGCAATCCCAATTTCGACACGACTTCTTTGGGTAACGAATAACCTACCTGTATATTTTTCAATCGAGCGTATTTCCCGTTGAAAAGATAGAGATCAGAATCTTTCCCAAAGTTGTTGGTCGATGCTGTTGATCCATTTGCAGTCAGTCGGGGCCAGCGTCCATCAATATTGGTCGGCGTCCAGTAATCGAGTTGATGCTGATAAATGGTATATGAATAATTCTGATGAAATGGTTCGATCAACTCTCCCCGGATCATCATATCGCGCTTGCCTACCCCTTGCCAGAACATACTAAAATCAAAATCTTTATAATTCAGGTTATAGGTAAGCCCAAATGTAAAGCGGGGGAAACCATTGCCTAATACAAAGCGGTCCCGTGCATCGATAATTCCATCGTTATTCCGATCGACATACTTTACATCGCCGGGACGCAGATCTGCTGCCGTAATACCGCTCGGCAAGGCCGAAGTTTCAATATCCGTTATATTTTGAAAGAATCCGGCCATCTTGTACCCATAGTAGGAATTATAAGGTAGCCCAACACGCGTCAATTTAGTAATGTTATCGACTGTCGAAATACGGTCATCACCGGGCATCGCAATAATCTTATTGTGACTATCGCCCATATTCGCATTGATCGTGTGTTGGAAATCGCCAGTTGTAGCACGGTAGCTGAGGTTGATTTCCCAGCCCTCATTGTTCATTTCACCTAAATTCTGATTCTTTAGGGAGGTTCCGAATGTGGAAGGTATTTGTGGCGACATCAAGATATCAACTGTACGCTTTTTAAAATAATCGAAACTGGCCGTTAATTTATCATGAAAGAAGGTGGCGTCCAACCCAACATTGAAATTATAGGTTTTCTCCCAGCGCAGATCCAGACTGGCATAATTAAATCCCGCAGCAGAAACAGGTTTGTTGTTAAATCCATAACTGTTCTGATAAGATTCATAGGTAAAATAATACGCATAGTCGTCTACGGCCTGATTGCCAAGAACACCATAGGTAGATCTGATTTTTAGGCTACCGACATGTTGTTTATACCAATTCATAAATACTTCGTCGGATGCCCGCCATCCTAAGGATCCCGAAGGAAAGAAGCCCCAGCGATTAGCTTTCGAGAACTTAGAAGATCCATCGTAGCGAAAGCTAAATTCGGCAAAATATTTACTTGCAAAGTCGTATCCGGCACGGCCGAAGATCGAATTGATACTATTTTGCAGTGTTCCATTTGGTGTCACACGGGCACTCACAGGATCAATAACTGTTCCTGTGGTAGGTGTGCCGAGGACAGGATCAGTAAATTTCATTTTCAGTTCGTTTTGTCGGCGTGTATAGGATTCGTTGGATGCTCCAAATAGACCTGATACATGATGACTACCAAAAGTCCGGTCATAATCCAGGAGCAGCTGAAAGTTCAGTAACGAAGCTTTTTCGTTAAAATCTTCGGTATTGCGGTCTGAATTGACGTAGACCTGAGGTTGCGTGGCATCCGGATTGGAATATAATGGCACCTGGATTCTACGGATAGAACGGTGATCGGCATAGATGTCAGCTCCGAAGATACCACGCAGTTTTAAACCTTCGAAGAGTTTTGCTTCGAGATTCAGGTTGATATTAAAATAGTCGTTATCGTTTTTGATATAGCCGCCTTCATTCAGTTCAGCCAAAGGATTTTGATCTGTCAGTGCATTGTTGACAAGATATTTTCCATTGTCAGCCTGCATGCGATAATAGTAATAAGGCGGAAGTCTGGAAGCATTGATAATGGCACTTCCGGCCGTGTTGCTCATGTTGTTGTTGCGGGTATAGGCTAAGATTGAGGTCAGTTTAAAACGGCCTATCTCTGTACTGAGATTACTCCGCAAATTGTACCGCTTAATGCCAAAGTCCTGTCCGACAAAGTTGCTGGGCTGATTGTAGAAGCCGCCGGAAAACAAATAGGAACTTTTATCTCCACCCCCGGCCACACTGATATTATATTTTTGCTGGAAAGAGTTTTTCATGATTTCCGGCAAGTTCCACCGCTCGATATCCTGATGGGCATATAAGTCTGCAATAGCCTCTGGTGAAAACTGTGGATCCATTCCTGAGTTGGTCAGTGCAAGATTACGAAGGGTCGCATTTTCATATCCTGCAACAGGTGAAAATAAAATCTTAGGTTCTTGCACGCCCCACTGGGTGCCGACAGTCACCGCAGGCCGCTGATTTTGGCGTCCTCTTTTGGTGGTTACCAAAATAACGCCATTTGCAGACCTCGAACCGTATATAGCCGTAGAACCGGCGTCTTTCAATACCGACACCGTTTCGATGTCATCTGGATTGATCTTATTGAGTGTTCCGCCTTCTGTAATAATTCCATCGATCACCACCAGCGGTGCATTACTGTTTATGGTAGATATCCCACGAATATTGATATTCATCGAATTATCATTGGGATCCATGCTTTTCTGTTGGATGGTCAAACTTGGTGAGGCTCCTTGAAGGGCTTGCGTTACATTGCCTACAGGTCGGTTTTCGAAAGTCTTCGCACTGATCTGGTCAACGGCCCCAACAACACGCTGACGTGTCGTGGTACCATAGCCGATTACGATAACTTCTTCGAGCTGACTGTTGCTATTTTTCATGATCACATTGAGCTGCCCCGATCCATCGGTCCGCAGGGAAGACAGTTCTCCGCTCAATGCATCATAACCAACAGAGGAGAATATCAGCGTTGCTTTGGGTGAAAGATTTGTGAGGGTAAATAGACCATCACTATTGGTGGTAGTACCTATAGATTCATTTCCTTTGACCCGCACAGAAACATTTGCGAGCGGTTCGCCACGTTCATTGGTCACACGTCCTTTTACAGGGACTTGATTTGGGATCATCGTAAACTCCCTCGGAACGGACTTTATGGAAGCTTTTGGCTTATCATAAATGACCACAGTCTTATTATCCAACTGGTAAGACAAGGGCTGATCTTTAAAGATCTGGTCCAATACATCCGACAATTGACGATCCCTAACTTTTATGTCAACAGGCTTCGCGTTTACCATCTGTCGTTCCGTGTACAGAAAATTGTATCCCGTCTGAGATTTGAGTTCCCTAAATATTTTCTTAAGGCTCATGTTGGAGTATTCTAATGTTACCTTTTGTGCAAAGGTGGTAGCGCTAACCTGCATAAAAGTAACCAAGATAATTATGGTTGTCAATCGCATAATAAGCCATAGTTTACGGAATAGCAGATACGCTATCTCCTTTTTTCTGATATAATTTTGATACATTTGTAAGGTTTATTTGCAGTGTATTCGAGTCGTCCAAAACAGAAACATACTGCAGATTGGATAGTTAAAATTTAATTGTCCCAAACGGCAACCGAGCTCCTTCAGGATCTTGGTTGCTTTTTTATACCCCACCATCGTGGCTATTCGTTTTGTCGTTTTTTATTCATCGGTTTGTTTATTTAGGTTATTGTGTCATTAATTATTTTTAGGTTATTACGGAAGTACATGTATTTTTTTTCCGTCTATTCTGAAATGAACGGCACCCGTTTTTTCGAGCAGGCTTAAGACCTTTTGAACATCATCAAAACGCGATATTCCGCCACCAAATTTCTCGGTCGTTTTTTTACCCTGATAGATGACCTCCACATTATACCAGCGTGCCACCTTGCGCATGACGCTTTCGATATCATCTCCATCGAACATAAATTCGTTGTTTGTCCAGGCAATAACCGGCGCTGTATCTATTGGGCGGGATTTTAGCACCCCACGAGCTGTAAGGGTCGACTGCTCACCCGGTGCTAATAGCAATTTTTGACTGTGGGAACTGACCTGTACACGACCTTCCAGTAGGGTGGTCTGTACCGCCGTTTCGTCGGCATAACTGTTTACATTGAAATGGGTACCGAGCACTTCGACCTGCTGAGCTGCTGCCTGCACAATAAAGGGGTGTTTGGAATCCTTCGCTACTTCAAAATAAGCTTCGCCGGTGAGTGTGACAGTTCTGTTTTTTTGATTTGCAAAACGAACCGGATAGCTGAGCGAAGAAGCCGCATTGAGCCATACTTGTGTACCGTCAGGTAGCTTAATCCGATAGGTTTCTCCTTTGGTTGTCGATAAGGTATTTTGCTCGATTTCGCCCTGCGACTTATCGCTGACTTCGTAAATCAATTGGCCATCCGTTGTTTTAGAGATTCTTATACCCGATTCTTCCGCAATCCGACCGTTTTGTGTTTCATGTAGATGAATCTGCTTGCCGTTGGCCAGCGTTAAGGTCGCCGATTGTTTTCCGGGTGATATCACATGTTGTGCAGCTTGCGGAGATACGTTTTTAGTTTCAATGGTAAGAAACCAGCGACCAATAATTAATAGTCCGATAACAGCAGCTGCGCTTGCGCCAATACGTTTCCAAGTCCATAGCGATTTTGTTTTTGGTTTATTGATCTGGAGATGCAATTGGTCCCAGGTATTATCCAGTACGGCCAATAAAGTTGGATCGTCCAACAGATGTTGATCGACGGGATCGTCCAAAACCTCCTGGATGAGTTCTTGAAGTAATATTTTATCCCTGCCTGATTTTACATAGGACAAAAACGCACGGGAATTTTCTTCGCTAAGTTTTCCCTGTATATATCGCCTTAACGTATATCGAAGTGTTTTCTTTTCCACAATTGGTTATCCTCTTTTCAGCTAATACACTTCAGCGGTAAACGTCATCTGCTCTACCTGCAAATTTATTTTACTTTTTTTCTGTGCAATGAAAATTAGATGCGTTAATGCTGTTGGAGAAGTATAAAAGAAATAATGAGCAATGTGGATTTATCCAGGATCCCATGCTTCTCTTTGATATATTTCGTGGCTTTTACGATATGGTCGTTAATCGTGGATGTCGATATACTCAATAAGTCGCTTACTTCGGCATAGGTTTTGCCCTCAATTTTACAAAGTTTATAGATCAATTTGCGTTGTGGCGGCAGTTGGTCAATGGTCTGCGACAACCATTCTTCATATTGCTTTTCATAGAGTTCTTCTTCGACGTGGCTGTACATGGCTGTATTGTGAAGGCTAAGATATGCCTGAACTTGTTTTTCGAGGTTATTTCGCCGGATAAAATTATAGACGGTATATTTGGCGATCTGGAATAGATAAGATCGAAAAGACTGCTCGGGATCAATCAACTCCCGCTTATCCCATACTTTAATAAATACTTCCTGTAATAGTTCGACTGCGTCTTCTTCGGACTTGACCATCTTACGGATATTGAGATAAATACGCCCACTATACCTACTGTAGACCTGCCGAAAAGCACCCTGGCAGCCAGAACGCAGGGAGATCAAGACAGACTTCTCTTCAGTATCGTCGTATTTTTGTGCGTACATTGTCACGTTTTACCCTTTCATTACTAGCAAAGATTGCTATTTGTTTATAATATCCGGTTATTGATCTCCAATCTTAACATTTGCTTACAAGCTAATAAGCGTCACAAAAAACAATTACATGATGCAGGAATATTTCATAAGTTGGTCTTTCACGCACTGTGTCTAGTAATTTGTGGATTACTCCCTTAATCTGGTTACGAACAAATATAATAAAACTAAAACGGTTTTGCTTTTTTAAATAAAAATTTAAAACGATTAACAAATTTTGATTTTTCTCAAACATGCATAGCAGGAATTCATCCGGCACATAAAAAGGAGACTACGATTTTACTTCGTGTCTCCTTCATAGCCCAACAGTACCTGTCGAAGCTTTTCTTCAGACCTCCTTCCCACGCTTACTAGGGCAATAGGTGAGATCGGCCCCATCGCCAAAGAAGAAACAGGAGCAAGGCGAAGCCCATGATCCAAACCTGCTGGGCAGAGCGCATTTGGCTGCCGCTTTTTTCATGACTGACCTGCTTTTGTTTTTCCTGTTGCCTTTTTTCAGCCAGCTCCAGTACCTGTTTACTGACTCTTTTGGCTGACTCATGCAATACTAAACCTCCCGACCGGGCAGACAGACCACTATCGGGATAGAAACGAAAAGTGCTGTCCGTCCAAAAGTACCAAAGGCGGGAAAGCGTATCCTGATGGTCGGAATAAAGCCTTCGGAGTTGCTCGGTATACTGCCGCCGCGTATCCGTTTCTTGTTGTTTCTGATATTTTTTATTTTCGTAGATCTTACAGGAGACCAGCAAGGATAAGAGTCCCCCATAAAATATCACCTGGCATAGCCTTGTTTTCATCCTTCCTCCTTTCAGTCCAGCCAATTTGAAAACGCATAAATAGTAGTCAAGGGACGCCGCTTGCACAATACACGATTATCCACATTTCCTTCCACAGTCAGGATCCAATTACCCTCCTTTTTGCGCACAATCCCTACATGATTGATACGCTGGAGACTGGAGCTATAGATCGCAAAGAGATCTGCCTGTTGGATGCTACCCTGCGCGATCTGTGCAGCTTTATACCGACGCGCCAACGGAAAAAGTGCCGGACTCCAGGCATTGCGCGGAACAGCAAGGCCCGCCTGGCCATAACACCAGGAGACAAAAGCCGCACACCAGGCATGGCCCTTTCCAAGACCAGTATACGCTAGGTATTCCTCGACCCGCTTGCCATCGTTATTGCCTCTGGCTTCCTGCACACCAATTTCGTGTACCGCAATATCGACAATGCGTTCGCGTACACCCGAACAGGTGTAGCGTTTCACTGATGGGTCATGCACCTGCTCCAGCCCAGAGCTGGTATTTGGGAGCTCAGCATAACTGCCTGACTGCTCCTTATCGGCTATAGCAGCATTGCCAGCACCGCCAAGAAAGAGAACAGCGACAGAAAGAAAACCGAAAAATAAATAACGCATTGTTGCCATGATGTCAATTGATTAAAGTGAACACTAAATTGCTGACGAAAGAGCTTAAAAGGCTGCCAGAGGATCTCCTGTAGCCAAAAGCAGCAGTAGATAATCAATAGTGCCGCCAAAACGGCAAAGAACAATACCGAAAGAATACCAATATCCAATACCCCTGCCGTGGGATCTATCGCTTGCAACAGAAAGCCTGCAGCAATAAAAAATACCATAAGACAGACCAGACTAATGCCCAGTACCCATCTCCCTGTCAAAGGCCAATAGATATCCTCGATATCCGCGACCAATTGTTGTTGTACTATTTTCATTTGTTTGATTTTAAATTTTACCTTATCGAATCAATTCGTTTCAAAAAAAGAGCTGCTCCCGAAAGAGCAGTCTCCATAAATCCACGCAGCTAGGTGAGCACAAATTCACCTAAATACTGACTGCTTGATGTCATCACTCCGTCCCGATGGATGTTAAATACCCAGCCGACTATTGTCTTACCGGTATAGCTGTCTGGCAGCGTAATATCCACTGCGGCATCAAGTCGTGTAGCACCTTCAAATGCAAAAAAGAGGTTTTCTGTTACATCGTACAGAATCACAAGGACCTGATCGTCATCAAACGCATTGAAGCGGTTTCCGATCGGATCCCAGGTCAACGACAATACTTTCGGAAAAGCTTCAACTGTCTGTAATCCTACTAGTGCGGCCAATCCTCCGCTTGCTATTTTGACCGCCGAAAAATCAATCGTAAAGTTGGGATAAGTCCCCTGAAAAGCATTATTGATAAATTGTTTGAAAGCTACATTGTAGCCCGTTTTGTTTCTTTGTTTGCTATCTGAAAACCCCAGCATCAGGATATCTTTAATGGATTTGAGAAAACTGGTCGTCATCCCAAACTTCATGCGCTGTGCCAGCTGATCTTCCGATGCGGCCTTTGAACTTTTCTTTGGAAGCGAGCGTACATAGTCTATACCCCGCCAGGAAGAACCTACGATGTTACCCACTTTACCCTGGTATGATCCGTGAATTCCTTTTATAAATCTTGCCATACTATTATTTTTTTAAAATATTTAACCATCATGTGGCGCTGCAGGCAGCCACGATATCGATATCATGACACTAAGGTAAAGTGCTTTAGAAGCGCGTTTGGCCAAATGGCGCCATCTTGCGCCATTTGTCTGAAAATGCCATTTATGGCGACATAAAAACCGAGCTATAGGTCGGAAAATACCGTATTTTCGGGGGGTGTCGATACAGACTCACGCGCTTCTCGCTTCGACATTCTTTGTCAGTTTGTGGCTATTTTTAGGCCGTCCAAAGGCTGCTGCATTGCCAATATGACAAGGTCTAAGCAGATAAACAGCAAAGAATAGGCAGAGAAATGGCAAAGAAACACCAAAGAACAGGCAAATAAATACCAACGGATAAGCAAAGAAATATCTAAGAAAGACTAAAGGATAAGCAATAAAGTAGCCTAGTATAGGTAAGCCATCGGTAAGGAAATGGCAGGCCAGTATACTAGCAATACCAAACCATTACGCCACAACAAGTAAAGAATTGGCCATAAATCAGCAATGAAAAAGAGAATAAAAAAGGCCAACCTTTTCATAAAAGATCAGCCTTCTAAAGACCAGAACTCAAATTAGTCCCTTAGCGATACTCCGCTTGATCGCATCCTGTAGATCCTCTTCGCGGTAGTAATGTTTGTTACCCAGATAAATGGGCTTAAGGACACCTGATTTCACCCAGCGGTTGTAGGTTCGTTCGGAGATGCCTAATCTTGACACCACAGCCATGCGGGTCATCAATTCGTCCACATTCCAACCTTTATCTTGCTTCCCCTTGGGAAGTAGATGATGGGCCATAAAGGACAATCTTTCGTTGATTTCAGTCAACAAGTCAACAATTTTGTCTAATTGTTTCATACATAATTTCATTGGTCAATACCATGAAATGAGGGCAGCCCTACCCTTTTATCTATTGTTCTGTTTATAGGCCTCATATTGATGCCTAAAATTATCTTTAAAGTATCTTGTCATAACAATGCGGAAGCCATTCCTTGGTTTTACCAGATACAATTCATCCGGACGCACAAGATCAACCATGGCCAAATTCACCAATGTATTATTCCGTGGCCGGGCAAACCGGTCTGACGGAAGTTCCGATTGCAGATCGTTCAGAGTTCCCCTAAATTGATATTCTTCTTTTTCCAAAAAAATATCAATTGTATTATTCTCCACACTAGCATAATAAATTTGCTCCACTGCGATGTCAATCATTTCGCCTTCCAGACTCTTTATTTTCAAACTTTTTACATCCCTATTTTTTCTATCCGATTTCCTATCCACAATTTCAATTACATCTTCCATTTTGGATTTTAACGCATTGAAACTAATCTTCTTACTGAAATAGGTGCAGAACCCCGCTTCGTTAGCTTTAAAAACATAATCTGTGTGTGCCGAACAGGCCACCATTACCGGTGGGTTGGGGATGAGTTTCGACAATTTTATACCATCTATTTCTCTATCGCTGAGATCCATATCAAGCATCAAAATATCGACCTCATTTTCTTTTAAATAAGTGATGGCCTCTATCGGATTTTCGATAATCTTAATCTC
This sequence comes from Sphingobacterium sp. UBA5639, assembly GCF_002421245.1. NCBI lineage: Bacteria > Pseudomonadati > Bacteroidota > Sphingobacteriia > Sphingobacteriales > Sphingobacteriaceae > Sphingobacterium > Sphingobacterium sp. UBA5639. Next base: position 551,973 of record NZ_DIJR01000002.1, read on the forward strand.
ATCGTTGATAAAAGGAAGTTCTTTAAGCGACATCAATACATACACCAAAGACTGTGGCATATCGTCAACAATTAATAGGCGGTAATTTAGTTTGTTCATATTAGTTCAAAAAGTTTAGTTTCAAGTGCACAGAAAAAATGCCGTCATCCTGCTTCGCTTCCATCGATGAGGTATAATCTACGAGGGCTAACTTGGCCTCCAACAGCGCAAAACCTGTCCCCGAATGAACGAGTCCTTCTTTTGGCGACCAACTGTTGTGACAGTTTACAACGAGGCCGGCTGCCGTATAGCTAATTTTATAGGAAACAGGATATTCGACCGAAATATTGGCATGCTTTAGGCAATTCTCCAGCGGAAAGAAGAGCACACCTGTCGGAATATCCGGATAGCGGATATTGTCGTCGCTCTCACGGCTATATAATACAGTTCCCTCCCCATAATACATTTTTAACAGCCGCACAAAGCATTCCAGATGATCCACTTCATCCACAACTGTAGCCGTTTTCTTGAGCTGTTCCACTTCTAACAAGTAAGCTAAAAATTGAATAATATCACGTTTTGCCGTTTTGTCTTTAGGGACGTCGTTAATCAGCATTTCACCAAATTTATTGGCGAAAACCGAGGTCAGAAAATGCGAGGTATATTTTATTGCCACGGCGCGGTCGCGGTATTGTTTTAGATCTTTGTTGAGCTGGCGCTTGCTTCTTACCAAATAGATTGCGCCATAAGTCAGACAGGCGAATATCGCAAATAAATTAGCCGTCATATAACCAGAAATGAGTCGCGCGCGAAATGCAACATAATTTTCAGGTAAGCCAACTTCAAAGAAAACAACACCCAACCGTGGAAGAAAACTATGCACCAAAAAATCTATGAAGGGAATAAACGTGAACGTGAGGAAAAGATAGATTATCGCGTTTACCACAATTTTAAACAAGCTTCTACTCCAAGCTTGCAGGATCAAATAGGAAATCAATATACTATAACCCAAATACAGCGAAATGACAATACTAATTTGAACCAAAGGAATATGATAGTCATCACGAAAGTAATTTAGTCCGCCTATGATCGTAAACAGAACTACGAAGCAAAAGAAATGCAAAGACGGTAAAATATAAACGTTTTTCATGATGAAAAATACAGTATAACTACCTGAATTTACTTACATTTTATTTTTACAGGAATTTGTAACAAAAATATTTCCTATTAAAACAACCTTTCCTTCCATTTAATTTCAGTTTAATGCAGGTCTGCTCCTTATCTTTATGAGCTAGCTCCGCTGTATAAGCAACTATATCATAGCAATTCATTTCATGCAGATATCCCCAGCATTCCCATTTCCAGGGCTGGTCGTCTATTTCAATAGCCAGAAAATTATAGAGGCCTTGCATACAGCGGCTGATAAAAAATTCTCGCTGCTCATTTTTATCACGAACAATAGGCGCTCCATAGCTGAGCCGATATCGCTCATCCATGATCCTATGGGAAAGTGGTACAACGGGTACCTTTAGTAGGTAAGCCAATAGGCCAATTCCGGTACGGACATAGATCCGATTGGCCAAAAAATCAATGGCTACTTTTTTATGCCTCGACTCAGATACGCCACTGTTTCCATCTGCAAAAATCAATAGATGCCTTCCCTCTTGAATAGTACTCCTGGCCTTTAATAGTACTGATGGATCATCACTAATCAGGTAACGGAATTTTAATCCCCTTAACCGCATTTCTGTTTGCATTTCCTGCATCTCGCCATTTTGGGCCAGGTATACCTTTTTATCCATCAATATATCGAATTGAATCCCCTGATCGGCCAGCACCCATGGTAATTGTGCATGAAAACCTAAATGGTACAGGCAGATAATCTTAGGGCCTCCGTCTTTTAACACGTTTGGATCTAAAGCACTCCATTGTGCTACTGGGCGGAAAGGCCTGGCAATATGATAAGATTTCCATTGGTCATATAATTGGTAATGATCATGCCAGGCTATAGAGGGCATATAATAATGGAGGTGTGCGGAAAATAGCGCGAAATCCCAGGTATTGTATTTTTTTAACATGAATGATTTAAATTGGTTAATAAAAGGAGCGATGCTTTGGTAAAACTCCGCTCCCTATCGGGTATAAGGCTGCATTTTTTAGATGGTAAAGATCGGACATCTGTCGCCGGTAGACGCTTCCTCAGCGATAAACGGCAACAACTGTTCCCAGGTCAATGTCTGAACATTGTCTTCAATCAGTTCCATACTTTTTAAAATTTGATCATTTTTTGATTCCATTTCATAGTATCTACATGTTACACCATTTTCTGTCGCCGGGTTGTACCCTCCCTCCGCCAGAAATTAACTAGTCCATATTGGATCCAATGGCGCAAATATGTTGGTTAAACAAAACTATCTGAAAAAAAAATGTACATACACGGGAAATAGACAGTTGCAATCCATTTACCACAGCGATATGCTATTTACAGTGCGTAAAATACAGTCAGCCAATCGTGGTAGTCAGTCACAGGCAAAAATCAGTTATGTACAATTTTATTTGGCTCCTTCTAATTAAACTTCATAAAATCATCTTTTAACTATTTATATAACCGAGATGAAAAGAACTTACAAATTTTCTTTAAATGAGGATTTTAGCGCAGTCAACCAACCTCAGCAAACATTTAGTTACCCCATCCGCAATGCAGAGCAAATGCACTGGCAATCTACCGACAACCAGATCAGCGAGCAGATCTTCGATGGGCGGTATGCTTATCTTTATTACTACGAGTACCGGATCCAAAAGGCCATGAACCTGCAGGTTGAGATCACGATGAACGACCTGCATCTCATCTATCCTCAATTAAGTACAGGCCATATTTACGGCAAACGTATGGATCAATCCTTTACCTTCGAACTGTCAGAAGCAAAGGGTGCATATTTTTACCTCGCTAAAGGCTTTTACAACTTACATCTGCCAGTCGGCCATCACATTTTGATTGGCTTTATTGTCGATGCGGGCATGTTCAGACCACCTGTTCTACAGCAATTCTCTTTTATCAGACATCTTATCCAAGCCAGGAAGGAACAGTCTGCGGCAACACTTAAAAGTGCAGACTTTAGAGTAGGCCCGCTAACCATCAAATATTTGCGCATTCTATTTAGCAAGCTTAACCCCAATACGCTCAACAACGAGCATATCCTGCTCAGATATTTAATTTTTCTGGTTCATCTCAGCCGTTTTAAGCTTATCGAGGTAGAGGATCCGATCCTACCTCTCCCACAGAAAGCGAAAGAACTGCTCGACGTGATAGTCTTTCATCAAGGCGCAAAGACGCGCATCCATGAGATTGCTCAGGTCCTAGGTGTCGATCCAGTGATTCTAAGCCGCCAATACCATCAATTTTACGGTATTAGCATGCAAGACGAACGCAATATGCGCTTGCTGGCCTTCGTACAATTAACCATCGTGGAGCATGATAAACTTGGTGCTACTGCAGATGAGACCGGATTTAGCGGTCCGAGCGAACTCAACCGGTTTATAAAGAAGTTGACCGGCAAAACTGCATCGCAGTTTAAGGCCGAAATTGAAAAAAATCTCAAACGCTAAAAATAACCGATAAACTTAAACATGAAATTTAACAACAACAAAAAACTAGGCACTAAAATCACCCAAGAGATTCTTCAGGATGCTTATGAGGCCGTACCGCAACTGATGACCTTGTTGGCTCCGCAAGGCTGGCGAGAAAGTTCCTTCCATCAGGAGCTTATGGTCTGTCGCTATGAGTTCTACCATGAATTTCTCCAAATGGATGACTATTTATCCCCCCGGATCGACGTCAGGCGATCGGAAACGGATCAGGAAATCAGCTCCGAACCACCACTAAGTTTTGATGAATACCTCTACCTCACCTTTCCTCCATTGGGCAATGATCACCTGGAGCTCTTCTATATCCTATCCAGCATATTGATCGAAATTACCTTTACCTCTGCTCTCTATCGAGACCATGAGTTCGATGTTTACTATTTTGACGAAATGCAATGTGAAGGCATCATGATCCAGTTGGCGTATGTCAATAACCAGGTCGACAAAGAATGGGCTAATATCGCTTTCACGGCCTTTCCGCCACCCTATCTCGATGAGATGGACGTACATCACTGTCTGGAACTTTTGTTTACAATTCTAAAAAAGCATGGCTTTAAGCTGGATTATTGGCATGGTGAATTACTTTACATTGTAGAATTGCAAGATATGTATTGGGCTATTTTGTATGGGGATCTAGACTACGAAGAAAAAGATAGCCGGCGCCAGCAGATCAAATCTGATATCAGCGAAATCCTCGAGCGTTATGACAGCTCCTACATTGATCCGCTTAACCTATCGTCAATTGTCGACCTACTCAACCGACGCTGGGTATGCCCATTTGTATTGGCCTACCTTCATGTCTATGATGAGTTCCCCAAAGGCTACCCCTATCTGCTTTCAGATTATGAAGGCTACTGAAGATCGATATCAAACTTGGCATATCGCTCGATCAAATTTGGCCTAACACTAGGGCGGTATAAGAAGCTAATTTAGCGTTGTAAACTTAGTAAGCAGATGAACAATACAAATAGGCAGATCAGCCAACAAGATTTTCAAATTGGAAAGACCCCTTCGCTGGCGAAAGCGGGAATCCGATTATTGTCGCGATTTGCGATGCTGGTCATTCGCTTTTGCTTAGTTCATTGGAAAGAAATCGCGGTGACATTTTATGGTTCCTTAATGATGGGTCTTTGGATTTTCGTCGCTTACAACAAGATCAAAGGTTTTGAACAAAATATGGAAGGTATGCTCCGTCAACCGATTCCTAGATCTTTTGCGATCTTCTTGGCTTATGCCGTTCCTAGTAGTGAGCTCATCGCTTCACTATTGATCGGTTATAAACGGACACGGCTTCTCGGATTGGGCTTTTCCGCATTATTGATGATCGTTTTCACAATCTATGTGGGGCTAGCAATATTACATGTTTGGAGTGACAAACTTCCCTGTAGTTGTGGGTTGGTTATTCAGATTGGCTGGAAAGAGCACTTTGTATTTAATGCCTTCCTCATGCTGATCAGTTGTTGGGCCTTTTTACTCCAATGGTGGATATTAAAATCCAAACATAACCCAGATAAAATAAATACTATAGTTCGTAGTAAAGTCACCCGGTCGATGCCAATATTACGAAATGGAGTTTGGAAAAACCGGGATAGATTCTCGTCAAGTCAGGCGCTTACAAAAGAATAGTTTCGAAAAACAATAACGGATCTCTGGTTTCAGATTATTGGAGTGAAGGGCGCGTCTGCCAAAAGACATAAAATATACTGTTACCTCAAAAAACAACATTGAAAAAATTAGTAGGCAACAGTTGTAATAATAAATAGATCAATTATCATTAAAAATTAAGATTATGAAACTTCTAAAAATCTTCAAAACAAACGTAATGCCTATGCTGGGAATAGCAATTGCTGCCGGGTTATCAGTTGCTTCATTGACATCAGCAGGAATTGAAAGTGCAACAAAATTGGATGATAATCCCTGGTTCGAGCTAAATGGCACCGACCCATTGAATCCATCCGATTATTCAGGGCCAAAATCCAGCCCCGATGGATGTGAAACCGGTAATCGTGTCTGCGCAATTCAAGCAGAAATGGATAGTTCAAATCAGCCTAAGATCACACCAGAACTGCAACAAGAAATCAGTGATGCAACTACATCTGGCCAGCCGACAGAACATGTTCAGGTCAAAAATTAGTACGTCCAAATTCTTTGGCATTTAAAATAGGCCCTGAAAAGTTTCTTCAGGGCCTTGGTTTTACGCATCAGTTCTGTTCGATATCACTATTTTCGATAACAAGATCAGGTATTTTAAAGGCAAATAATTTTAGTTTTATTGGTGTCAATGTATGGGCTTCTCCATTGATAGTGCGTGACAGATCTGGTATTGTCCGTCCTTCTACCGCAAAGCGCTTGAGATCAGACCATCTTCTACCCCTATAAACCAGTTCTTTCCTCCTTTCCTTTAAGATTTCATCCAATAATTGTTGTGATTCTAACCTCTCATAAGGAACATATTCTGCCTTTTTGATCCGAAAAGATCGCAACAGATTAAGATCTTGCAGGGCGATATCATTTCTCCTTGTTCTTGCTGCGGCTTCAGCTCGTTGCAACAGCAATTCACCTACAGTAATCCCACTGAACATTAAACCTGATGTATTATTTCCATCATAATTTCCTTTAAAAGAATAATTTCCATCACTCCCTTTATGATAAAAAAGCGATAGCCGCAGATCAAAGGGCTCATAGAGGGATAAAAGTTCCTTTGCCACCCTAGCTCGAGAAGGAACCAGTGCCTGGCTTCCATTTAACAGTGAATAAAATATGATTTCTTTATTTGTCCGTACAAAAGGGATCGCATCTGTTTCCTTGAGGTCTTTATTAAAGTCCAACAATTCATTTTGATTATAGAAGATCGACGAATCTGCCATTTTATAAGCATTTTCATAATCCATCATATCCAGATAGAGATTAGCCAATATACTAAATGCCGCACTCTTATTCGGATACACAGATTGTTCCTCTGTCACACGCAATCCATTAGTTGATCTCGACAGGTCATCAATCAGGTACGCATAAGATTGTTGGATGGTCAATCGTCTGGATTTTGTTTCAATATCCGCTGATTCCCGTAAGGCAAAGCCCAGTTTAACTGCTGCACTGGCAGGATCAAATGCAACAGCATAAGCCTGCAGGATACGATAATAGTTTATAGCCCGATGAAATCGTGCTATCCCATCGAAACGGTTTCTATTACCCAGATCCTTATACTTTATCTTATCCAAACTTTCAAGAATAACATTTGAATACATGATCGGAGTATATGCCCCCGACCACTGCGACAAGATCATTGGCTGATCCGACCAGACATAAGCCAGACGATCATTTTCAAGGGTAATAGAATTCCAGGCTTGATCAGTCAAAAAATAATCATCTGCGGCTATTTCCATGATTCCGGGTTCGTTCCTATGCATGATCGTTGTATAGTTCAACATCATTTTTATATCATCCTCGGTCTGGGGTGTTGTTATTGTGCTGGCCGGTTTTTCTTCAAGAAATTTAGAACAGGACATTAACTGAAGGATCAATATAACGATCAAATATTTGGCGATTCTCATCATTATTTCGTTTTTTAAAATTCAACATTCATTCCAAATCCGTAAGTTTTCGCAGGCGCCAGTCCCGAGGCCGCATAGACCGGGTCTATACCGCGCTTATTTTTAGCCCATATAATCCCGAGGTTGCTTGCTGTAAGCTGCAATCTAACAGCGGCCAGCTTTAATCTTTTTTCCAGATAGGTTGACCGATATTGAAGGCGTATATCCTGTAGTCTGATATGGTCTCCGCGCTCGACCAAAGCCGAGCTATTTCTAAAAAAATCTTCCCTGCTGGAATTCGCAGGATAATACATCGCAGGGATCTCTGTATGACGTTCATCACCTGACTGTATCCACCGGCGCTGAAAATCAGGATGACCTACGTTTTCATTGTAAAGACTCAAATAGTTGATACTTGTCCGTCTGAAGAAATAATCAAATTGGCCGGTAATATTTATAAAAACTGAAAAATCACCGAACGCAACATTTTGTGATAAATTTCCATAGAATAGTGGAATAGCAGAACCGTGATTAATCAACTGATCCTTTTCTGTATTTCGGATAATATCAGCATAAGCGGTGCTTTCTGAGCCATTCAGCTGTCCTAGCGGACTTCCATTATCCGTACTGAGTCCTAAAAACCTATAGCTATACAGTGAACGGAACAACTCTCCTTCGACCAGTCCTGACGCCAAGATCTGGGATGCAGACAGTACACCCGTAGTATTTAGTTTTGTTATATTGGATTTGGAATAAGCGAGATTGACAGTTGTACTTCCATTGAAGGAACCATCCCGTCCATATTTGCCACCGAGTTTCAATTCCATCCCCCTCCCCCTCATATTGGCATTGTTGGTAAATACACTTACAAATCCTGAACTTGGATCCAGGGGTTGCACGCCAAACAGGTCTGTTGTTTTTTTCCAGTAATAATCCAGTGCCACAAACAGGCGGGGATTTTTGAGCGTTACATCCAGCCCAAGATTAACTGTCCCAACTTTTTCCCAGCGCAATCTTGCATTTGAGGCATTGATAACCGTGGCGTAGGGAAGATTAAAATAAGCTTCATTACTGGTTGCATATTTGATGGAAGTAACACCTAGCCTATTCGGATCAGTATTGCCGCTAAAACCATAAGTAGCACGCAATTTAAGCTGTTCAAAAATTGAATGGGCTACAAATTTTTCCTTTGCGATATTCCAAAGGTAACCGACCGACCAAAAGGGTGACCATTTATCATTCGTATTTACACCGAACATATTGGATGCATCTTTTCGCACACTGGCGCTCAGGGTATGCTTATCCTTATAGGAATAAGATGCATTGGCAAATAACGAGACAAACCGGTTGTCCGTCCATCCGAGTGATTTGTTGGTGGGTATAGTACGTGCAAAGCTCAAACCATCAAACATATTGAAACTTTGGTTATAATTGACTTCGACATAGGACTGATTGTTATCCTGATATCCGTACCTGCGTAGCTGATCGTAATTGTTCAACGATCTCCGCATTTCAAATCCCGCCAGGGCATCCAGACGATGATTATCTGAAATATAGCGGTTAAAATTTAGCTGCCCCCTAAAAGCTTGTGCTGTCAGCTGTTCGACCGTCTTGTCCAAGATTCCACCTATTGGAATATTCCGGACGAGTTTCCCACCTCCAAGCTGTGAATAGAGATTGACCAGATTTCTTGTATAATAGCTATCGTCCTTGTAGAGTGTACGATTTCCAATGTTGTTTGACTGGAATTGGTAATTGACCTGCAATTGAAATCCATTACCGATATCAAAAATGGGATTTATGAACATCAACAAGCTTCTATTCTGTCTTTCGGCCAAGGAAGATGCCATATCCTTCAGCACACTATAATTCCAGTCAAGAAGACCGTTTCCATTCCATTGATCGAGGTACTCACCGCGATAGTTTCGGTCTATATTGGCAGGGCTACCATCATTTTTGATCAACATGGCGTATGGATATATTTTCTTGTTGTTCAAGAAAGATATATCATAGCCATACGTACCAAAGGAACCTACTGAAACCTCCTTTTCGTTTGAAAAAGTAATCTTTGAATTCATTGACAGCCGCGGTAAAAGCTGCAATCTATTGGTCAGATTGGCGGTTATTCTTTTATAGCCATTTGTTTTTAGTGAATAGTTATCATTATCATATCCCAAGCTAATACAGGTAGCGTTTCTGTCTCCTGCTAGATCCATGGAAAGGTTATATTGCTGGTACCGGAGTTTACGATATACATACTGTAGGTAATCTGTCCGCACATCATGACTTGCTATCTGCTCGAGTCGATCCTCAAGTTCAGTATTATCTACAGTCCCCTTCTTGTTTTCCAATAGCAGTTCAATTACCGGTGTCAGAGCTGGATGTGCCGAACTTGAAAACTGGCTATCGTAAAAACCACGTTCAAACAGATCGCGTTCGACCTGGATAAAATCTGCTGACGAAAGGGTGTAAGCATTCTTTAGATCCGGTTTATCTTGTATCCGTATACTCGAAGATAGCGAGATCTTAGCACCCTGTCCCATCTTTGCTTTTTTCGTCGTGATGACAATCACACCGTTTCCAGCCTTTGCACCCCAGATCGAAGCTGCCGAGGCGTCCTTTAAAATTGTGATATTTTCTATATCGTTCGGATTTATCGAATACAGATCTCCTTCGTACGGAAAATTATCCAATATGATCAGCGGAGAGCCGTCGGCATAGATCGATGAGGCACTGCGGAGCTGCATACCGATATTATGGTTATTGGCACTGATACCATAATCCGACCTGTTAAAAAGGATGGTGCTCTGCCCCTCCAGTCTACTAAAAATATCCGTAGAAGCAACCTGATTCAGTTTTTCACTGGAAATTGTTTCAAAGCTGCCTGTAGCCCTTTCCTTGGGAATGGCTGTATAACCAGTATTGATCTGTACCTCCTCAAGTTCACGCTGTTTGGCCTGCAGGCTGATCTCACTTCCCGAGATTGTATCCAATGCAACTCTTTTTGGCTGGTAGCCGACGTGTGACAATTCCAGTTCCTTTGCTTCTGGCGGAATCCTAACCAAACCGTTTTTATCTGTAGAAAGCCTTGTTTGCCCCGGCAAACAACGGATAGAAACAGCCTCTATACCTTTGTTATTATGACTATCTTTAATTTGAATATACTGTTGTCCCATCAGTGTCGATACACTGCACAATAGCATCAATAATATTATTACATAATTTCTCATGTTGTTTTCTCCTTTCCATTAATCCGTAATATGCTGACCGACCTACGTTCGATTTTCACGGTAAGACCTAAATTTCTCAGCAATTCAACATATTCGATAAGCCTTTTAAGCGATCTGATACTTTTAGGATATTTTATCTTGTAATATTGCTTCGACTCATTGACCACTACAATGTGACGGGTATTTGCATTCAGTTCATTTACCAACAGGTTTAATGGGATCATTTCCGATCCCGTACATGAATTTATCTGAGATATCTTTTTAGCATCCTTTATGACGACACATTCCATCCACTGTGTGTCTACAGAACTTGTTATTCCAAAAAAGCCTTCGAGCGCCGTCTTCATCCTTGCTGAGGCCGCTCCCCTTTGTGGCACGGCCGCCATACTATCCGCATAGCAGTACATATGGCTAGGTAGCCATTTGTTGAGGTCGATTGCTTGGTAAGGAAAATATTCGTCCTTCCAACGTGGGTCATTGATGTATACACTTGAATTTGGAAAAGAGATGGGCAATCCATTTGCAATCAATAAGAGATGTAGCATAGGATAGTTGACAAAATAAAGCAGGGGATCATTGTTTCTGCCTTTCGCGAAAAAATTGCTTTCCCTTCTTGTTCCTTCCAATTTATTGGAAACAAAAGGAAAATTAGCGTTTACACTCAGTCTATGCATTATATCAGCTCTGTCCAGATATTCATCTTTTGTGGGAATACTGTCGTAGATACCATACTTAATCGCCTTCGACACAGTTTTTTGATTGAGAAACATAGGTAGGCTTGTCCTTTGAACGATGCCATTCCTGTCTATCCACACCAGATGGGGTACTGTCTGATGACGAAAGATTTTGGTTAAAATTGAATCATTGAATACAGTGAAGGCTGATGCAAGAAAGGAATTGCGGCTGACTACGTTTTTAGCTGTTATTTTAGCCAGTGGTTCCCTTGTTACAGGTATAATAGCGATATCCTCTTTAAACTGCTTTTGAAGAGCAATAGATTCTTTCAATGAACTTATACAACCTGCACACCATGTCGCCCAAAAATCAAGAATGATTAATTTTTTGCCCCGGTAATCTTGAAGGGAGATATAGGTTCTAGCAACAGGATGGTTAGCGACCTCTAATGAAATATTCCAAAGTTCTTCAGGAATGGTATCTCCCACTTTCAGGGATTTGATTAAAAGCCCATCGGCCCCGCTGTTCTTGCGAGGCGCCTGAGCTGATAAACTAAACATAGAAAACATTTCAATACCCCAGATAAGGATTGTCAACTTTAAGCAGTTCGATTTAGTTAGTTGTGGGCAGGAGCATTGTGTACCAATAGGCAGTTCACTTCCACCCTTGTAAAAATGAGTCATTTTTAAAGGTTTTAATAGGGCTGTGACCTGCTTGGACCAGAATGCTCTCCGACACTTGCAAACGCATCGCATTTGCTCTTAAGCCTAGCTTAGGTCACAAATAAATAATAAGGTTAATAAAAAAATCGAAGGGCGTTTGAATGGTTAGTTTCCAAGGTATATAATAGGGTCGTCACGCACTTTACGATTAAAAAAGTCGTATAGACTTTTCGCCTCTAGAGCTACTCCGGAGAACGGACTAAATTTTTGTAAAGCTGTTTTTTCATACTCGTTTTTATTGGTTAAACGAGTCTTTTCGGTGGGTATATTGCTATAAGCATGGAGTCCCAACCTATGGTCCTGGAGGGCTAGCACGCCCCGAACACACATAAGAAGGGAACCCCATACTTATAGCATGGGAGTCCTTACTTCTCATCTTGTGTTCTTTAAAAGTGCTAGTTTCCAGAACAAGACTCGAAGCAGAAGCTTCATCTCTTTCTATTTGAAGTTCTGCAAAGTTACTAAATCAAGTAAACTTTTACTGATGATTTTCTAAATCAATTTTCAACAATTATTTATGAACAAAATTATTAAAAAAGCATCAATATTACTATTTTTTTTAGTACATTTACCTACATAAAAAGTAGCTAAAAACTACTTTCCAATTAAACTTCAATAATTCAGAATGAGTAGATTTGTAGCTTATGGCAAATGAAGGCAAACATCCATTTTTAGAATTGGATAACAAAAAAATAGGACATAAAATTTATATTCAACGAAAGATTGCTGGTCTTAAAGCGTTTGATGTAGCCGAACAACTTGGTATCAAGGAAGCCGCTTATACCAAATATGAACGTGGAGAAACAAAAATTACTATCGATTTTGTTAAAAAGATATCAGAGATATTTAAGATAGATCCTTTACTTCTCTTGTCTTCGAACGACGTGAACTATTTTGATAATATTCATAATTCGCCTATTTTAAGCACATTTCACACGTATCAATCCACTAATGAGAAACAAAATGAGGTGATTTTGGCTTTAATTGAAAATGTAATTGAGATGAACAAGAACATCATGCAGTTACTTAATGACAAATCTAATAATTAGAAGATATTTAAATCGACATTTATGGCAAATGACAACATATTACAAGAACTAGACAAAAATAAACTTGGAGTACTATTTCAAGTTCATCGTGAAATTAATGGGTTATCCACTTTGGAAACAGCTGATAAATTAGACTTAGAAGAAGATGATATAATTGAAATCGAAAAAGGAGAAGCTGTAATAACACCAGAGATTGTTAAGAAATCCTCTATTTTATTTAAAACCGATTTTATTTCTTTACTTTCATCTTCATCAAGTGTAAATCACTTTGAAAATGTTTACAGCTCACCGATTAATAGTAATTTTCACACATATAAATCTAATGATGAAAAACAAAGTGAAGCAATTTTGTTATTAATTGACAATGTTACTTCGATGAATAAGCGTATAACTGAATTACTGGAGCAAAAGTAACTTTGCCCTTTAGATGCGGGCAACTTCCCTATTTGTTGCTCGCATTTTAATAAAAAATAGCCAATTATCTTTAGTCTAATCTTCCTAGATAATAAGTGACTAAGAATTTGAAGTATTAAGACATGTCTCAAAATTTTATAAACGAAAGACATGTCAAAGTTTTTGAATTAGAGCAAAATATAATGCCAAATTATAAACATGTCTTAAGACGAGAAGAATCAGCTGGGTGTTCGGGAAATATTAATGAAAAAAGCATCCAGGTTCTTAAAAGTAAGGATTATATTGTTATAGATAAGCCGCTAGACGGTGATGCACCAAAAGCATTTTTAAAGATATATACGTACAAAAAAGGTGGGAGCAACAAGAAATGTAACCAACAGAGCTGGGAGTCTTATATAGCAAAAACAGGTGAAAAGTGGTATCCACAAGAATCTGTTATTGAATTTATGATAAACAGAATAGGACAAACTCTTGGTTTGAAAATGAATGAAGTTTGCCTGCTAAAAATCAATGGACAAATCAGATTCTTGAGCAAATATTTTTTAAATCCAAAACATGAGGTCATGAGCCATGGTGCCGAAATATTCGGTGAATATTTAAATGATATGGAAATGGCACAAGAGATAGCCAATGACAAAAAAAGATCAAGAGAAAATTTCACTTTTGAATTTCTAATAGGGGCTATTGAACATAAATACCCTCATTGCCATCAGACTATAATCAAAGATATTGTTAGAATGATTACTTTCGATGCAATTGCTGGCAATAATGATAGACATTTCTATAATTGGGCAGTGATTACTTCTATTAGAAAAAATAGTAGCTTACCCCGCCTTGCACCTATATACGATTCTGCAAGAGGCCTCACTTGGAATTGGAGTGAAGAAAATTTGATAAAGTATGTAGCCCAAGAAAAGAACAATGGCAAGAAAATTGCGAGATATATCAAGGAGGCATGCCCAAGGATAAGTACCGAAGGGAATTTTAACATAAATCATTTTGATTTAATCTTTTTTATTAAGAACTTTAGAAATAGTGAATATTTAGAAATAATTAACGATCTTTGCAGTCCTTTAAAAGAAGAAGAAGTTATTACAATGATTAAAGATGAATTTTCATCAATTTTCAGTGTTATTAGAATTGATACCATAATACATATTATTAAAAGAAGATTTAGCATTTTAAGAGAGGAGGCGTCATGTTGAATATTATTAATAAATTGATCCGTAAGAAGAAAAGTCTTGATAAGATCAGTGCTCCATTAGTACACCAAATTTCAAAGCGTGATGAAGTTTTTCTTCTAAAATACGAGAAACTCCTTATTGGAGAGCTCCGTTTTAATGAAAATGAATGGGAATTCAAGTATTCGGAAGATTTTAAAAAAGTGAAGGATAAGTATAACCATATTGCTGGTTTTTCAAATTTAAATAAGGTTTACCGTAATCATGAATTATGGCCGTTTTTTCAAAGCCGTATTCCCGGTCTTAAACAACCTGCAGTCAAAGAAATCTTAAAAATTGAACGTATTGATTCCACAAACAAATTTGAACTACTAAAACGCTTTGGTAAAGAAAGTATTAATAACCCATATGAGTTAGAATTTGTTTAAATCTATCTACGCAATATTGGTTTATAAGAAAAGAGGCTCAAACAAGCCTCTTTTTTATATTTCGAAATAGGTAAAGTTCCTCCCCCACAAAAATTAAGAATAGTTAGGAAAATAAAATCTGATCTTCCTCAAATTCATGAGAAACTTGAACGCAATAACATATCAAGGCTCTTTATTGAAAGAAAAAATAGATTGCATTCCATTAACAAAGGAAGTCCAAGATACTGTCAAACAAAAATTCAGATTTGAATGGACTTATCACTCCTGTGCGATAGAGGGTAATTCTTTGACAATTTTCAGCAACTATATAGACAGGGCAAGTAACGAAAAAAGGCCTCTTTCAAAATTAACCAGTGATCTTTTAGAACAGATTGGGATTATCGAATGATCAGGTCTTTTCCCAGACAGTATATCATAGTAAATAGTTGAGATTGAATTATCTTTTATACCCGTATCGCTTAGGTGGTCAGAACTGGAGCTCTGGCCACTTAGGAAGAACAAATACCAGCTTCTAAATCCGAAGATATGGAGATCAGAGAAGTCGAAAGATGACGGTACAGAGAAGTTATAGCTTCGAAACTGTAACACAAACCGTGTCATCGGATTCCTCGTACCAAAAACCTTCGATGACAATTTCACAATTAATTAATACCCAAATATTTCTTTAATATCCACCCGTGAATTATTAAATTATCCGCACCATCAATATACTTTACATAAGCCCATTTTTGTCTAGTTTCTAATACATTTACCTGATGCCCTTGAGGGATGTTATATAGTGTAATAGATTTAGAGTTTGGTTTTAATTTTAAATAACAAGATCGATTTGTTATTCTGAACTTCACTGTAGAATTTTCCAAATAATTAATGATTGAGTCAACTTTTTTAGTCAATACTTGTCCTTCCTCAACTGTAAACGATTCATTTTTTTTCTTGACAAAATCATAATATTGATGAAAACCCATTAATAGCGCGATAAAGCATAAAAAAGAATTAATTTTTTTACTGGGAATTTTTTTTGATAATTCTTTACTACTCGCAATTAAATTTTTGATCTTAGCACTTAAGATGTCAAAATCTATAGATTCCTCGTTATTTACCATGACTTCCAGATCAATAACATTTATGGCATCTTTCATCGAAGTAAATTCATTGTGAAATTCCCCCAAAAACTCTGAATTAGGAACTTTAATACTAAAATTTTCCAATAGTTTTTGCATTCCATTTCGCCTGGAATCAAATGTTTTTGCAATATCAACTAATTTTCCAAACCTTTCAATATATTCAGAATGAAGGGCATTTACTCTATCCATAGAACCAATGAATTCCTCGCCAATTGACTTGAACCGGAAATCGGAAATTCCATAAGAACTTACTATTTTATCAATACTTGGGATTCTATCTAAAATAGTTTCCGACTTTATATTAGAAAAACCTGGAAAGCTGTGTAATCCAGCTAATCTTTTATTGATCTCGTTTTGTCGATTACTTAGCTTTTCGATGGCAGATGCAATTCCTGTTGATCTATTAATAATATCATCCAAATTCATAATAATTTCTTTAAATAAGGGGGCTTTTCAAATATGCTATAAATTTTGGCAAAACAAGTAGATCCACTGAATAAATTTCTAAATTTTACGGATAAAAAAATTCATATTTTCTGCAATATATAATTGAAAAATTTCACTAACTTAACCTTTCAGTCATTGTAACCATGCATTATCTGATTAAATTAAAAGAAAAGCTTGAGCAAGCCTTTGTTCTACTAGTTGTTGGAACGGAGGTATCATATGAAACATGTGAAATACCTGAATAGAAAGGCCTAATCGAAGATGGGCTTAGATATACTGTTAGTCTTAGGAGGAATTCAGATGAAATAGTTAAAGTAAACGCTTATTTCGGGGAAATTCAGTAATATTTTAAACTCAATAAATAGAAAGCAAAAATATAGAATATGAAAGGTAATTGTAGGCTTTACGGAACAGAAGGTGAATTAAGATCTAGCCATCTCATGCCGAAATTCGTTATAGATTATATGAAGCGTACAGGTTCGAAATATTTAAGAAATTTTTCAAATCCGAATCAGCGATTACAAGATGGCTTAAAGCGAAATTATCTCTCGCACGAAGCAGAACAAGTATTTAGTATCAAAGAGAAATGGTTTGCAGAAAACATTTTTAAACCTTTCATGGAAATGGGTGAACACAATTTTCACTACGATGAAAACCTCTACTATTTTCTTATCTCTGTGCTGTGGAGAGGTTTGCTACATCAAATGGAAAACTCCGCGATTTCCGACGATACTACTTTGAATATCCTAGAGAAGGTACAATTGGATTGGAAGAGTTATTTAGCGGGTGAAAAAAAAGCCCCCCAGTTTTCAGATGTTAACCTATTTCTTACTGATGATATCAAGTCACATAATACAGGAATTATGGGTTTAGATTTCTACTTTACTAGAATGATAGACCTCACAATATTCTCCGATGATAAAGGAGATCATATTTATGTGTATGGTAAGTTTTTAAAGTTTATATTTTGGAGTACTATAAAGGATTCTAGAAATATTGATAATTCAATAGTTCAAATCAAGCAGTCGGGTGGAATCATAAATTTTCCCCAGAACTTTCAGGACAGCTTTTTTATGGAAGCCTTGATATTTCGTGTAAAGGCCATTAGTGAATTGCCCCAACCGAACGACCAACAACTACAAAAAATAACTGATGAGGTATTAAAAAACCCTAAAGCATTTTTCAATTCTAAAGCAGGAGGATCAATAATGAATGACTGGAGATTAGACAATTCAACTAATCACAAAATCTCCATCCCCGGAAGAAATGAACCTTGTCCATGTGGTAGTGGAATTAAGTTTAAAAAATGTCACGGATTTCGCTAATAGATAAGTTTTCCCAACTTTATAAAAATTATCGGTATTGGCTGGTCGTCAGTTTTCGCATAATGGTATCAAAATATCCAATCAAT
Organism: Sphingobacterium sp. UBA5639; assembly: GCF_002421245.1. Taxonomy (NCBI): domain Bacteria; kingdom Pseudomonadati; phylum Bacteroidota; class Sphingobacteriia; order Sphingobacteriales; family Sphingobacteriaceae; genus Sphingobacterium; species Sphingobacterium sp. UBA5639. Next base: position 569,808 of record NZ_DIJR01000002.1, read on the forward strand.
GCATTTAGGTAAATGTATTGACCTATAAGCCCCCTGAAGAATGCATAACGTTAATATGAAAATGGTAATAATGAAAAAGGAATTATAAAAATTATTCAGACTAGAAGGTCAAATAATTTTTAGTAACTTTCTATGCGAAAAATTAGAAAAATATTTATCGCTATTAGTCATCTTATCAAGTCTATATGTTTTTACAACAGTAAACCGTATAGTTTTTATGTAAAAAATTCGATAGAATTCATATTTAAACCTAGAGAATGCAGATTACATTTTTAGAAATTACCAGACCTAAAGGAAAAAGACGAATAAGTACTTTTGAAATTCTATCTGGTGCTATTGTTTCACCATTAGATAGAATGAAAACGATCTCTGAAGATGATTTCGAGGAGATGGTTTTAGAGTGGGCCGACGATTATTTATCTAAAAAATACCCTAAAGTAAGACAGCTTGGTGGAGCAGGAGATAAAGGAAGAGATATATTAGGCTTTTTAGATGATCAAAAATTTGATATATATCAATGTAAACACTATGCTACTAAACTTGCGCCAACAGATATATATAAGGAACTAGGTAAGCTTGTATACTTCACGTTCAAAGGTGATTATTCAATTCCTGAAAAGTATTATTTTGTATCTCCGAAGGGAGTCGGTACTACTGTTTTCGACATGATACAAAATCCATCTGATATTAACCAAACATTAGCGGACAATTGGGATAAATATTGTAGAGATGACATAACCAAAAAGGAAAGTATTATATTGGAAGGTGATTTCAAAACCTATGTAAAATCGTTCAATTTTTCAATATTGGATGAGATTGCTCCACACGAACTGATCAATCAGCATGCTGAAACTAGATATCATATCTTGCGTTTTGGAGGTGGATTAAAAAAATTTCGAGAAATTATTCCAGAAGCTACCGTTGAGATCCAGCCAAAAGAATTAGTCTATACTTCACAGCTTTTTGCAGTTTACAGTGAAAATATAGCATCATCTATCTCATCAATAACGGAACTGGAAGCAGCAAGCGTTGATTTACATAATCACTTCAAAGAACAAAGAAAAAGCTTCTATTGCGCTGAAACTTTAGAAACATTCAGCCGAGAAAATTTCCCAGAGGCTGACCCCTTGCCTTTTGAAGAATTAAAAGATGAAGCATATAATATAGCCACCACAAATTTACTTTGCGCGATGGATAAATCTGGACTTGAAAGGTTACTTTCTGTCACAAAAGGTGTTAAACAGCAATCCTTTGCAAGCAATCCACTATTTCAGGAAATCAAAGTACAAGATAAAGAAGGTATTTGTCATCACTTAGCAAATGAAGGTAAAGTTCAGTGGGTTAAAAAGTCTAGATAACACATGCAACCAATCAAATTATATAACACTCCTATAGAAATTGCAATCCGCTGCCTATTGAATTTGAATTTCAGTGATAATGGTACGGATGCCGAACGTTTGATGTTTTTTGATTACCTATGTTTAAACACCGCTGATGTCGGTGGCCCTATCAGTATTCATCCTCCAATACCTAATCGAGGCATTCAGATTTTCGGAAGAAAAGAGCTAATAAAAAAAGCTTTAGCACTTTTATTATCAAAAGAACTTATAGATGTGACCGCCAATGATAGTGGATTTAATTACATTATTAACCAGTCCGGAAAAAAGTTTTTAGATTATTTCCAGACACAATATTTCAACGAATTAAGGGAAAAAATTAACTGGACTCAACAATATTTCAGAGAAATGTCTAACTCGCAAATGCGCGAGTTTATTGATATTAACCTTGAGAAATGGGGGGGTGAATTTTTATCAGATCAAACTAGAGATTAATGAACGGCTTTTATATAAAACAATTAAGTGTTACGGGAACAAACCTTATTCCTGCAGAAATTAGCTTTGAAAAAGGAGGGAATTTAGTAACAGGCGTTTCAGATTCTGGTAAGTCTTATCTTTTTGCGGTAATACAGTTTATTCTAGGTAGGTCCAATGAAATAAAAGACATACCAGAAAGTGTAGGTTATGAGGACTTTTTAATGCAGATTAATACTTTTTCTGACGAGATACCATATACACTGCATAGAAAGCTAAATCAAAATACTATAGATATCAAACAATGTGAGATAAAGAATTATTTTACCTCTGGTGCAGATAAAAAGAAATATATCACAAAGGGAAGCCTAACGAGACCTGATAATATTTCAGCGTTTTTACTTGATTTATGTGGCTTGGCTGACAAACAATTACTGAAAAATAAAAAAAAAGGTACAAAGCAAAATTTAGGAATAAAAGATTTAATAAAATTCTCTTTCATTGCTGAAGATTCAATAATTACCGAAAATTCTCCCTTCTATTTTTCGCGTCAATTCATGGATCAAATTAAGGATCAATCGTTTTTAAGTTTATTATTAACTGGTGATGATTTTTCTGAAGTAAGGCAGGTTACAGATGATGATAAAAGAGAAACTCAATTACGTGGAAAACTTGAATTCATTGGATCTCAAATTAGCGAATATGCTAAGGAACTTGACCAATTATATAGCGAACAGCAACGAAATGAAGCTTCACATGATTATGAATCGGTTTATAATTCACTAACTATTCAACTTAAAGAAGTAATTCAGAATGCAAAGATTTTGACAGATCAAAAAACGAGACTTGTTACGGAAAGACTTGCAATACAAAAAAAATTAAACTATAATTTTGACCTATTAAGCCGATTTGAAATATTACGAAGTCAATATCGCAGCGATTCCAAACGTTTGGAATTTATTTTGGAAGCTGAAGTCTTATCAAGCCAATTAGGAGATACCATTTGCCCCGTATGTTCATCTCCCTTAGATGGGAACCACATAATTCATATTAATGAAACCGAAAACTTTCGGATTGCGGTCAATGAGGAATTAAACAAGATTATTTCCAAATTAGCAGATCTCGAAAAGACAATAAATGGGCTTGAATATGAATATAAAAGCATTCAAATAAATTATGAGGATATTAAGGAACAAATCTTAGAACTAGAAACTCGACTCAACGAAGATTTTTCTCCGACTATTGAGGGGCTTAAAATGCAGCTACATGATTTTATGGGGTTTGAGGGTGTTAAAAATCAAATAAAATTCATCAATAAAGAAATTACAAAATTATTTACAGAAAAAGATCGATTGGAAAAAATTCTAGAACATAAAGATGAGCAAGACAATATAACGTTACTACCTTATTCATTATTATCTGATTTAGCTGAATTTATAGAAGCTAGACTTAATAATTGGAATTACTTATCTTCCGTAAATGTTGTCTTTGACTCTAGCTATCAAGTCTTTGACATTGTAATTTCAGGTAAAAATCGTAAGAGCTATGGAAAGGGAAAAAGAGCAATTTCTTATGCTGCCTGCCTCTTGGGAGTATTAGATTATTGCTTAGCCAAAAAAAGAAGTTTTTCCAACTTGATAGTACTAGATTCTCCATTGACAACTTTTGAAGAAAAACGAAATTTGAACCTTTCAGACGTGACTTCTCAAGGTGTTGTTGACTCATTCTTTATTGATTTAAGCAACACACCATTAAATGCTCAAATAATTGTTTTTGACAATAAAGAACCTTCACTCGAATCAGCTGACTCATTACAACATTTAAATACAATTATATTCAATGGTAATGAACAACTAGGTAGAAAAGGTTTTTTTTAACCTATTTTTATCTTCTTAATAAACTGTAATAAAGGCACTAAAGGTTCTATTGAGCTATCGTGACCTCCACTTAAGGGGACACTTGATAGAAGTTGTCTCCTTTTTTATACCCGTAAAAAACTATGAAACAAGCTATTAAAGCACGTTCATTTAGCGTTCGAAAACTTTAACTGCATATACCGGAGCATGCTGGTTCTTCCCCACTTTTGGTGGTCAAGACGGAGCGAATACTACACGTTTCCTCAATAA
>NZ_DIJR01000032.1:0-96430 GCF_002421245.1 Sphingobacterium sp. UBA5639
CCCAAGAAGTCTGCTTGGTCCCAAACCCTACCGACACTTCCTTCAAATCCTGATATTCCTAAACAAAAAAAGCTAATCTTACGATTAGCTTTTCTTTCTGTGATCCCGCTGGGATTCGAACCCAGGACCCATACATTAAAAGTGTATTGCTCTACCAGCTGAGCTACGGAATCCTTTCTGTTTTTGAAAGTGATGCAAAGGTAGAAAAATAAGTTATTTGTGCAAAATGTTTTTATCTTTTTTGTTGATAAAAATTGTAACTATTTAAAAATTACTGAATTATTTTTTGTTTAAAAGGCCTTTTAAAACACTTGGGGATAGGAAGGATTAGTATAGCGGAGGTTTTTTGGAGGAAGGAAGCGTATTTTTAAGCTAGAATGGTCATAAAAAAAGTCAGCTAATTGCTGACTTTTTTTATGCTGTAGGGGTTGTATGGATAACATTATTCAGTTACCACACCCATTTTGCTAAACTTATCAATTCTTTCAGTAACTAATGTATCGCTATCTTTAGCCGTCAGTTCGGCAAGATCTTTCAACAACTGGCTTTTTAGATTAGCCGCTGCTGCCGCAGGATCCTGGTGAGCACCACCTAGCGGTTCAGGGATAATACCATCAATCAATCCGTTGCCCAACATGTCTTCTGAAGTCAATTTTAATGCCTCAGCGGCTTTTTCTTTGTGATCCCAGCTTCTCCATAGGATGGAAGAACAAGATTCAGGTGATATGACCGAATACCAGGTATGTTCCATCATGTAAACTCTATTTCCAACACCAATACCCAAAGCTCCACCTGAAGCTCCTTCACCAATAACAACGCAGATGATCGGAACTTTCAAGACAGCCATTTCCATGAGGTTGCGCGCAATCGCTTCACCCTGTCCGCGTTCCTCAGCTTCAAGTCCTGGATAAGCACCCATCGTATCAATTAGAGTGATCACAGGTTTATTGAACTTTTCCGCCATTTTCATTAAACGTAATGCCTTTCGGTAGCCTTCAGGATTGGCCATTCCAAAATTGTGATATTGACGCTCTTTGGTGTTTTTACCTTTTTGATGACCGATGATCATAACGGCATTACCATCAATAGAAGCCATACCACCGACGATCGCTTTATCATCCTTAACGGTTCTATCACCATGCAACTCGATAAATTCGTCGCAGATAGCTTCTATATAATCATAAGTCTGAGGGCGATCCGGATGGCGCGACATTTGAACGTTCTGCCAGCCTGTTAAATTGCCGTATATTTCTTTTTCAGTAGAAGCAAGCTTTTCTTCAAGCTCACGAACGGTTGCGCTCATGTCAACTTGAGTTTTTTCGGCAACTTGAGTTACCTTTTCAATTTGCAATTGCAAGTCTGCAATTGGCTTTTCAAAATCAAACGTGGTTTTCATATATCTATTTTATGAAAATATTCAGAGGGCTAATTTAGCGCATTTTTTCTGAAATTAAAATTAGGGAGGATAATATCATTGGAATTCCTTTGTTACATTTGCGTTATAATCGTACTGGTGGCTTAGTTTTTGATTGTAGGCCTGTGAAAAATGTTGACTTATGCTGAAAAAATATTTTTACTTTCTTTTATTACTGATCTTACCTACACTTGTTCGGTCAGAAAGTTATCCTGAGGTTTTATTTGACAATAGTGTAATCAACGGGAGTTATGCGAAGAGTATCGCTCATTATACCGGTGAATCATGGATCCAAAATGTGAGCTATAGCCTTCCGGTTTCCGATAGTTTGTTTTTTACGCCAGGCAATTCGCTTTCTTTGCGGTACGTTTCTTCTCCTAATGGTAAGTGGGAGGCAAGTATTTTAAACGACAAACAGAAATTTCCCTATTTAATTGCCAAGGATGATCATCTAACTTTTAAGCTTTTTATTCAAAGCAATACTGAAAAGGGACAATTGCCAAAAGTTACCTTACAACAAAACGACACGAAGACAAATGCTGTGGATATCGCAAATTATATCGATGATTTTGCTTATGATACCTGGCTTAATGTGTCCATTCCAGTCAATAAATTTGGAGGAATTTCACTAGGGAAGTCTGTTTCGGCTTTAATTCTGGAACAAAACGGAACTGCCCTGCAGACAAATCAATTATTTATCGATCAAATTGAGTTTTTGCCCAAAAACTATCCAAAGGTAAGACTTTCATCAGCAGCTATCTTATCGAAGATCAGTTCCGTAGATAAACAAGTTGAGCTGGTTTGGCAATTGCCGCTGACACCAAGTATCCGCTATGTGAAAATCTACCGTTCGGAAGATAAACTCAATTTTCAGCCGATAGCAATTTTACCCATCTATGTACAGAAGTCGCTGGATAGGGTTAATGAATATAATAAATCTTATTATTACAAAATCGCTTGGGTAGATTATAATTATGTTGAATCTCCATTTTCTGAGGTTAGGGAGGTACAAACAAAAAAGGGGACGGATAAAGAGATGTTGAATTTTATCCGAAATGCTCATGTGAATTATTTTATAGACAACTATGATGTGAATAGTGGTATGTTTCTACCTGACCGAGGTAATAGACAAGCTATTGTATCAACAAATGAAACCGGCTATGCGATCTTGGGTTTGCTTGTGGCAGGAGAGAACAATTTGATCTCGCGACAAGCTCTTTTGGTCAGGTTAACACGGATTGTGAAATTTTTGAGCAGTGCACAACAACATCAAGGGGTCTTTACAGCGCTTTACGATGGCCGCTCAGGGGTACCTTATTATCGCGATTCAGTTCCAACGTACGATTTGCGCGGTACCTCCCATATTATGGAATCGCTTTTGATCGCCCGACAATATTTTTCTAAAGAGGATCCTGAGGAACAGGCCTTGAGGAATACTATTACGGAGCTCTGGGAGCGCATAAACTGGAACTATTTTACGGATGCACAGCATCCTGATGTACTTTGGAATAAGTGGTCTCCAGTAGACAGTACAGCTAGATCGAGGCCTTTGGGGGGATTTAACGAGAGTCTGGGGACCTACTTGCTGGCGATGTCTTCACCTACCCATCCTTTAGCGATTTCAGCTTATATCAATGGATTTGCAACCAAACATAAAGGTCACGAATTGTATTTTGGGGATGACACCAATGATTTGGCTCCTGAACTCAAAATGAAATTAGATGATTCTTTAGCGCGTTCAATAAGTGCAAACCCTTTAATTGGCGACGACGGAAATACCGGAGTTTCGATCTACTCCGACGACAAAGTTATTTTTGCCAAGAATATTGCCGGCGGCAGTTTAAATGAATCATTGATGTCTGTTTATCGTCCCTTTTTGATTATGGATCCAAAAGGAAAAGTGGATGATTTTGTCGATTACAAGAAATATTTGTCGAATTATATTCTGGCCTATAAACGGAGAGATAATGAGATGAGCATAGGGACACGATTTACAGATATTTGGGGAGTGGAAAATGTGGAGGATACCTATCAGGGGTATTTGGTGAATCCTGCGATATCTATTGCAGCTTACCCCTTTGAAAAGGAGATCGGTCTAAAAGCATTACGTAAGTTTTACGAAGAATACGCCGATGTGTTGTTTACCCAATATGGTTTCAGAAGCTGGATTGATATTAAAAACAACGATGTTTCTGAAAGCTATCGTGCGAGGAATCAGGCAACGATTGCCGTAATGATTGAGAATGCAAATTCAGGCATGATTTGGAAATTGTATGAGAATATTCCTGAGGTAAAAAAGACTTTAGAAAAAGTATATACCAAGAAATAGATTTGTTACGTTAGATATGGCGAAGAAGGGATGTCATATTGGACTTTTTTCGCTATATTTACTTGCTTAAATCGATATTAAATACGTTAGAACGACATGCTTAGAAAAATTAATTTGGGGATTTTAACCTTATGTGCAAGTTTATCGTTATTTTCCTGTAAACAACAAGCTATTGTAGTCAATCCAGGTGCTGTTGTAACAAAAGATGGAACTGATGATGGTTTGAAAAATGTGAAGAAGGATTTTAATGATGCGAAAAGAACTGATGAGGGGATTAAGTTTAGTATATCGTCTGATTTATTGTTTCCAACAAACTCTTCTTACCTATCTGAGAAGGCAAAAACTGAAGTTAGTAAATTGGCGTTGATCTTGAAAGAAAGTAATAATAAGATCAAAGTTGATGGGTATACGGATGCTACGGGTACTGTTGAGTATAATCAGTGGCTTTCCGATAAAAGAGCGGCTTCTGTTAAGAAGTTCTTAGTAGATTCAGGTGTTGCTGAATCACGCATCACAGCAAAAGGTTTCGGTCAGTCAAATCCAGTTGGTGATAATAAAACTCCGGAAGGACGTCAAAAAAATAGAAGAGTGGAAGTTACTATTTTAGATAAAAAATAGTTTATCAGACCAATTCTTAATATAAAAAAAGCGTGATATTTAAGATATCCCGCTTTTTTTATGTGGTTATATCGCGGTTTTAAACCGCGGTGTCTTTTCTCCCGAAACAAGGTATTTTAAATAGGAGACATCGAATGAGGACTGTTTTGTGGGATTGTCTTCGATAAAATCTGAGCTTAGGGGAAGTAGCGTTGAAAAAGATGAATGTAGAAGAAGAAGATCATAGACAGAAGCCAATTTTTCGGGAAGCCATGTGGTTTTGGTTTGTGTTAGGTTGGATAAGTTTTGGTGGAACAACTGGTCATGTGACCATCATGCACGATTTTTTGGTCGAAAAGAAAAGATGGGTAAGCAACAGGAAGTTTTTTCAGGCACTCAATGCCTGTATGTTGTTGCCAGGACCTGAGGCGCACCAATTGACCATCTATTTAGGATGGAAGCTGCATGGCTTAAAAGGAGGTGTGTTGGCCGGACTATTTTTTATTGTTCCTTCACTTCTCATTATATTTGGACTCAGTGCACTATATGCACACTATGGTAACTCCGCATTGCTTATTGCTTTATTTTCGGGTTTAAAACCTGCCGTTCTAGCGATCATTATATTTGCAACCTTTCGAGTGGGGCAGAAATCTCTTGTCAGCATATGGCATTATTTGGTCGCATTGGCTGCCTTTCTGCTATCGTATTTTGCTGGGGTTCCAATGCCCTGGATTATTGTGGGCGTGATCGCTTTCGGTGTACTATGCTATGCAATCTTGTCAAAAACTTCCAAAATAAATGCCCATCATGAAAAAGAAGATAAGCAGCTCGAATCAGTTTATTATATCAATACGCTCGAAAAACTACCCCCTATATCTTACCGTCGTATTTCTCTTCAGGTTCTGCTGTTTTTCTTACTATGGTTGATTCCGCTGTCCATTTTACTGTTTTTTACTATCGATACGGAATTTTGGAAGACACTTTCCTTTTTGTTTACAAAGTCTGCTTATTTGACGATTGGAGGTTCTTATACAGTCATTCCCTATGTTGCGGCCCTAGTGACAGAGAAATTGTTTTGGCTTTCCAAGAGCCAGATGATAGATGGATTTGCGCTTGCAGAGACAACCCCGGGGCCTTTAGTGGTCGTTTTGGCCTATGTTGGTTTCATGGCCGGCTTCAATCATTTCCATCAGTCCCATTCTATGGCAGCACTAGGTTTGATCGCTACAGCATATTTTACCTTTTTGCCAAACTTTGCCCTGATTTTTGTTGGGGCACCACTGATCGAACGGACCCAAAAAAATGCATGTATACAATTTATTCTGTCTTTAGTAACAGCATCGGTCGTTGGTGTAATCGTTAATTTAGCCTGTTATTTAGGGCTAGGAATTCTATTTCCAGGTGGGGTTAGTTCTTGGTATGCCATTGAGCCGATGGCTTTGGTATGGGTGCTATTTTCACTTTTTCTTTTATTCAACTATAAAATAGGCATGTTGAAACTTATACTGTTAAGTTTGGCCTATGGCTTTCTCTTATTTTTATGGCGATAAAATAAAAATGTCCATCGACTGATGAGCTTCGCGAGCAAATTTATAAAAGATTGAAGGGGGGAGTGAATTTGATAGGGTTATTCTAGGTTACAGACGCATATAAACAAGAAAAGCCCATCGTTAGATGAGCTTTCTTGTACCTAGGGCGGGAATCGAACCCGCACTCCCTTAACGGGAACAGGATTTTAAGTCCTGCGTGTCTACCAGTTCCACCACCTAGGCAGGTGAGCGAAAAACGAGATTCGAACTCGCGACCCCAACCTTGGCAAGGTTGTGCTCTACCAGCTGAGCTATTTTCGCATTGGAATTTTATTTCAATTTTCAAAAGAACCTTGCGTTCCTTTTTGGTGATGCAAATATAGAGCGAAAATTCAATATTGCAAAATATTTATTTACTTTCTTTCTGTGTTTTTTATAACTCCTTTGAATTCAGTATAGAAAAAATTAAATCACTCTCAAATCCGCGGGATAGTGCAAACTGATAAACTTTGTTTTTAACTGCATAGCGGTCCTTGCCACTAATTTCACGGAGTTTTTTGTCAATGATGTGATTTAAGATTTGTTCATATTCATCGAGATCGATTTGCTTAAATGCAATTTTTATCAATTGCTCGGATACCCGTTTTGCCTTGAGTGCCTGCTTGATTTTTACTTTGCCCCAGCCTTTCATGCGGAGCTTTCCGTTACAGTAGGCAATAGCAAAGCGTTCTTCATTTAAAAAATTATCGGCGATCAAATTGGCCAAAATATTTTCGACTTCTACTTCGTGTAGTCCCCAGCTGTAGAGCTTATCGCGTACTTCTTGCTGTGCGCGTTCTTGATAGACGCAATAGCTTTCCGCTTTCAACTGTGCCTGATGCTGCGTTAATATCTTCTTATTTCTTTTTTCCTCGTCAAACATATTGTCAAAATTTCAAAAATAATATGAAATAACTAAAAAAATGTTCAGTTTTGACACAATCAAAAATATCAGGAGAATGTACAAAATATCGGAAATCGCCCAGATTTTACATCCCAATCGCACATTTATCACGGATCCCAATTCTTTTGTCCAGCATTTATTTTACGACAGCCGTAAAATTGTCCAAGCGGACAACGGGATTTTTTTTGCACTTCAGAAGAATAGAGATGGCCACCGTTATATTAGAGAAGCTTATGATAAGGGAGTTCGTAATTTTGTGCTTCAAATCGATAGTGCACAGGAAATGGAGTTTTTGGAGGCTAACATTCTTTGGGTAGCGGATAGCTTGGTCGCTATGCAGGAACTGGCAACTTTTCATCGGCAGAAATTCGATTACCCGGTCATTGGAATCACTGGTAGCAATGGTAAAACGATAGTGAAAGAATGGCTTTTTCAGCTGATGTCTCCTGAATATAAGATCTATAGAAGTCCCAAGAGTTATAACTCTCAGCTCGGTGTGGCACTTTCGTTATGGGGACTATCCGATCAGTATAATCTTGCGCTGATCGAAGCAGGAATTTCAGAGAAAGGAGAAATGCAGCGCCTTGAGCAGATGATAAAACCAACCATAGGACTATTGACCAACATTGGTGTGGCACATAAAGCCGGTTTTAAATCGAAGGAGGAAAAGATTTATGAAAAGCTCGAGTTGTTTAAACATGTTGAAACCATGATTTTTCCGAATACTTACCTTGAAAATGTTCAATTGCCTTATCGGCCACGAAAATTTTCCTGGGGGCTTGATGAGGGGCTTTCTTTGGAGGTGTATTCCATCAAACAGGTCAACGACCGATTTACTATGGTAACCTTCTATTATACCGGGCGCACCTTTGCTGTTGAAGTACCGTTTGTGGATAAAGGAAATGTTGAGAATGCCATAAATTGTGTAGCGGTGATGCTACGTTTTGGTTATGAAAATGAAGTGATCGCATCGAGGATTAAAGAGTTGCAGCCTGTGGCGATGCGTCTTGAGTTAAAAAAAGGAAAAAAGAATAGCTCCATTATCGATGACTCGTATAGTAATGATCTGGATGCACTACAAATAGCCCTGGAGTTTTTAAATCAACAGGGCCAGCATCCGTTCAAGATGTTGATATTATCGGATATTCCCGGTGTTACTATCGAAGATGAAAAAAGCTTGTCCAAGCTGAGACGTTTGCTTAGTGAGTATCGTTTGGATAAATTGATATTGATTGGTGAAGTGTTGCCTAAATTGGCTGCACAATTTGATGTGCCTTCCATTTCATATAGCGATACTGCTGCTTTTTTGGCCGATATAAGGTCGCTTTCTTTTGAAAATGCGACGGTATTACTGAAAGGAGGACGGGAGTTTCATTTTGAACGTATCAGTCAGCTTTTGGTCGCAAAATCACATGATACAGTGCTTGAAATCAATTTGAATGCACTGGAAAACAATCTAAATGTATACCGCCAGTTGTTACCGAAGCATGTTAAGCTGATGACGATGGTCAAAGCTTTCTCTTACGGCAGTGGAAGTTTCGAGATAGCAAATCTTTTGCAATTTAATCGGGTGGATTATCTGACGGTCGCTTTTGCGGATGAGGGGGTGGATTTGCGCGGTGCAGGAATCACATTGCCTATTGTGGTAATGAGTCCGGATGAAAGTTCTTTTGAGTCCATCGTTCAGTACAACCTTGAACCGGAGATTTATAGCTTTAGAATATTGTTTTCCTTCTTGAATTTTCTGAAAACGAAACAGATAACTTCCTTTCCGATTCATATTAAGATAGATACTGGCATGCATCGGTTGGGTTTTATGCCTGACGAGGTCAATCGTTTAATAGCTGTGTTGCGTACGGAAGCGGTTTTAGAGGTTAAATCTGCCTTTTCCCATTTAGCGTCTGCAGGAAATGAAAAGGACCGGGAATTTACACAGCGACAAATTGATCTGCTGGATGACTTTACGAAACGTCTAGAAAGTGGTCTAGGATATTCCTTTCTACGTCATATTGCAGCAACCTCGGGTATTGAACTGTGGCCGAATGCGTATTTTGATATGGTACGATTGGGGATCGGTCTCTATGGTATCGATATTGAGCGGCATGATTTACCCATTAGGGAGGCGAGTACCTTGAAAACTAATGTGACGCAAATTAAATACCTCCCGGCAAGTGAGACCGTAGGTTATAATAGGCACGGTGTTCTGTATAGAGATAGTAAGATCGCCACGATTAAAATTGGTTATGCGGACGGTTACGATAGGCGTTTTGGTAATGGTGTCGGTAAAATGTTGGTTAACGGTTTTTTAGTCCCTACTATAGGTGATATCTGTATGGATATGTGTATGCTGGATGTAACGGATGTGGAAGTTGGAGAGGAAGATGAAGTGATCGTGTACCCTGATATAAAGTCAGCAGCGAAGGCTATAGGAACGATCCCTTATGAACTGCTGACCAGTATTTCCCAACGCGTAAAAAGAGTATATTTTTATGAATAATAAAGGATATTCTGCATTTTTGAATAATATTTGATTTTCAATTCATGTTTAGCAAATTAATTAGAGGCTTTATTAATTATTTGATAAGAGGTATCCTGGTGGTGGTTCCTCTAGCTGGTGCTATTTTTTTAATAGTTTGGATTGTTGCATCAGTTGATTCGGCATTGAATCTAACTGAACATTTTTTGGAAGATGATAGAGGGCATCCCTTGTATATTCCGGGAATAGGTATTCTGACCGTTATTTTGGTGTTGGTTTTGGCAGGGCTTATTTTTACAAATTTTGTTACAGATCCAATTAAAGTGTGGATTAATCATCAGATCCAGCGGATTCCACTTTTAAATACATTATATTCTTCGATTAAAGATTTTACGGAGGCCTTTGTTGGTGATGCAAAGAAATTTAATGAACCTGTCTTGGTAACGGTGAATGAGTTTGGTCTGAAGAAGATAGGTTTCTTAACGCAACATGATTTAAAAAGCATTGGGCTTGAAGAAGAGGTTATGGTGTATTTTCCATATTCATATTCTTTTGCGGGACAGGTTGTCATTATCAGTGCAGACAAGGTGAAAAAATTAGATATGTCGCCAACAGATGCCATGAAATTGGTTGTTTCCGGTGGTGTGAGCGGGATAGCCCATTAGTACTTCTTTGCAACAGTTGACTTTAAGATTTATTCAATAAAAAGGCTGGAAATTGTCCACAATTTCCAGCCTTTTTGTTTTCGTCTGTTTTGTCCTTCCAATTGTAATCCCGTACGGCAGATACGTTTGCGATTGCCAAGTTTAAATGAAGAAATAGTGCTGCTAAGCTTTTTTCTGCCCTAAAGTTGGATTTACTGGCGGGATTGGAATATAGCCGTCATCTCCAGGAACCTTTGGAAATTCATGTTTTTCCCATTTTTCGCGCGCTATTTTTAATGTTTCAATGTCCGAAGCGACGAAGTTCCAGTCGATATAGCGTTGTTCAGGAAAAGGTTCGCCACCAAAAATGTAGACCGAGGTTCCAGCCTCCATTTTGAATTCACATAGTTTCGCATCTTTGGCAACTAAAATCTGCTTTGGACCGAATTCCTGACCTTCCGCATGAACAGTCCCATGCAGGATATATAATCCACTTTCGCCATATAGATGATCACCTAGTTTAATAGTTGCATCTTTTTCCGCTTTGATTTCAATAAGGTATAATGGGCTGTATACGGGGACCTCGGAACGGTGATCTTTAATTTCTCCTGCAATTAAGCGATAGGATACGCCATCTTCGGTCCAATGTGGAAGTTGCGGTTCTTCTATGTGAACAAAATTAGGCTCCATTTTTTCGAGTTCTTTTGGTAGGGCCACCCAAATCTGCAGTCCATGGAGGTCGTGCGGCGTCGATCGCAGTTGTTCCGGGGTTCTTTCGGAGTGTGTGACACCCTTACCTGCCGTCATCCAATTGACTGCTCCAGGTTTGATCTCAACGGCATTTCCTAAGCTGTCCCGGTGCATAATGTTACCTTCGAATAGATAAGTCAATGTGGATAACCCGATATGCGGATGTGGTGCAATATCCATAAAGTGCGGTTCGGCAATGTTATCAGGTCCCATGTGGTCGATGAAGATAAAAGGGCCGACCATACGTTTCTGCCTGAAAGGAAGAAGTCGCCCAACTAAGAAATTGCCTATGTCAGCGGCTCTTTCTTCAATAACTATTGCAATATTTGACATAATGTTTCCTTATTTTTGTGTTTCTAATCTACAGCAATTTAAGAAATGTCAAGTATAATCAATCGTTTTTTGGGTAAAAAGAGTGTAAGAAATGAAGCGCTTTTGGCACTGGCAGATAGGTTGTCTTTTAGGAACAGTCAGCTGGACAGTTTTTTGATCGATCACCTAATACAAAGTAACAAAATAGATCCAGCCGACTTTTTTGCTTTCCAAGAGCAGTTGCTTAAGCTTCATGTTGACCGATTGGAGTCGATGCAGGTGGAGCTTAGCTTGTTGAACCAATATTTGCAATTGGCTGAACGTTTTCTTCCAGCAGGTTTTACAGTCAAATGGGAAAATAAGCTTCAGTCTCAGGAGGAGATGATGTTGCCGCCGCTCATTCTTTTTCCTGTGGTACAGCATGCTGTTGAGAATGGTTATAATACGATGTCTTCTCATCCTGTACGGATCCGATTATCGGGCTCATCCAAGTTGATTATGCTTGAAGTTAGCTATCGTGTGAACCATTATCTGGAAAGTCAATTTAGCAGTACACTGATACGTGATTTTAGACAGCGATTGGACTATCTTTTTCCGGAAAAACATAATTTGCTGATGAATAGCAACAGCAATACTTCTCGAATAACTTTAACTATCCAACTTTAGATGATATTGAAGTGTTTTAATGCATTCCAGATACCATTTTCATCAACACTGTCTGTTATATAATCTGCAATTTCCTTTACCTCGGGATTTGCATTACCCATAGCAATTCCAATATGGGTGTGCGCTAGCATGGTAATATCATTTCCGCCATCGCCAAATGACATAGTTTCTTCCAAGGTGAAGTTGAAATGATCTAAAAAAACATCTATTCCAATTTTTTTGCTTTGCCCCATCGGATTGACATCCGCAAAAATGGGCGTCCATCTCGAAGCAACTGAATTTGGCATCACATTTTCCATGAATTCAGCTTCTTCTTCAGGATTGATGAAAACATTGACCTGCATAACGGAGTCCAGATCAAAATCCTTTTCGTAATCCCGAATAGGTGGTGTCGGCACATTGACCTGTTCGTACATTCGTTGTACCTCAGGTGTAACCTGGTTTAAGGAAATTTCCTTTTCGGACATAAATGAAAAAGTCAGGTCCTCACGCTTTTTAGCATAATCCAATAAGGAGCGAATGTCTTTTTGAGGGATGTTATTTTTATAAATGACTTCCTGTTCCTTTGTGACGCAATACCCGCCATTGAAGGTGATATATCCATCAAAATCGAGGTAACGAATATGTCCCAGCTGATTGTAGGATCGTCCTGTTGAAACAAATACCTTGATGTTTTTTTCTTTTAATAATTGAAATGCCTGTTGAGTAGATTCGGGAACCTGATGTGTTTTGAAACTTAGCAAAGTTCCATCGATGTCAAAAAAGATCGCTTTAATCATGGATTTTTGGGTCAAAACCAAATATACTAAATACTTAGGATAGTGTAACTATTACAATATTAAATCTGAGGCGTTTTATCTCCTACAGACCATGAGAATTTTACCACACTGGTGGAAGAAAGGTGAATGTCAAATTTGTAATTAAAAGGAAATAAAACCTGAAATAAAAGGGACTTAATAGGTAGATTATAGGGCTTCATCCGAATGAGGTCCCTATGAGGTCCCTATAAAGTCCCTATTAGATACGTATTAAATGTGTTGTTAATTTGATATAAACTTGGCTCCTTCAATATATACGAAAAAAAGAGGCCGGGGGCTTTACGATTTGGTTTGATATTTACTCATGGGATACACATAAAAAAAAGAAGATTGAGGAGTTTATGATGTTATTTCTTGTTGAAGCGGAACCGGTAGGCGGTATCGTGTGGCGCTAGATTTTCTTTAGTGGATTTTCGCAAAAATCTGACATAATCTTCTCTAATAATTTCGTAAATTTCAAGTTCAAAAAAATGTAAATTGTCTTGCATTTAATGTGTTGTATTAAAGAGGGTTAGAATTTTATGTATATTATTTTCGATACGGAAACGACGGGTTTGCCTAAGCGTTGGGACGCACCAATTACCGATACGGACAATTGGCCTCGCTGTATTCAATTGGCTTGGCAGATTCATGATGAGATGGGAAATTTGGTCGAACATCACGATTTCTTGATTAAGCCAGATGGATTTGATATACCCTATGACTCTGAAAAAATACACGGCATATCGACTGCATTGGCAGAAGAGCAGGGATTGCCGCTCCAGGAGGTCTTAGAGAAATTCAATGTGGCATTGAATAAAGCCAAGTTTGTTGTTGGACAAAATATTGGTTTTGATTTGAATATCATGGGCTGTGAATTTTACCGTTATGGTGTTACGTCCAATATGGCTAATATGCCTGTATTGGATACCTGTACGGAAGTAACAGCTGAACTTCTGAAAATTCCAGGCGGTCGTGGTGGACGCTTTAAACTACCCAATTTGACTGAGTTGCATTCCTATTTATTTGGAGTGCCATTTGCTGAGGCACATAATGCAACAGCCGACGTTGAAGCGACAACACGTTGTTTTCTGGAGCTTGTGAGAAGAGAGGTATTCACTGCCGAAGAACTTCAGGTCGATACGGGCTACTTTGTCGATTTTAAAACCAACAATCCGGGGCCTATACCCACTGTTGGACTGAAACATATCAACCTAAAAGCAGCTTCTGATGAAATTAGAAAACGGTCTCAGCCAGATGAAGTCAAGGTTGTCGTTGATGCGGACGCGTTAGCAGCTTTAAAGGATGCCAAATTTGCCCATTTACATAATCACTCTCAGTTTTCGATCCTGCAGTCGACGATGTCGTACGATAAATTAGTTTCGGCAGCGGTGAAGGATAATATGCCTGCTGTTGCATTAACGGACCACGGAAATATGATGGGGGCTTTTGAGTTTGTCTCTCGTGTTATAAGTCATAATAAAGAAGTTGAAGCGCAAAATGCGGAGGCAGTTGAGAATGGAGAGGAGCCTACTGGTCAGCTTTTAAAGCCAATTGTTGGTTGTGAATTTTTTGTTTGTGAAAACCACAAAGATAAGTCGAGGAAGGATAATGGTTATCAGATTGTGTTATTGGCGAAAAATAAACGGGGGTACCATAATTTGGCTAAACTGGCTTCTTTTGCTTATACCGCGGGCTTCTATTATGTGCCGCGGATTGATAAAGATCTTATTCTTCAATACAAGGAAGATGTTATCGCTTTGTCAGGTAACCTACAAGGCGAGGTGCCGAATAAAATACTGAATATAGGTGAGAGTCAGGCCGAAGAGGCTTTGCTGTGGTGGAAAGAACAATTTGGGGATGATTTTTACCTGGAATTAATGCGTCATGGTCAGGAAGATGAGGATCGTGTGAATCAAACCTTGCTTAAATTTTCCCGCAAATATCAGGTCAAAGTTGTTGCGACCAATAATACATATTACGAGAAGAAAGGCGATGCACATGCGCATGATATTTTGCTCTGTGTGAAAGATGGTGAAAAGCTATCGACTCCAAAAGGTAGGGGACGTGGATTCCGTTTTGGTTTACCCAATCAGGAATATTATTTCAAATCTTCAGATGAAATGAAGGCCCTTTTTAAAGATTTGCCCGAAGCGATTCTAAATATTCAGGAGATTGTCGATAAGGTAGAGATATTTAAGTTAAACCGCGATGTCCTATTACCTAAATTTGATATTCCTGAGGAATTTCAGGTGGAAGCCGATCTTGAAGATGGGGGAAAACGTGGTGAAAATAAATACCTGGCGCATCTTTGTTATGTGGGGGCTGAGAAGCGTTATGAGGAAATAACAGATGATATTCGCGAACGTCTTGACTTTGAGTTGGCTACCATTGAGAAAACGGGGTATCCAGGTTACTTTTTGATTGTTCAGGATTTTATTGCGGCGGCCCGGGATATGGGAGTTTCCGTGGGGCCGGGACGGGGATCTGCTGCTGGTTCGGCAGTAGCTTATTGTTTGGGAATTACCAATATCGATCCGATTAAATATGACTTGCTTTTTGAGCGTTTCTTAAATCCCGACCGTGTGTCCATGCCTGATATTGATATCGATTTTGATGACGAGGGACGTGGACGTGTCATGCAATATGTAATCAATAAATATGGTGCTAGTCAAGTTGCCCAGATTATTACCTATGGTACAATGGCAGCAAAGTCATCCATCAAAGATACAGCGCGTGTATTGGACTTACCTTTGGGTGATGCCAATGAAATTGCCAAGCTGATTCCGAACCTTAAATTATCCAAGATTTTTACTTTAGATGATGCCGGTTTAAAGGAAAAGCTAAGGACTGAGGAAATTGAAGCCGTCAATAGATTGAAATCTATTGCGGATGGTGCTGGATTGGAAGCGGAAACGATCAGACAGGCCCGGGTTTTGGAGGGTTCTGTACGAAATACAGGTATCCATGCCTGTGGTGTTATTATTACACCAGACGATATTACTAATTTCGTTCCTGTTTCTTTGGCAAAAGACTCTGATCTTTATGTGACGCAGTTCGATAACCACGTTGTTGAAAGTGCCGGTTTGCTGAAAATGGACTTTTTGGGTTTAAAGACACTGACACTGATTAAAGATACGGTTGAAAATGTCAAATTAAGTCATGGTATTGTGCTGGATCCGGATCAGTTTCCGATCGACGATGAGCTTACGTA
The DNA here is from genome assembly GCF_002421245.1 of Sphingobacterium sp. UBA5639. Lineage (NCBI taxonomy): Bacteria > Pseudomonadati > Bacteroidota > Sphingobacteriia > Sphingobacteriales > Sphingobacteriaceae > Sphingobacterium > Sphingobacterium sp. UBA5639. The sequence continues at coordinate 15,672 of NZ_DIJR01000032.1, forward strand.
TGAGCTCTTTCAGCGTGGAGAAACCATAGGGGTGTTCCAGTATGAATCTCCTGGAATGCAGAAATACATGCGCGACCTTAAGCCGACAGTATTTGCCGATTTGATTGCGATGAATGCACTCTATCGTCCGGGACCAATCGAATATATTCCAAGTTTTATTAAGCGTAAGCACGGTATAGACCCCATTGTTTACGATTTGGATGCTTGTGAGGAATACCTCAAGGAAACCTACGGTATTACAGTCTACCAGGAGCAGGTTATGCTCTTGTCCCAGAAGCTTGCGGGATTTTCAAAAGGTGATGCCGATGTCTTGCGTAAGGCTATGGGTAAGAAGCAAAAGGCTGTACTCGATAAGATGAAGCCGAAGTTTGTTTCGCAGGCAGAGGAGAAAGGGCATAATGCAAAAGTTCTGGAGAAGATTTGGACCGACTGGGAAGCTTTTGCGAGTTATGCATTTAATAAATCCCACTCGACCTGTTATGCTTGGGTTGCTTATCAGACCGCTTATTTAAAAGCGCATTTTCCTGCGGAATACATGGCTGCGGTACTTTCCAATAACATGAATGATATCAAGCAGGTGACATTCTTTATGGAGGAATGTAAACGAATGGGCTTGCAGGTATTGGGTCCAGATGTGAATGAATCCTATTATAAGTTTACGGTAAATGAATCTGGAGCTATTCGTTTTGGAATAGGTGCGGTGAAAGGTGTTGGGGCAGGAGCGGTAGACGCTATCGTGCAAACACGGCAATCAGGATTGTATAAATCTGTTTTTGATATGGCTAAACGAATCGATCTTCGTGCGGTCAACAAGAAAGCTTTTGAGAGTCTGGCTTATGCTGGAGGCTTTGATAGTTTTGAGAATACGCACCGTGCACAATATTTTCATTCGGATGAAAATTCAACAGGAATGGAAAAGGCGATCCGATTTGGCCAGCGCTTTAAGGAAAATGAAAGTTCGGCCCAAGCGAGCTTGTTTGGTGTAGGAGGGGCTGCAGAATTGCCTGAGCCGGTTTTGGCGCCATGTCCGCAATGGGGATTGATTGAAAAGCTTAAATATGAAAAAGATGTTATCGGTATTTATCTGACCAGTCACCCCTTGGATACCTACCGGTTTGAGATTGAACATTTTTGTCAGAATTCGGTGTCAGATTTGGCCTTGATCAATAAGGTTAAGGCGGCAGAGGTCGATGAAGAGACTTTGCTTGAGTTTAATCGGATCAAGAACAAAGAATTGGTGATTGGTGGTATTATCGCATCGGCAAACCATCGATTGACGAAGACGGGTAAGCCTTTTGCGTCATTTATCATCGAGGATTATAGTGATTCTTATGATATGGCAGTTTTCGGTGAAGAATATGTCAAGTTGAAGGGATATTTGCAAGAGGGATATTTTGTGCAATTGCGGGGTTTGGTACAGGAGCGTTTCAGACAGGTTGGAAATTGGGGCTTTGAGCTACGCAGTGTGCAGTTGCTTTCGGATCTTCGTGAGAAGATGGCGAAGAGTTTTACGATCAATATTCCTTTACCTAAGTTGAACGAAGCATTTCTTGATGGTATCAAGGATATACTGGCGCAAAATGAGATCGAGGGAGTTGTGCCAAATTGTCAATTAAAGTTTAAAATCTGGGATCCCCAAGATGAAATATCTGTCGAAATGCCAGCTAAAAGTCTGAAAATAAACCTAACAAATGAATTTTTGGACTGTATAGATAAGTTTGAAGGGATAAATTACCGATTGAATTAGTTTGGATTAGAATTTGTGTAATTAAGATTACAAATACATTGGTAGTAGTTACTATCTTTGTTTATTGATTTTAGCAATTAAATAGTATTATAGATATAACTTCGGTTTATAAAATTAAAAGATTATGGCATTAGAAATTACAGATAGCAACTTTGAAGAAGTTGTCTTAAAAGCAGACAAACCAGTATTAATCGATTTTTGGGCAGAGTGGTGTGGTCCTTGCCGTATGGTAGGTCCTGTGGTTGAAGAATTGGCTAAGGATTATGAAGGTAAAGCTGTTGTAGGAAAAGTGAATGTAGATGAAAATCCAGAGATTTCTGTTCGTTATGGCATTCGTAATATTCCAGCTTTATTGTTCTTTAAAAATGGAGAAATCGTTGATAAACAAATTGGAGCTGTTCCAAAATCAGTATTGAACGAGAAATTGGAAAAACAATTAGCATAATTTAGCTGAAAAATAAAAAAAAGCCTGAAATATTATATTTCAGGCTTTTTTTTGCTGTTAAATTTTATCTATTTGAATTTTATTTATTGTTTTTTCTGATTTTTATCTTGATTTTTATTTTTTTTATGTTGTTTTTATGTTTTCGTTTATGTTTTTACGTTGTTTTTCTGTGTTTGTTTAAAAATTTGTGGTGTTATTGTAGTTTTTAGTGATTTATTGTCCTGTTTTTATGTTTATATTTTTGGAAATTTAAAATTATTTATGATTTTTTGATAAAAAATTCAATTTAATTTGTAAAAATGAATATTTTTTCCTTCTTTTGAGTATTGAAATTGAGTTTCGAAAAGGATTTGTTTCGGTTTAACTGGTTTCGATGTTATTTTTTTGACTCGGTGGTTTTGGAGTTGTTTTTTTTAAAAAAATAGAGATTGATAAAGATTTTCCCTTTCAAATACCCTAGATTATGCCTCGCGTTGCTCTCCGTAACGCGAGTTTTTTTTGGGGGTAAAGTAGGGGTAAAACAAAAGCGGCTATCCGAAAGGATAGCCGCTTTATATTATTGACTAAATAAACTGAATTATTCAGCAATTACTTCGAAAGGAACTTGAACTTTCACTTCTTTGTGTAAGTTTAAGTTAGCGATGTATTCACCTAATTCTTTAGGTTCAACTTCGAAAGTGATACGACGACGATCTACATCAAAACCTTTTGCTTTCAACGCATCAGCAATTTGGATGCTGTTTACTTTACCAAAGATTTTACCAGATTCACCTGCTTTAGCACCAATTGAAAGTTTGATAGCTTCCAATTTACCTGCTAATTCAGTAGCGTCTTTTTTGATTTTTTCTTGTTTGAACTGAGCTTGTTTGATGTTCTCAGCTAAAACTTTCTTTGCAGATTCAGTCGCTTGGATAGCAAATCCTTGCGGGATTAAGTAGTTACGACCGAAACCTGGTTTTACATTAACGATATCGTTTTGCTCACCTAAGCCTTTGATATCTTGTTTTAAAATTACTTCCATTCTCTATCGTCCTCCTTATTTAATTGCATCAGCTAAGTAAGGTAATAAGCCGATGTGACGAGCACGTTTAACAGCTTGAGCTACTTTACGTTGAAATTTCAAAGATGTACCAGTTAAACGACGAGGTAAGATTTTACCTTGATCATTTACAAATTTCATCAAGAAGTTAGCATCTTTATAATCGATATATTTGATACCATTCTTTTTGAAACGACAGTATTTTTTACGGTTGTCCTCTACTTTAGGAGCAGTTACGTATTGGATATTTTCGTTAGCCATTAGTTTGCGCCCTCCTCAGTTTTAGTTTCAGCTTTTTTGTTGAATGCACCGCTACGTTTTTTCTCGTTGTATGCTTTGGCATGTTTGTCTAAGCTTACAGTCAAGAAACGCATAATGCGCTCATCACGTTTGTATTCAACCTCTAATTTATTGATTAATTCACCTGGAGCCTTGAATTCAGTTAAGTGATAAAATCCAGTCGTTTTTTTCTGGATTGGATACGCTAATTTTTTCAAACCCCAATTGTCTTCAGCGACAATCTCGGCTCCGCCTTCTGTTAAGATGTTTTTGAATTTTGCGATTACTTCTTTCGCAGCATCATCAGAAAGCAACGGGGTAAGAACGATTACAGATTCGTACTGTTGCATTTTGTTAATTAATTTTGTTATTTAAAATTCCACTTTTGTGGAAGTGCAAAGGTAGTTATTATATTGTTATGTTGCAATGCTTTGAAATAAAAAAGTTTAGACCCTTTCCTGGAATCTAAACTTTTTCTCAAACGAATTCGACTATATCTTAGTTCAATTTCTTTAATTCTTCTTTGATAGCTGCCTGGATTTTTTCGCTAACAGGCACTAAAGGAAGCCTTAATTGATCTTTTCCAATCCCCAATTCCTGCAGAATGTATTTTACACCAGCTGGGTTTCCTTCAATAAAACATAGATCTGTGATGTTAAGAAGTTCATTGTGGATTGATCTAGCTTCGGCATAATTGCCTTCAGCACATAACTTCGCTAATGTGGCTACCTTTTTCGGTAACGCATTTCCGATCACTGAAATGATACCAGCAGCGCCAAGCGACATCATCGGCAAGGTAACCGGATCGTCTCCGGAAATCAATAGAAATTCTGCTGGTTTATCCCGTAGAATTTCGCTGAATTGTGCAAAATTGCCGGAAGCTTCTTTGATGGCTACGATATTCGAAAAATCATTGGCCAGTCGCAATGTTGTCTGTGCTGTTATATTGCTACCCGTACGTCCAGGTACATTGTATAAAATAACCGGAAGTGGAGAGGCGCTTGCAACAGCCTTATAATGCTGGTAAATGCCTTCTTGTGTTGGTTTGTTGTAGTAAGGAGATACCGATAGAATTGCGCAAAAACCTGTTGGATCAAAGTTTTTAATTTGCTCCACAATTTCGGCTGTATTATTTCCACCAATTCCAGCAACCAAGGGTAGTCTACCGTTCACGCGCTTGACAGTAAAATCCCAGATGCGCTTTCGTTCATCATTGGTTAAAGTGGCAACTTCTCCAGTTGTACCTAAAGAAACCAAATAATCCATACCTTCGTTGATTTGCAAGTCAATTAGCTGACCTAATGCTTCGAAATCAACAGATTCATCTGAGTTAAAAGGAGTGACTAATGCTACTCCTGCGCCGTGAAGCTCGTTCATCTTGTTTTTGTATTTATATAAATTTAATTAAAAAAACTTACTTGGGATTAATGAGTTCAAATAGTTCTTGATCATTAATCATCGGGATACCCAATTTTTCAGCCTTCGCTAGTTTGGACGGTCCCATTTTATCTCCTGCCACGAGATAGCTTAGTTTGGCAGAAATGGAAGATAACATCTTTCCGCCATTGCTTTCAATTACAGCTGCCAGCTCTTCACGTGAATGTTCTGCAAATACACCGGAAATCAGAAAAGTTTTCCCTTCAAGTGAATTGCTCGCCAGGATAATCTCCTTTTCCTCAATTTCGAAATTTAAGCCATAATTCCGCAGTGCAACAATCTGTTGTTGATGAATTGGATTGTCTAAGTATTCTTTGACGCTCTCCGCGATACGGCGTCCAATATCTTGTACTCCTTCGATTTCTTCTGTTGAGGCTTGGGCTAGCGCATCAATATTTTTGAAATGCTGCGCCAATTTTTTTGCAATTGTCTCGCCGACATGACGTATTCCAAGCGAAAACAAAACTTTTTCAAAGGGTTTTTCTTTGGATTTTTCAATGCCATTGAGCATGTTATCGATTGATTTTTGACCGAAACGTTCCAGTTGTTGTAGGTCATCTTGATGGTCTTTCAGGCCATAGATGTCAACGATGTTGTGTAGCAAACCTTTCTTGAAGAAAGTATCCACGGTCTCATCTCCCATTCCTTCGATATCCATCATTTTTCGTCCGATAAAATGTTGCATTTTGCCAACAATTTGCGGCGGACATCCAGTTTCATTCGGGCAGTAGTGTACTGCTTCCCCTTCTTGCCGTATAAGTACTGTGCCACATTCCGGACAGGAAGTCGGGTAGACAAAACTTGTCGATCCCGATAACCTTTTGTCGAGGTTTACCCCAATTATTTTAGGGATAATTTCGCCCCCTTTTTCCACAAAAACAGTGTCATCTTCGTGTAGGTCGAGACGTGCGATTTCATTTGCATTGTGTAAGGAAGCGCGTTTTACGGTTGTGCCTGCCAGCTGTACAGGTTGAAGATTGGCAACAGGTGTAACAGCGCCGGTACGTCCAACTTGATAACTAATCGAGTTAAGAATGGTTTCTACACGCTCGGCTTTGAATTTATAGGATATTGCCCAACGTGGATTTTTGGCCGTAAAGCCAAGCTCTTCCTGTTGTGCGTAATCATTTACTTTAATAACGATTCCATCAATTTCATATCCTAGGTTGTGACGTTCGACATCCCAATAGTCAATAAATGCAAAAACATCGGTTAATGTGCTGCATTTTCTGCTATGCTCGCTGACGTGGAATCCCCAGTCTTTGACATGGTTTAAGCTATTCCAATGATCGTGAAATAGATTTGTTCTGTTGTCGCAGTACAAAAAGTAAAGGAAACAGTCCAATGGGCGCTTGGCAACTTCAGCAGAATCTTGGAGTTTGATGGTTCCAGAAGCGAAATTTCTTGGGTTGGCATAGGTTTGCTCCTCATTATCGGCTCGTTCCTTATTCAGGCGGAGAAAAGCTGATTTATGCATAAATATTTCACCTCGTATTTCGAATTGATCTGGATAATCTCCTTCTTTGAGTTTGATCGGGATAGAACGAATCGTTTTAACGTTGTTGGTGACAACATCGCCTTGTGTACCATCCCCGCGTGTAACGGCTTTACTTAGTAAGCCATTTTCATAAGTCAAGCTGATGGATAAACCGTCAAATTTTAATTCACAAACATACTCGAACTGATCGCCGATGATTTTGCGGATCCGCTGGTCGAAGTCAAGTAATTCCTCCTGATTGTATGTGTTGCCCAATGAAAGCATTGGCCAGCGGTGTTTTTCCGTTTGAAATCGGGAGGTAATGTCTCCACCAATACGCTGTGTAGGGGAGTTGGGGTCGGCAAAGTTGGGATATTGAGCTTCCAGCGCTTCGAGTTCCTTTAATTTGAGGTCGAAGTCGTAGTCCGAAATAACACTGTTCGCCAATACATAGTATTGATAGTTATAATGGTTGAGCTCTGCCGTTAAGTCTTTTATCTTTTTTTCAATATCCATCACCAACATTTTGCAAAATTACAAATAAAAAGTACGTTTAAATAAAATAAATAAAGAATCTTGTTGTAATGACTGCTTTATTTTTAAAATGCGGTTTTCTGCATTTTGTGTTTTGGGAAAATAATATGCTATTTAAAATCCTCTGGATTTAGCTGTGAAAATTTATGTTTGTTATTTGTGTAAAAATCAATGATAATTGATTTTCTGTAATGCCCTTTTGTATTTTCTTTCGCCTTGTATTTTTTTCGTTTTTTAGCATTTTTGAAAATATTCAAGAAGAAATACTGATGCGCACGACTGATTGCCCAAGCATCCTTAGGTTTTCTGTCGATCAGAAACTTAGCAAGGGCAGCAAAGTCAAACCAAAGCCTGATGAAAATAATCCATATGGCTTTGCCTAACGGAAGGTTTTTTTGCAGCATGACCATATTATTCCTAAAATTGAGGTAAGTCTTTTTGGGATTACTTGCATTGAGGGTTCCTCCACCAACATGATAAACAACAGATTTAGGGCAATAACCTATGCCGTAGCCCATTTTCTTTAATCGCCAACACAGGTCGATTTCCTCCATATGAGCAAAGAAATCTTCATCAAGGCCATCTGCTTCCTTCCAGGCTTTTGAGCGAATAAAAAGCGCAGCTCCAGATGCCCAAAAGATCTCAGATTCCTTATCGTACTGTCCCGCATCATCTTCTACTTCATGTAGGATTCTCCCTTTGCAGAATGGAAAGCCAAAGTAATCCAGATAGCCACCGGCGGCTCCGGCATGTTCAAACTTCTGCTTGTCATGAAATGAACGTATTTTGGGCTGTGCTGCTGCCAGGGAAGGGTTTCTTTCCAAGTATTCAATCACGGGTTCAATCCAGTTTTGGCTCACTTCGACATCCGAATTCAGGAGTACATAGTAATCAGCATCTACACGCTGCAGTATTTTGTTATAACCTCCTGCGAAGCCATAGTTTTTATCATTTTCAAGTATAGTAATCGTCGGATAGTACTGTTTCACAAATGAAATTGAATCATCATCGGAGGCATTGTCTCCAATGACAAATTCGACATTCGGATACGAACTATTATATACGGATGGCAAAAATTTTTCCAGGAAAAATCGACCATTCCAATTGAGGATAACGACAGCTACTTTGGGTAATTTACTCATTTTCTACGTTTTCTTTTCCAGCGATTATGTGACCATAACCAATATTCTGGGTTTTCACGAATAAGCTGTTCAGCAAATTGATTGTGTATATCGGTAATTTCATGCTCGCCAAAGCCACTTGGATCTTCGATTAAAGTAACGAATTTACAGAAATACTGCCCTCTTTTGGGCTTTCTTCCGATATAACAATAGACCACAGGTGCTTTACTTATTCTAGAAAGTCTTTCGGCTCCTGTATAGACCAATGTTTCCTGATTTAGCCAATTAATAAAATAATCGGAATCCGAATACAGCGGTGTTTGATCCGCAACGAGTATACTGATATTGGGCTGGCCCTTCAACTTGACGATATGACGGAGTATTTGTTTCATTGGTACCATTTCGGCGCCAAACCGTCCCCGCATGTCATTGTACACCGTGTCAATGTCTTTGTTGTTGAGTGGTTTGTATACTATCAGTGTAGGGAAGTTTGTGATTAAACTCAAACGGTGAATACCAAGCTCCCAATTGGCATAATGTGAAGTCACCCCGATTACGTTTTTGCCTGCCTCGAGGTGTCTCGTCAATTCTTCTACATCTTCCAAAGTCATCTTTTTCTTGACTTCCTCAGCCGTAATCGTTTTCAATTTGATCGATTCGACAAGGAGATCCGGGAAAAAACGGTAAAACTTTTTGGCGATAACCAGGCGTTCTTTATCCGTTTTTTCTGGAAAAGCATTCTTTAAGTTTTGAAATACAATATTCTTCCTATATCCAATCATATAGTAGAGTATGTAATAAAGCCCATCGGAGATCAAATATAGAAACCAATAGGGGAGAAGAGAGATGATATAGATTAATGCGTTTAACGCTTTTTGTTTCATGCTATAGCTAAAATTCCCAGTGTTCTTTACAAATATCCTTAATTTAAGTTATTTTTGCGTCACTTATAACAAAAATCATCAGTTTTTATGGAATCGCAGTTATTACTTCCGGCATGTTATCTTCCACCAATATCTTATTTTCATACAATACAAGAGCATAATCTTCCTTTGTTCATCGAGAAATACGAGCATTTTCAAAAGCAGAGCTATCGTACGCGGGCACGCATTGCTTCAGCAAATGGTGTGCAGGATTTGATCGTACCCATTCAACATGGCAATAAAGAACGAGTTCCCATGAAAGATATTCGGATAAGTTATGAATTTAACTGGCAACGTTTACACTGGTTAAGTATACAGACCGCTTACCGGAGTTCTGCATATTTTGAGTATTATGAGGATGATTTTATACGGTTTTACGAAGGTAAATATGACTATCTCGTCGATTTTAATGTGGCCCAGCTGGAGCTTATTCTAAAATCAATCAAACTTAAACGAACAATAGGGTTTACAGAAGCGTATGTGGCCGAGCCGTTAGAAGCGATCGATTTCCGCAACCTTATACATCCCAAAAAAGAAAGTATATGGCCTGATCCAAAAGAATATTATCAGGTTTTCTCTGATAAAAATGGATTTTACCCAGATTTGAGTATTATCGATTTGTTGTTCAACCAAGGGCCGCAATCAAAAAGTTATCTATAGTCGGACGATTTTTTGAACAAAATGCGTTTAATATTGTTGTTATTCAATATTGAACGCATTTAAATGAAACAATTCTTTTTTACTTTTCTCCTTCTTTCTTTGTGTTGGAGCTCTATACGGGCTCAGGGCGGCGTTGATACGATACATTATCGAAAAGTTTACTATTGGGGTACAACCGGAATGGGTTTTCCGATCGGGAAAACCAAAGATATACTTTCGCCAAAGTTTTCGGGTAGTATTGGTTTAGATATATCCCTGAAAAATTCAATGTTTTTTGTATCCCCCACGCTTTATACACTTTCATTTAAGTACAAACAACCCTTAATTGATCCCGATTTCGAATACCGCATAGAAGATGCCAATACGAATTTCTATACTTTTTCATTCTCGGGCGGGATTAGGAAACAGATGCGTAGACTGAATATCTACGGTTTTGCTGGGCCTGGCGTTGGTCTGGCGAGTGAGCCGAGAGCGCGTGTGCTGGCAGATCAAAAGCTCGTCAAGATGGAGAATAAAAATCATCTGAATTTTTCCAGTAAATTGGGGGCTGGCGCAGATTACAAATTTAATGGCTTCTTTTTAGGGCTCGAGCTTGGTTATCTCCATAATTTTAGGAAGATACAGGATAGGCCTGTTAATATTTTTACCGTCATGATCGGGTTAAAATCCGATATCACGCAGATTGGAGACAAAGTCATTGACGTCATCGGTATAGACGGTTCCATCAGTGGTAAAAAAGACAAAAAATAAATTTATTGTTTTAAGACCTGAATGGTGTCTCCAACATGTGCTTCGGCGTCGCTTCCTGTTTTTTTAACTTTTTCCGTCTGTTCAACCGCTACCGCAAATGTGGAAGGCACAATGCCCGCGCCAAATTTAATGGCATAAAACTTGGTGAATTCTGCCCCAAAATACAATATCGCAGCCGAATAGTAGATCCATAATAACATGACAATTATCGATCCTGCGGCTCCATAAAAGCTGGCTGTGGAAGAGAGATTCAGATAGATTGAAATGCCGTACCGGCCTAACATGAAAAGTAAACCTGTAAAAATGGCTCCCCCGAGCATGTCTCTGAATTTTACTTTGGCATCGGGAAGGAAAGAAAAGATAAAGCCAAATAAAATGACAATGACCGAGAAAGTGATGCCTGTATTTACCCACGAGATAAGCGCAATGGGAATAAAAGGAAAATAGGTCATAACTAAATTGGTCACGGCAACGATAACTCCATTGATCATGAGTGAAGCAATTAGTAAAAAGCCCAAGGCGATCACGATGGAAAAAGAAATCAATCTATTGATGATCAATTTTAACCAGCCTTTTTTGGGTTTCGGTTTTACTTTCCAGATATTGTTTATGGAGTCTTGTATATCAACGAATAAGGTCGTAGAGGAGAGAATCAATGTAACAATGCCTATCGTGATCCCCATATTAGATTTATTCTCGAAAGTTATCTTTTGAAGATAGGACTGGATCTGCGTTGTTACATCCTGTCCAAAAAGAACCATGACTTCCTCCAACACCTGATCCTGCGCCGAAGATCCACTCTGAAGATGTTCTCCGTAGAAGAAGCCGATACACCAGATCACAATCATAAGAAGTGGGCCGATGGAGAAGACAGTATAGTAAGCCAATGAAGCACTCTTCTTCATACATTTGTCATCATTGAATCCATTAAAGGCATCAACTAAGACATGCCAAATGTTTTTCCAGTAGGCGAGTGTAAATAAATCTCGTAGTGTAACGTGCTTCATAATAAGATGATCAGCCCCAATAATCGTGCAAATTGCTATTCTTGGTTTTGTTCCTGATACAATTTGTCGATTACGGCTTCGTTCTCTTTTAAAATAATTTTTCGTTTTAAACTCAATTTTGGTGTCAATTGACCGTCGTTGATTGTCCATTCCTTTGGAAGAAGAATAAATTTCTTGACAATTTCCCAATGCCCAAAGTTAGTAGATAATCGGTTAATTTCTTCCTGATATTTTTGGATTACTTCTGGATTTTTGATGATTTCTTCGTTTGAACCACTGGAAATACCTTTTTGGCTTGCCCATTTTGACAGCACATCAAATGCAGGAACAATCAAGGCTCCAGGAAATTTTCTATTTTCTCCGAAAACCATGACTTGTCCGATTAAGGTAGATTCCATGAGTTTGTTTTCAATGGATTGGGGGGCAATATATTTACCACCTGCCGTCTTAAACATTTCCTTTTTTCGATCGGTGATTTTAAGGAAACCATCGGATGTTATTTCTCCGATGTCGCCTGTTTTGAAGAATCCATGATCGTCAAAAGCCTCTTTCGTGGCTTCTTCATTTTTATAATAGCCAGTCGTGATACTAGGACCTTTGACAAGGATTTCGCCATCTGAAGCAATTTTAACTTCTAAGTTTTTGAGGGGTTTCCCTACCGTCCCAAATTTCAATCCATTGGGTAAGTACGAGTTTACCGCAATTACGGGGGAGGTTTCAGTTAACCCATAACCTTCGAGCACTTTAAGTCCAGCAGCCCAGAATACACGCGCTAAACGTTCTTGAAGGGCAGCGCCACCTGACACGATAATTTTAATATTTCCGCCAAGAGCTTCTTGCCATTTGGAAAATATGAGTTTTCTAGCAATCGCAAGTTTGAGATTGTAAAGCGGTCCATTTCGTTCAGGTTCTTGAAATTTCAGGCCGAGATCAACAGCCCAGAAGAAAATTTTCTTTTTTAATCCCGTTAAGGCTTTCCCTTTTTCAATAATCTTATCGTATACTTTTTCCAGTACACGCGGTACTGTGGTGAAGACATCCGGTTTGACATCGTTGATATCGGCAACGACATTGTCTAAGGTTTCCGAAAAATAAATCTGAATTCCTTTCGAATAGTACATATATACTACCATGCGTTCAAAGATATGGCATAGCGGAAGAAAGCTTAGCGCCGTTTTGAAATCTGATCGGATGAGATGATTGCAGGCCAAGACGTTGCTGTATACATTTTTGTGGGACAAGTATACGCCTTTAGGGCGTCCTGTGGTACCTGAAGTGTAAATTAAGGTTAGCAGATCATCTTCTGTGACTGCATCACGAAGCGGAGCTAGATCAGTTGAGTCATCTTTTGCTGTTTCGATGAATGTTTTTAGCTGGGTATAATTTTCAATGGCATCAAAAGTATACAGTTGTGGGTGTATACCGTGCTCCCTGATCGCTTGTTCAATACGGTTTGTCAATTCGCTGTTGCTGACAAAGAGTACATTGACATCCGAGTCATTCACGATAAATGAAAGATCCTGTGCAGATAATGTGGGATAGAGGGGAACAGTTGCGAGACCGATTTGATTGCAGGCAAAATCAACTAAATTCCATTCGGGACGGTTGCCGGACATGATTCCGACCCGATCACCTTTTTTGAGGCCTAGTTTCAGTAACGCCCTGCTTAAGGTGTCAATCGCGTCGGTGTACTCTTTGGTAGAATACGTTTTCCACTGGCCGTTTCCATCTCGACCTGCCACCATGATGTCCTTTGCGTATTTTTCTTTATATAAGGTTATAAAGTCAAAAATTCTGCCCATATCACTTGAGTTTATTTGGTTACTACTACATGCTGTATTGATCTAAATATACAGAAATAAAGTTGGATAATTCGGGATTATTGTCATAACAAATTAAACATTGTTTCGTTATAGCTGTAGTGGATATTTACTCTATTGAAAAGGTCCTTCATAGGGGAAGTTCTGGTAAATAGTTTTTATGTGCACTGCAATTATATTGCATATAAAAAGCAATTTATCTATGTTTGAAAAAAATGTAAAGCAAAAAAGCGTACGATTTTTATGAGAAAAATATTTTTGGCTGTCGGTGGAATGCTGATGTTTGGAGCATTATCCAATAGAGCTATGGCTCAGTTGGACAATAAGGGTGCTATTGGTGGACGTTTTGGGTCTGCTCAGGGAATTACATATCGTCATACGCTTAACTCGGACCATGCATTGGAGGCTATCATGAGCATTCAGAGCAATTCTGATTTCCGCCGTTTCCGCGTTGTTGGTTTATATGAAATCTATAAACCATTGACTGGAGGATTCAATTGGTATTATGGTTTCGGTGGTAGCGTAGGCTCTTATAAAGAGAAAGATAAAATTATAGATGGTCAACGTCATTCGTTTGACTCACAACTCAATTTAAGTATCGACGGTATTGTTGGTATTGAATATAATATTCCCCAAGCTCCATTTCAGATCTCATTGGATGTAAAACCTTATTTCGATTTTCTAAACGAATCCAGTATCAAATTATTTGATCCGATCGGTTTTTCGGTAAGATATAAATTTTAAAAAAGAATAGCGGGATCTCCCGCTATTCTTTTTTAATTTTAATACTAGTACTTTCGTGTTATGCCATCCAGATTTTACCCAGCAATTCCTGTAAAAAGGTTTGTTCTTTGAGCGGACGGATTTCATATATCTTTTTATTGCTCTTTCTGATCTGAACAGGTATTTCACGCACTAAACCATCTCGTGCCACCAGGAAGTTTAATGTTTCCCCCTCTTTAGCATGTTGAACAATGAAATCAATTTCCTTGTCTTTCACGTCGAGCCTGTTATTATTAATTGCAATCAGTTCGTCTTTTACATTCAATCCGGCGTCATACGCACCAGAGCCTTTTTCCACTGTTGCTACCGAAATTAACCCATCCACTTTGTTGGTCGTAATGCCGAATGTCAATGTGTTGTTATCAATATTGGTATCCACAATTTCGTAACCAACGAGATTAAAATAATCGTTATAATCCAGTTCTCCGTCCTGATGGGCAGCATTGAAAATGTCGTCTAACGACGTGCCTGCGATGCGTTCAGCAAGGCTTCTCAATTCATTTTCTTCAAATCCGCGATCAAGTTTTAGGTAGAACTCCTCATAAGCCTCACGGATAACATCATCCAATTTTAGTCGACCTTCTGTAGCAGCGATAATTTTAATATCCAACAATGCTGTCAGCATTGCCCCCTTGTTGTAATAGGAAATTCCTGAATTCATCGAATTTTCATCAGGCCTATAATATTTAATCCAGGTATCGAAACTTGAGGCTGCGGCAGACTGTATCGCATGACCCGGTCGGTTCAGTACAATATTGAAATCGTTAGCTAGCAAAGCGAGGTACTCTTTTTCATCATAAAATCCACAGCGTTTAATAATTAAATTATCATAATATGAAGTGAATCCTTCCATGATCCAGAGGCCTGTGGTATAGTTCTCGCCATCGTAATTAAACGGTCCTAATGCTTTTGGACGTAAGCGCTTGACATTCCATAAGTGAAAATATTCATGTGCAACGAGACTCAAATAGTTTTTGTAGCTTGTCTCATTTAAATACGCATTCCTCGACGCTCCCAATACTGTTGAATTGAGATGTTCTAGGCCTCCACCTCCAGATTGGTAATTGTGGGTAATAATGACATATCGCTCATTGGGGTTCGAACCCCAGATGCGGGTTTCCTCTTCGACGATACGTGTGATATCTTTCGTCAGACGGTCTTTATCATAACTACCACCTCCGACCATGGCGCATTCATGCTCGACACCGGCAGCTTGGAATTTCCAGACATCTTGGTTACCCGCTTCGATGGGCGTATCGTATAATACGTCAAAATTTGGTGCATAAAACTTATGTTCTTCAATTTGTTCGAGTCCTGTTGATATACTTGCCCAAGAATCTTTTAGTGCTATGCTGACTGTTGAAGGACTGTCTATACGGCCATCGATATGAAAGAAAGTTGCCGTAGGCACAATAAAAGCATGATCACTATCGAAAAAGTTGGTACGCACAGAAACTTCAAAACCGTATACAGCGTAGATTACTTCGATTTGATCCAAAGATTCTGTGGGTATTCGCCAGGTATTTTTTGAAATTTTCTGATAGGAAATCGTATTTCCTGTTTTGTCAAATGATCGAAATCGTTCTACATTTTTAGCATATTCACGAATTAAATAAGATCCAGGAGACCAAACTGGCATTTTTAGATCGACATAAGGCTGGTTGAGCTTTGTGATGCTCATTTTTACTTCGATGTAATGAGCTTGTGCTTCTGAAAATGATACCTCAAAATGTATTTCGGGTATGTTGAAAGGGTCACTGTCCATGAAAGATGATTTTAGTATGAGCTTACAAAATTACAAGTATCGTACGCTTAACCAAACAAAAAAAAAGATTGTTGGTTCTACAATTATGAATCAGCTGCTTCCTGTCATCATTCTTTTAGTAGAAAAGAATGATGACAGGAAGCAGCTGATAGTATCCTCCAATATACATAAATTTATTTAAGAAATGAGGTATAATTCGATGGCAAAATTGCTGCTTTGGATAAAACGACGGTTTTAATTGGGCTGGGGAGATGAAGCAAAAAATCTGTTTTTTATCAGAATTTTTGCTAAGTTTGATACAGTAGTTTATAGGGGGAAAATAATCAAGAATTTGTATGATCTTAGTTGTTGATAGCGGCTCTTCAAAGTCGGATTGGAAGTTGGAATTGCCAGATAGTGCGCCTATCTCATTCAGTACAAATGGACTTAATCCTTTTTTTGTGAATGAAAAGGAAATCACACGTGTTATTAAGGAAATACCCGAAATTATTCCCTATGCCGATGAAGTTACTGAGTTGTATTTTTTTGGTGCGGGATGCATTACGCCCGATCGTCGGGAAATGGTTTCAAATGCATTGACACCCTTATTCGAAAACGCTTACATCTCTGTTGAGAACGATCTTTTTGGTAGTGCCTTAGCGACCTGTGGTAATAAAAAAGGTTATGTAGCGACATTGGGGACGGGGTCTGATTTGAGTTTTTTTGACGGGGAGGAGCTTATGCCCTCACATAATGGAAATGGCTACGTATTAGGTGATGAGGGGTCGGGGGCTTATTTTGGAAAAAATCTGGTCAGGCTTTTCCTATATGGCCGTATGCCGAAAGATCTGAACGAAAAATTTGCGAACAAATACAGAATCAATAAAGAGATTGTCATCAAAAATGTTTATCAAAAAGAACGTCCAAATGCTTTCTTAGCATCTTTTGCGCCGTTCATGTCCGATAATATTACCCATCCCTATATTATAGATCTGGTAAAGAGTGGATTTGAAGAATTTGTTCAAGCTTCAATTCTGACCTATCCCGACTATAATAAATATGCATGTCACTTTGTGGGTTCTATTGCGTATAGTTTTGATTTAATCTTGCGGGAAGTCTGTGAAGCACATCAGATACAGGTAGGGACCATTTTAAAATCTCCTATCAACGAGCTTTTTGATGCGGTATTGGAAAGAGAAAGTAATTCATTGTTAAGTCTTTAAAATAATTAAATATGATTATTGCAACTATTATGGTGTATATGTCAATGTTATTTGGCAATCCCAGCTTTTATGATTTTAAGTTTACGACACTTGAAGGGCAAGAAGTGAAAATGTCCGATTTCAAGGGGAAGAAAATATTGATCGTGAATACAGCCTCGAAATGTGGTTTTACAAAACAGTACAAAGATCTGGAGGAATTGCACAAGACCTATGGCAATAAGCTCGTTATTATTGGCTTTCCGGCAAATAATTTTGGACAACAGGAACCGGGTTCAAATGCGCAGATTCAAGAGTTTTGTGAACAAAATTATGGTGTTGATTTTTTAATGGCCGAAAAGGTCGATGTAAAAGGAGATCAAATTTCACCCTTGTTTAAATATTTGACCGCTCAGGAGAACCCAGATTTTAAAGGTGATATCAAATGGAACTTTGAAAAGTTTTTGATTGATGAGAACGGCAAACTTGTCCATCGTTTCCGTTCTGCGACGAATCCGCTGGATCCTGCTATTGTAAACTGGGTGGAAAACAAGAAATAGTAAAAATAACAAAGTAAAAAAGCTGCNNGCAGCTTTTTTACTTTGTTATTGTCCAGTTGATACGAAGGCTCCTGGTTTTGCCATAAACCGGGACAAGGCTCTATTTTATGGGTTTGGCTTTCGTTTATTTATTAAACTTTTGCCTATTTGATGTAAGCCGTTGCCTATTCAATGTAAGCATCGTACAGGGCGCTAATGCAGTCTTCAAGCAAAGGGTTGAAGTCATCGCTGTCGGGAATATTGCAGCCGTTTGTAATGACAATAAAGCCATATTTCTTTGCAGGGTTGAAAAATAGTGCACTATAAAGCCCGTAAGCCGAACCCGTATGGCCTGTCAAAGTAATCCCCGGTATAATTTTAGAATTATTCATCATAGCTAATCCATAGCCCGATTCTTTATTTACAGCGGTCTGCATAATCTTCGCATACTTTTTATCGATGATGTTTTTTCCCTTGCTATGGCCGTAATTCATATGCATCATCATGTATTTAGCTAAATCTAAGGCAGATATTTTCATTCCACCTGTCGGAGAGAGCACAGGAGTGCTATAGCCCAAGATGTACTGATTGAGTTCCTCCCGACGTGGATTATAGGCACTGGGTTCTTCATGCGGTGTACCTTTAGCATCAAAGGAATATAAAGGAACAAATCTTCTTTGGTCCAAAGAGTCGATACAATAACCACCATATAGGTTGAGCGGTTTGAGGATATGGTTAACAATATAGCTGTCGACGCGTGTATTGGTCAGTTTCTCCAGAACAGCTCCTGCCATATTAAAATTGAGATTACAATATTGGTATTGTGTGCCGGGTTCATAAAGATTGTAGGAATCTTTCCAATTGGGGTTCTTGGATGGATTGATGACATCTAGGTTGAAGTAACCGTTTTTATCATTGATACTGGAGGTATGGGAAAGGATCATCCGGACGGTGATTTTTTTGCCTGGAAAATTCGGATTTCTGATTGGGAAACCTATCAAATCCCCGAAGTCGTCGTCGAGTTTGCATCGGCCATCCGCTATTAATTGCATCAATGATGTTGCGGTGAATGACTTTGAAATCGAAGCAATCCGAAAGAGGTCATTTTCTCCGAGAGGCGTTTTGGTTTCCAAGTTTTTGTAACCATAATTTTTGTGATACTCAATTTTATTGTTTTTGACGACGACCACACTGAGCCCTACGGCATTATAGCGACGCATAATTTCTGTAAGATCATGATCAACCTGTGTGTGCTGGCCAAGCAAAACTGTGGGAACGAATAGATAAATAAAGACGGCGAGTAGGAGCTTATACTTTCTCATTGGATTGATTAGTTGGGATGTTAGTTCTGGTATAAATGTAGGAAATACTGATGAATAATAGAAATAGTTACAATGAATCCGTGCAGCATATCATAGTTGCTATACAGCTCAATCATGCTTTATTAGCGTAATAAACTATTTTTATTTAAAACTATTCTAAACAATAAAATAATATCGTATGTTTGCGCCGACAAATAATTTTTACGAACTCACAATTTATTAACATGAAAAGAACTTTTCTAGGACTTGTTTTAAGTCTAGGATTAGTAGGAGCAATTCATTTGGATGCATCGGCGCAAAGTAAGGGGATACATGGCCGTGTTAAAACCAAAGATGGTGCACCAATTGAATCGGCTACAGTAACCATAGTTTCTTTAGGTAGGTCTACTTCGACTTCAGGTGATGGAAGCTTCCATTTCTCTAATCTTCCGGATGGAACCTATACTATTCGGATCAAAAGTATCGGAAATGGAGTCGAGGAGCGTACTATAGAGGTTAAAAATGGAAAGGCGATGGCCGTGAATGTTGCTTTGAATATTTCTGAATCTCAATTGGAACAAGTGGAAGTCGTGGGCTACAACTCGCACAACAGCAAAACAGTGAATGTGGGTAAAGCAGGGATTATTGACCGGGATTTGCCGCAGAGTGTACAAATTATAAACGAACAGGTAATTGCGGATCAACAGGTTAATCGCCTGAGCGACGCGCTAAAAAATGCAAACGGTGTCGCGATGGGAGCGAACCGTGGTGGGGTCAACGAAAATTTTTACGCAAGGGGCTATAGCTTAGGCGGAAATAATATATTTAAGAATGGCGCGCGAACCAATAATGGAGGTTCGATTGAGGCGAGCACCTTAGAATCTGTCGAGATTTTAAAAGGAAGTTCTGCTTTGTTGTATGGCGTTGTATCTGGTGGGGCCGTTGTAAACCTAGTGACGAAAAAGCCTAAATTTTATTATGGAGGCGAAGCGTCAATGCGTGTAGGAAGTTATGACTTTTATAAACCAACAGTAGATGTGTATGGTCCAATCTCCAATAAGGTTGCATTCCGGGTTATCGGAACTTATGAAAAAGCGGGTAGCTTTAGGGATCAGGTCACATCAAAACGTACATATGTAAATCCTTCTGTTTTATATAAAATATCCGATAAAACTGATCTCAACTTTACATTCGATTACTTAAAAAGTGATTTTACGCCGGACTTTGGAATGGGGACCGTGGATGGTAAGTTGAATAATGAAGTTGGAAGAAACACTTTTATGAATGTGCCTTTTGCTTTCAACAGAACAAATACCTCAAACGGGCAGATCAATTTGAACCATAAGTTTAATGATTCATGGAATTTAAACGCAATAGCAAGTTACCAAACCTACGATCGTGATTACTATGGATCAGATCGGATTCAAGCGAATAAAAATGGAATTGCTCCACGGAATTTAACCCGATCCAAATCAAATGAGTTTACAGCCAATCAGCAATTGAATCTAACAGGAACTGTAAAAACAGGGGCGATCAAGCATAAGATCTTGGTGGGAGCAGATGCCGATCAGTCGCATTCAAATGCGTATGCCTATAAAATTGATGCATCTAAAAATGTGGGCGGTGTATACGATTCTATTTATGTCTTTAATCCCTCGCAAACTGCGCAGCATTTGGCTTCGGGAAATGGACTTCGGACAGATATGCCACAAGCGGATTTATTGACCAAAACAACGACGGATATCTTTCGTTATGGCGTATTTTTTCAGGACCTAATAGAAGTTACTGAACAATTTAAAGTGTTGGCTGGTATTCGCTACACGTATCAGCGTACACCGAATTCGGAAAAGTATACTTATGCGACGAATCAATCGGAAGAGATTATTAATCTAGATGGTCAAAAAAATCCGATTGGAGCAAAAGTGGATAAAGCATGGTCGCCTAAATTTGGATTGATCTATCAGCCGATCCGCTCATCAAGTGTCTATGTCACTTATGCAAATAACTTTACATCGAATTCGGGATATGATGTGAATTACCAACCGATGGCTCCCTCTATCATCGATCAGTATGAGGCCGGTGTGAAAAATGACTTTTTCAACGGTAGGTTATCCGCAAATGTTGCTTGGTATAGAATTAACAACAATCGCTTTGCCCAACAGTTATTGGTGCTTCCGAATGGAACAAGCAATAGCGATGCAAATATGAAAGAATTTTCTGGAAAGACGGCTTCAAGCGGATTGGAAGTTGATGTTACTGGAACCTTACTCCCAGGACTGAATGTAATTGCAGGTTATTCCTACAATTATATGCGTTATACCGAAACCAATCCGATTTCAAGTTATACAACCATCGTTGATGGTAAGGAGAAAGTGACTGAAATTTCTGGGAACGAAGAAAATGTACGTCTGGTAGGAACCACAGCACATACGGCTAATGGGACCGTGTTTTATACCATTCAAAATGGGACAGTTAAAGGACTGAAATTAGGTTTTTCCGCATTTTATACAGGTCGACGTAATGCAGGTTGGAATAATACTAAGATCAATGTACGCGATGGCCTCAATCGTCTGATCTCTGTTAGTCCATTTACGACCATAGATTTCTCCGCTGGTTATGCTTATAAAAACTGGAGTATTTTGGGTAAATTATCCAATATTACCAACGCGTTTAATTATTATATCCATGAAAACTATAGTGTGAATCCGATTCCACCGCGTAGTTTTATGGCAACGCTAGCGTATAAATTCGAGAAGAGGTAATATTGCTCTTCGATCCAAAAAAAAGGAGTCAGCAACATGCTGACTCCTTTTTTTATGCTGGAATTTCAATAGATGCCCCTTTAGGACGCATTGAAATCAATATACTCTTTCTGGATACAGGCTATAAATTCGCCTAATGCACTGTTTTTACTTTTTATATTAGAGACCAGGATCACTTCTGTTTTGCTATCCATATCTTCAAGCTTCATGATTTTTAGGTTTAAATGCGGGTATTGTTTGATGGTGGAATAGGGGACGACTGCCAGGCCCAACCCCTGTGCTACCAACTCAAGGATGGAAGACATCGAATTGCTCTGGTGTACAATCTTAGGTTCGAAGCCCATGCGATTACAGGTGTTAATAACAAGCCGGTGATATTCGGAGGCGTATTTCTGATTGAAAGAAATGAAACTTTCATTAAAAAAGTTGATCGCATTAAATTCCACCTGTGAAGGACCTACAATCACCATAGGGTCTTCGAAAAGAGGAGTGGTCAGCAATTCATTTGAATAAATTGGAGCGCGCATGATGCCTAGATCCAATTTTCCATTTTCCAACGCCAGCTTCTGCTTCTGTGTCGAAGTTTCAAAAAGACTAACCCTTAAGTATGGAAACTTTTGTTGAATTTGCTTCAATACTGTGGCAAGCATCTTTTTTGGTGTTGAACTGATATAGCCTAGTTTGAATTCTCCGGAGATATTGTTGTGAATCTGTTTGGTGATCGTTTTGCTGTGCTCTATGTTCTGCAGAATCTCTAACACTTCCTCCAAAAAGTATTTACCTGCTTCAGTTAGCTCGACACGTTTGTTGGTCCGGAAGAAAAGAATAACACCCAATTCGTCTTCTAGATCTTTAATCTGCCGGCTTAATGGGGGCTGGGACATAAATAAGCGTTCTGCTGCTCGGCCAAAATGAAGCTCTTCGGCTACTGTTTTGAAATAAATGAGATGTCGGATTTCCATCGATACTTTTTTGGTATGAATTGATGACAAAATAAATATTTTTAATGAATTCCAGTTAGTCCTACCTTTAAATTATTAAAAATTAATGGATGAAATGCCCGATGGACTGTAAGATACAGCTGTAGGGGGAATCTATCTGAACTTTAGAGCATAAACAATTTAGAGATGAACAAAGCTACACTACAGGAGATTGAAACACGGTTTGACAATGATGTCGAACGGTTCTCAAATTTAGAAACAGGTCAAGCAACCACATTGGATGCGGTATGGAATATGGAGCTTATTACGGATGCCATTGTCAGTCTTTATCCAAACGCTCAAAATATATTGGACATTGGATGTGGGGCTGGCAATTACGACGTAAAACTATTGCAAAAATTGGAGTCTAATCCAAATGTTAGTCTGTTGGACCTGAGCCAGCCCATGTTAAATAGGGCAAAGGAACGCGTTGGAAAATTGACCAACGGAGAAATTCATTTGATTAAAGGCGACTTTCGTACTGCTGCTTTGGAAGAAGACAAATTTGATGTCATCATCGCAACATCCGTTTTACATCATCTTCGAGATGATAAAGATTGGGAAAATGCGTTTGGCAAGCTGTTCCGCTTATTGAGAACCGGGGGAAGTGTGTGGATTTTTGATTTGATTGAGCAAAATAATGAACAGCTTCAAAAATTAATTTATAGAGAAAAATATGGTGAATACTTAACTAGCCTGAAGGATGAACAGTACCGTGATCATGTTTTTGACTATATTGAACACGAGGATACACCAAGATCGCTGATTTATCAACTCAACTTATTGACACAAGTTGGCTTTAAAAATGTTGATGTTTTACATAAAAACCTTTGTTTTGCTTCTTATATGGGATTCAAATAGGCGCTGGAAAAAAGTGTAAAATAAATAAGGCGATACGGGGAGTATCGCCATAAAATCACACTAACTATTAAAAAACCTATAGGACTAGGAATTTACAAATTCAATAAACCAATGTATGTCTCATCCCACGCTCCTCTACTTTTATTCCTCGTCACATGCGAGATGTCAAATAAATAATAAAATGTAATTATTAAGGTCAATACTTTAAAAAAATCAAGTATTTCCATTGGTTTACGTAAAGATATGTCTTTATTTTTTAAATACAAATAAAAATGATGAAAATTGAAAAATTATTATTATTTGACCGTTTTTAAGAATTCTTCCCAGGCGATCTGATCTGTTTTGAAGGTCAAATCTTCCGTTAACACCGATTCAATCGGTACCCATCGAAAAGACTGAAGCTTATTATCTTCAGGTTTCTGATCAGGATCGAAGTCAAAGGCTTTGGTAGTCGTTCTGATCTGAATAGCTGAGGTATTCTTGACCTGATAGTAAATCGATATGATTTGGCTATCGTTAAAACTTGATTTCTCATAAAAGTCTGTGGTGTAAATATGTTTAACCACAGCAATGTCAAAAGCACATTCTTCCTGATACTCCCGGATCAAAGCATCCAATAAGCCTTCTCCGTATTCTAAGCCCCCACCAGGGAATTTGGTAAATGAAACATTTTCCGTTCTTTCGTCGCTGATCAATACCTCTTGATTTTCATTGATCAATATTCCGTACACTCTTACGTTAAATGGAAACATGGATTAATTATGTTTGTATATATTTTAGTTTCTGTCTTTTACAGTGGCATAAAACCATTGTCTACTGCAAATTCATCCAATCCGATATAAGAATAATGTCTCGGAAGAAACCAGCCAATTGCTTCCATGATGTTGGTGAATTCTTTTTCAGTCCTGAATTGGTTCGCAGCGATATTGAATGCCAAATCTTGTGAAGCATTTTCTTCATCTTTATAATTACGCGCAATGAGCATCACCTTTGCATTCTTTACGCCATAATAATCTAAAAATTCACGTAATTGGTTGCGGACAGCCTGTGGAAGAATGGTCTCGGCAGGTTGCCCCACTAATATTTCTTCATCTTGACCGATAATCGTTTGTTCATTTTTCTTTGAGAAAACACTATCATCTGTATAAAACTCTCCGTTTAAAAAGTAGTTAACCAAGTCGCCGTAGGTGAATACCCAGTCGGGGTTTTCATTTTGTGTATTGATAGCAATACCAAAACCTTTTGGCAACACGAAATCCTTCAGCCGATTTTTAATGACAAAGGCCTGAAAGTTCTGATCTTTCGGAACACTTTCGAGTTGAAAATAGGGGAACCCATCAGGACCAACAACCACTTCTGTTTCTGCTAATTTTAAGGTGCATTCAGCAATATTAGCCAGAAAAATATCACGCCACTCTTCATCCCGCTCTTCAAAGGGAACTTCCATCAGGCTATTTATTATAATCGTTTTTTCCAGGTCTCCCAAACGATTATCATTCGCATTGTTGCTATCGTCAAATAAATGTATTGTACTCATCTCGGATTGTGATTTTTTGATTTGCTGGTAAAAGTAAAAGAATATTTATTAATTAACGACGTTTTCTTGATTTCGAACCGCCTTTTCGTTGATTGTTTTGGCTGCTAGAACGCATTTTCTCCCAGCTCAATAAATAAGGATGTTGATCGTCAATTTTAATTTGCCGTTTTAAGGATAACTGTAATTTTATCCACTTTTCATTGTCCTCCGCATCGCAAAAGGTAAATGCTTTTCCCTCTGCTTCCGAACGACCTGTTCGACCGATTCGATGCGTATAGAGCTCGGCGGAATCCGGAATTTCGTAGTTGATGATAGCTTCTAGGTCCGGAAAATCTACCCCTCGAGCCAAAAGGTCCGTCGCAATTAATACACGTACCTCTTTTTGTCTGAATTTAGTAATAATCTCTTCTCGTTTTTGCTGCGCTATATCGCCATATAATGCCGAGCAAGAAATGCCATTTCGATCTAAATCTGTTGCGATGCGTTCGACAGCATGAACTGTTCGCGTGAAAACGATTACTTGCTGTGCAATACGGTTTTCAAGGAGATAACGCAGAAGGGTCTTTTTATCATTTTTATCAACATAGAGGACAGATTCTTCTATTTGACCCTTTTTGGCCGTTGTTTCTAGGTTAATCTCAACAGGGGTACTTAATCTTTTTCGAACAATTTTTTCGATTTCAGGGGTTTTCGTAGCTGAACTGAAAATGGTTTGTCTCTCAGCAGGCAATGTGCTGATGATTTTATTGATTTCTTTCGTGAAACCGAGATCTAACAATTGATCGAATTCATCGATCACCAGGATATCTATCGTTTTTAGATCGATAATGCCTTGTTCAATAAAATCCAGCAAACGTCCTGGAGTCGCAAGGACCATCTGGGCTTTCGGATAAACGTCGAGTTGACTTTCATAAGTTCCGCCACCATAGAAGCTGGCGATAGTCAACTCCATTCCATCGATAAGCCCCGATATGCGCTGTTTGGTCTGTATACAGAGTTCGCGTGTAGGAAGGAGTATAAGGACCGATAAATGATCTGCGGTAATCTTGGTTCGTAAACGCTGAATAATGGGGATAGCGTAAGCCTCCGTTTTTCCCGTGCCGGTTGGGGCAATCGCCAAACAGTCTCTACCTTCCAAAATGGCAGGGATAGCTATTTCTTGAATAGGTGTAAGCGAAGAAAGCTTTTGTTTTTCAAGATTAGCGACAAGGATTTTATCTAGTTTAAGTGCTGAAAAATTCAAAATGATGAATGTAAGACCCAAAAATAAAAATTAAAAAGGACAATGGTGTTTTTGCCTGCTGATTGGAATTAAAAATCTGTAAAAATTAGGATTTTTTGTCAAAAAGTACTAATTTGAGAAATTAGAATATTCTATTTCAAATCTGAATTATTGATTATCAATTTATTTGATAAACACCAATTATATAGAATAATATTTTTGTTAAATTTGTTGAAACAAAAAAGAATATGTTTGATACTGCATTTGACCAAAACAATGAATCTATTTCCACTTTGAGCTTTGACGAGTTCAAAAAGATTATTGTGAATGATTATCGAACTGCCTTAGAAAGTCGTTACGTGAGTTTATTGGGACGTAAAGAAGTGCTTACAGGTAAGGCTAAGTTTGGTATTTTTGGCGATGGAAAAGAATTGGCACAAATCGCGATGGCTAAAGTTTTCAGAAATGGGGACTGGCGGTCGGGATATTACCGTGACCAAACATTTATATTTGCTTCTGGCATCAGTGATGTCTATCATTTTTTCTCTCAATTATATGCCCATCCCGATGTTGAGGCAGATCCTTCTTCTGCAGGAAGGCAAATGAACTGCCATTTTGCCACGCGTGTTGTGGACGACCAAGGTAACTGGTTGGATCAAATGGTTCAGAAAAACTCGTTTTCAGATATTTCGACCACTGGCGGTCAGATGGCAAGATTGCTGGGCTTGGGCCTGGCTTCTAAGTTGTATAAGCAGAATAGAAATTTAGACTATCTATCTTATTTTTCAAATAAAGGAAATGAAGTTGCATTCTGCACTATCGGAAATGCTGCTACTTCTGAAGGCGTATTTTTTGAAGTCATCAACGCCGTAGGTGTTCACCAGATTCCAACAGTGATTTCTATTTGGGATGATGGGTATGGGATATCTGTGCCTAATGAAATTCAAACAACAAAAGGAGATATCTCCGAAGTCCTCAAAGGTTTTCAGAAGGAAGACCTAACAAACGGGATCGAGATATTCAAAGTGAGGGGATGGGATTATGCGGGTTTATGTGAAACCTACGAGCAGGCCGCCCAAATTGCTCGCGAAAAACATATTCCATGTCTGATTCATGTGACCGAATTGACGCAGCCTCAAGGACACTCTTCTTCAGGTTCACACGAACGGTATAAATCGCAAGAAAGATTGCAATGGGAAACTGATTTCGATTGTATCGCGAAAATGAAAGAATGGATCGTAAGTTCTGGTATTGCTACCACAGAAGAATTGGATCAATTGGATCAACATGCTAAAGACCATGTTCGTCAAGAACAAAAACGAGCTTGGGCCGATTATATTAAAACATTGAGCATCGAAGCTCGGGAAGCTATTGATTTACTTCAGGGTATTCCAAATGAGCGGGCTGATTTTGCGTCAAAGAAATTGCAATCGATGGTTGAGCCTTCTTTGAAAGAAGTTTATGGCCAGGTTCGCAAGGTGTTGCACGAGCTTAAAGGTCAGCATAGCGATGGGCGCCAGCAATTATTAAATTGGTACAAAGAGAAGCAGGAACTGAATGAGAAACGTTATAATTCAAAATTATTTACAGATGGTGTAGATTCACCTGCTCACGTGACGGTCGTACCTGCAGTCTACAGTGAAGAAGCTAAAGTGGTCGACGGACGTGAGGTCTTGAATCTATGTTTTGAAGAGAACTTCCGGCGTGACGAACGATTATTGGCGTTTGGAGAGGATGTCGGTAAGATTGGAGATGTGAATCAAGGTTTTGCAGGTTTACAAGAAAAGCTGGGTGTGCATCGTGTATTTGATACCGGTATTCGGGAGAATTCAATTATAGGAAAAGGACTAGGTTTGGCAATCCGTGGACTTCGCCCAATTGCTGAGATCCAATACCTGGATTACCTAATCTATGGTATTACAGTAGCAAGTGATGATTTGGCAAGTTTAAGTTATCGCACCTTTGCAGGTCAGAAAGCACCATTAATTATTCGTACACGTGGCCATCGATTGGAAGGTATATGGCATTCCGGATCGCCCATGTCAGTAATTTTAGGATCTTTGAGAGGTCTGCATGTATGTGTGCCGCGTAATATGACCCAGGCAGCAGGTATGTACAATACGTTGTTCCGCTCTGACGAACCTGCTATCGTTGTCGAATGTCTGAATGGGTATCGTCTAAAAGAGCGTCTACCAGAAAACGTTGGTGAATTTACTGTGCCAATCGGTTATGCCGAATGTGTTAAAGAGGGGCGGGATATCACGGTGGTATCCTATGGGTCAACTTTACGTGTTGTTGAAGAAGCGGCCGTGGAATTGGAACGTTTGGGGATATTCATCGAAATTATTGATGCACAAACATTGCAGCCTTTTGACAAAGGAAAACTTTGTGCTGAATCGCTGAAGAAAACAAATAAACTACTTATTGTGGATGAGGATGTGCCCGGTGGGGCCTCAGCTTTCATCTTGCAAGAGATATTAGAGAAACAAAATGGCTACTATCTATTGGATAGTCAGCCGAGGACACTGACTGCAAAAGCACATCGTCCGCCATATGGCTCAGATGGGGATTATTTCTCGAAGCCATCTTCTGATGATGTTGTCGAGACAGTGTATGCAATTATGCATGAAGCTAATCCAGAAAAATATCCATCTATGTTTTAATAGATGGATATCTTTTTGCTTTACTAAGCTAAATATTCCAACGGCTGGGATGATATTTTAATTGAATATACTCGCAGCGCCAATCATAGCGGCTTTTTCACCAAGTATTGCTGTATAAATTTGAAATCTTTCAAATTCACTTCGGTCACCAATGAAAATAGGTAGCGCTTTGGCGATATTGCCACCGACTATAAATATTTCAGCAGCATGTTTCTCTGCGAAGAACTGCATAAAATCAAAGAGATGTTTAGCATATTCATCTTTGATGATTTGAAATTCCTTAGTTTCCCGATGATGATCTAAAATATCTTTAAGTCCCGTAACATCTTTTCCTGCTACTTCTTTGAAACGTTTGATGAACCACCGTGTGACAAGAAATTCTTCGAAAATACAATCTTCGTAAGGGCTGTTCCATAGGGCGGCATCATAGGCTTTTTCACCTTGATTCCATACCGCAGATCCAAGTCCAGTACCCAACGTAATTCCTAATATCCGCTTGTTTGTTTGCAAGTTCTGTACGAATATTTCACCTTGTAGGAAGGCTGCTGCGTCATTGATAAAGTGGATAGACGTAGGCGGAAGTCCCAGCTCTTCAGCTAAAAGCGCTTTGACATCCATGTTGTACAGATTGTCATATTTGCTTTGTCCCTGTATCTTAGATATTCCATTTTCGTAGTCAAAGGGTCCCGGCATAGCAATGCCGATGAACTGAATAGGAGCCGGTGAGGTGGCTATGATATCGCGTATAGCTGATGCCCAGGTTTGTAAAATCGTTTTAGCATCTCCTTGAGAAAAAACGTGGTTTCTGGCCACGTTTTCTAAGTATATATTCCATTGTTTTGTGTCAATGATACAGGCAGAAATATGTGTGCCTCCAATATCAACACCTACGACATAATTATCTTGCAGCATGTTTGTAACTTTGATTTTTAAGTAGATGATCCGCGATTACAAGTGCTGCCATAGCTTCCACAATAATTACTGCTCTCGAAACAACACAAGGGTCATGTCTCCCCTTGCCACTTGCAATAGCAGGGTTGCCATGGATATCCACTGTTTCTTGATCTCTCATGATAGTGGCAACAGGCTTAAATGCTACTTTGAAAGTAATATCCATACCATTTGAAATCCCGCCCTGAATCCCTCCAGAAAAGTTGGTATGTGTGTGCACTCGATTTAAATCATGGTCATCTGCTACAAATATATCATTATGTTCGGAACCTCGCAACTCCGAACCTGCAAAACCTGAACCATATTCAAAACCATGTACCGCATTGATGCTCATCATTGCTTTAGCAAGGTCTGCATGGAGCTTATCAAAGACCGGTTCGCCTAAACCAACAGGGACATGTCTGATGACAGCCGAAATACGTCCGCCAACCGTGTCACCCGCTTTTCTGACCGAGTCGATAAACTCAACCATTTCATTTGCTGTTGCTGGATCTGCACAACGTGCAATGTTAGCTTCCCGTAATTCAAGCAAAGCTTTTAGATCTTTGGTATCGACATTTGGTGCCTCGATGGTGCCTACCCCCGAAACGTGGGCAAAGATTTCGATGCCAAATTGAGTCAGGAAGCTTTTTGCTACTGCACCTGCAGCAACACGGGCAGCGGTTTCCCTCGCTGAGGAACGTCCTCCGCCTCGATAGTCACGAATACCATATTTCATCTGATAAGTGAAATCAGCATGGGAAGGTCTGAAGATATCTTTGATATGTGTGTAATCTTTCGAACGCTGGTCTTCATTTGGAATAACAATTGCTATTGGTGTTCCCGTTGATTTCCCTTCGAATACGCCAGATAAAATCTGTGCGGTATCACTTTCTTTTCTTTGTGTCGTGATCTTAGATTGACCTGGTTTTCGTTTGTCGAGCTCAGACTGGATAAATTCCTCGTCTATTGTTATATTTGAAGGGCAACCATCAATAATTACACCTATAGCTTTGCCGTGTGATTCGCCGAAAGTGCTAATTCTGAATAAATCGCCAAATGAATTTCCTGCCATAAAAATTAAATTTCAATAAACTTAGATAAATTTGCCTTTAAATGCAATTCTAAAGCACCAGACTGAATACAAATTATGAGTCTGTAACTCGAAGATGGCCTAGTAGATTACATTACAATTTTTGTCCCAAGCTAAAAGGCTATCTGGGAGATTGTATCATAAAACAGAGATTAATATTGATGTTAATCCCTGTTTTTGATATGTTAGTCAATTATAAAAGCTTGCGCTTGTAAATGTTTCCAAAAATCAGGATATGACTTTTCTACAACTTGAGGTTCAGCAATCTTGATTTGGTCAAAAACTAAAGCCAAAGGTGCGAATGCCATCGCCATGCGGTGATCCTCGTAAGTCTCGAAGGTCACATCTTCTGGTTGATATACACCTGCAGTTTTCAGATGGTATGTGTCACCATCTTCGATCAATTCAGCACCGAACTTCGCGATTTCGGTCTGCAATGCAGCAATACGGTCGGTCTCTTTAATCTTTAAGGTTTCTAGACCTGTAAAGGAAACATCACGTTTTAAAGCAGCTGCGACAACGACTACTGTTTGCGCAAGATCAGGGCATTCTTTAAAGTCGAACAAGGTTTTGTCTGAATTGATTTCTTTTTTAGTTAAATGCAATCCATCCGATTCAAAGCTCGAATAAACCCCAAAATGTTCCATAATGCTTATGATGGCAATATCGCCCTGTAAACTATGTTGTCTTAGCCCGGGCAATACGATCGAGGCATCTGCATCAGCTAGTGCTACAATAGCATACCAATAGGATGCTGCGCTCCAATCTGGTTCGACATATATGGTTTGCTTTTCAAATGCTTGCGGTGCAATTTTAATCGCATTCTCCGTCCATTCATATTGGATCCCGACACTTTTAAGCATATCCAAAGTCATGGATACATAAGGTCTGGAAGTTAATTCGCCTTCAATCTCTAAGGTAAGTCCCTTTTTTAATGCCGGAGCAATTAATAGCAGGGCCGATATATATTGACTGCTGATATTTCCTTTAATCTTAACACGGTCTTTTCCTTGAAATAATCCGCCTTCAATCTTCAAAGGAGGGTAACCCACCTTTTTTTCATAATGGATTTCGGCACCAATTTCTTTCATGGCATCGACCAATATCCCAATTGGACGCTGTTGCATGCGCTCTGTCCCTGTCAGGATAAAATTGCCTTTAACAAGGTTGAGGTAAGCTGTAAGGAAGCGCATAGCTGTTCCTGCAGGGCCTATGTCAATTGTATTATAACCAGGTTGCGGTTCTGACGCGATTTTTAATACGCGGTTTAGAGTAACCGTATCTGCAGCCTCAGAGAGGTTGGCTATTTCAACTTGTCCTTTGCTCAGCGATTGGATAATAAGAGCACGGTTGCTCTCAGATTTTGAACCTGTGAGTTGGACCGTGCCCTGTATCTTTTTTGCAGGATGCGTCAGCGTGATGACTTGTTGATTCATTATGCTTCTGCTGTTGGTTGCTCTTGCGTATTCATGACCGCATTTTGTTTGCGGATAGATTCGTTGTGGATTAATTCCAGGAATTTCGTCGCAAATTCGCTACCCAAAGAAAGCGCTTCCGCTAATTTTGTGCGTTTTTGAACAATTTCATCCCAACGGTTAACTTGCAAAATTGTCACGTTGTTATCGCGTTTGTATTCGCCGATTTTCTCAGCAATTTTCATGCGTTCACCAATTTTTTGGATGATCAAATCATCTAATTTGTCGATGTTGCTACGCAATTCTGCTAATTTATCTTCAAATGAAGGGTTGTCCGAAGCAGCTTTACGTAACGTCAAGTGGTCGATCAACTCGGCCAATGCAGCTGGCGTTACTTGTTGTTTTGCGTCAGTCCAAGCGACAGATGGATCGATATGTGATTCGATAATCAATCCTTGCATATCCATATCCATTGCTTTTTGTGCGATGTATGGTAACAATTCGCGGTTTCCACAGATGTGACTTGGATCGTTGATGATCGGTAGGTTTGGACAAGCCGTTTTTAACTGAATCGCTAAATCCCACATTGGTTCATTACGGAATGCTGTTTTCTCGTACGATGAGAAGCCTCTATGAATAGCACCTAATTTTTTGATACCAGCACGGTTGATACGTTCCAATGCACCGATCCACAGCGATAAATCGGGGTTTACAGGGTTTTTAACAAATACTGGAATATCTACGCCTTGCAAAGCATCAGCAATTTCTTGTACAGTAAATGGATTTGCCGTTGAACGTGCACCTACCCATAGTACATCCACACCAGCAGCCAAAGCTTCTTCCACGTGTTTTGCTGTAGCAACTTCAGTAGCTGTTAATAAACCTGTTTCTTCTTTCGCTCTTTTCAACCACTCCAAACCAATTGAACCGATACCTTCAAATTCTCCCGGACGTGTACGTGGCTTCCAGATACCAGCGCGTAAAATATTTACTTTTCCGGTATTTGCCAACAAATGCGCTGTTGATACCAGCTGCTCTTCTGTTTCTGCGCTACAAGGACCTGCGATAATTAAAGGTTTGTCTCCTGTATCCAACCAAGATTTTAAAGGAGTGATGTCTAATGTATTTTTCATGTTAAGTTTGATTATCTATTTTAATATTGTCTGCGTAAATTGTTAATTATAGTTTTTCGTTTTTGACATACTCGCCCATAATATTGAAATTGACACTATGTTTGAGTACTTTACGTATAGCTGCTTCGTAGTCTGTTTGTTTTTTCCATTCTACGTCGACGAAAAAATCATATTCATTGCGTTTTCCGATTACCGGCATTGACTGAATCTTGCTCAAGTTGATATTCTGTTCAGCAAAACATTGTAAAATAGTCGCCAGAGATCCCACTGTATTTCCTGTTTGGAATGATAATGACGCTTTATTGGCATTTTTATGTTCGACAACCTCATTCGATAGTACGAGGAAACGCGTTGCGTTCTTTTTATTGGTTTCGATTCTCTTTTCTAATATTTCAAGACCATATATTTCAGCGGCCAATGTCCCTGCAATTGCCGCAGTATCCGTCAATTTTCGCTCGGCAATCATTTTTGCAGTTGCAGCCGTATCAGATCCCTCGGTTATACGTACACCTTCAAGTTCAGAAAGAAATTCTTCACATTGGCGAATGGCAATCGGATGCGATTCGATGTGTTTGATGTCCTTTAATTTTACGCCCGGCAATACCATGAGATTCTGTTGGATGTTTAGGTAAACCTCCCCAGTGATATGGAACTTGTAATCTCTCAATAAATTATAATTCGGCAATAAGCTTCCCGCAATTGAATTTTCGATGGCCATAACGATATAGTCGACTTTTCTTTGCTTCAGCAATTCACAAGTTTTTTTAAATGAATCACATTCTACAATCTCAACTTCTCTTCCGAAAAATTTAAATGCGGCCTCTTCATGAAATGAAGCCTTTGCTCCCTGTATTGCAATTTTTAAACTCATTGTTTTTTGTTCGCTATGTTGTCTCCAAAAAAAAGAGTCCCGATCATTTGAACCGGGACTCTTCTTGTTTGTATTTTTTATGATTTATACACAATCTAATCCCGGCTCTTATTTTTAAAATAAAAGAAGTTAAAATAGAAATATGTATATGTTCTGTTCATCCTGTTGTTGTTTGACATTTCAAATGTACGAATGTTTTTGAAATATCAAAGAAAAAAATAATTTTTTATTAAAAATATCTGATTTATTTAATGGTTTTTTGACGCATTTTTAATGTGTTTTTCTAGCTTAATTTTATTGGTTTATTGTTATTTTTTTTTGAATATTTATTTTGTTATAATGTTGTAAATAAGTTATTTGTATTTTTTTTACAACAATTTTATTCTCTAATAAGCTTTAGTTTTTAGCTATTTTATGCACCAAAATTGATTAGTTTTTTGTGTGTTTTTTAGCTATATTTTTATATTAAATTTATGTGTTTTTAATGTTAATATAATCGCTTTTTTTAGCTGTTTTGTTAAAGAAGTATTTTACTACCTTTGGGCAAACGCTGGATTTTATGCTAAAACGAATTAATTTTTATGTGTGTGGCAGTGTGATCTGTTTGTTGTTGACAGGTTTCACTTTTAAAGGAGAGGAAAAGGACGCGAAAGTAAAGCGTGTTATTGATGGCGATACCTTTGTCATTGAAAATGGAACCCCAAAAGGGGAGAAAGTTAGGTTAATAGGGGTAGATGCTCCGGAAACGAGACGTACTGCGCGGAAGGAAATCGGGTACTATGGTCAAGAAGCGAAACAGTACTTAACGGCGATGTTGAACGGGAAAAGTGTGAAGTTGGTCTTTGACGTCGGAAAACGGGATCGGTATGGAAGACTTCTTGCCTATGTGTATGTTGGAAAGAAATTTATCAATCGGGATTTGGTTGAACAAGGGTATGCAGTATCCTATACGCTGGCACCAAATGTACAATATGCAGAATTATTTGTAAAATTGGAACGTCAGGCTCGTCAGGAGAAGCGTGGTCTTTGGCGATAAATGAAATTTGAATCATGATTTTTGTTTTATTAAGTGTCATCTGCAGCGTTACCGTCGCTGTTTTATTAAAATTGGCAAAACAAAATGGAGTCGAAACCAAACAGGTTATCGTTTGGAATTACCCCATGGCAGTTGCACTGACCTATTTTGTCTTACAACCAGATCTAAAATCGTTCGTATGGGATGCAATGCCGATGACGTTGTATACGAGTTTGGCGGTATTACTTCCGGGAATGTTTGTTTTTATTGCTTTGTCCATTCGCTATAGCGGTCTGGTCAAGACAGAGATCGCACAGCGCCTATCGTTGTTCATTCCCTTGCTTGCATCATTTTTCTTTTTTCATGAAAAAATGGAAGGACACAAGATGCTGGGAATAGCCCTTGGTTTATTGGCCATCCTGTGTTCTATTGGTTGGCAAAAGAATCAGCATGTTAGCTCGGCAGACAGCCGTTATAAAGCGCTTTACCCGTTATTGGTATTTATCGGTATGGGCATAATTGATATCCTCTTCAAACAGGTTGCCTTGCATGTCAATATACCTTATATCAGTTCCCTATTTATTATCTTTGTGATGGCGATGTGTATTGCAATGGTGCTATTGCTGTATTTCCTTTTTGTGGAAAAGCAACATTTTTCAAAGCAAGCTATGGGCTATGGATTGGTTTTGGGTGTATTTAACTTCTTTAACATCCTTTTCTATATGAAAGCGCATCGTGCGCTACCAGAAAATCCATCAGTTGTATTTACGGGGATGAACATTGGTGTGATTTCATTGGGTGCATTAATCGGCGTCTTATTTTTTAAGGAAAGGTTATCGTTGTTGAATTATTTAGGCATAGCGCTTTCTATTGTTTCAGTTTTAATCATAGCATATCTATGAGTTTATTTGAAGATACTTACCGGACTATTGAAGCAAAATATGAGGGAATTTTTAGGGATAAAGGCAGTAAGTTTATTGCATATGCTTTTCCTTTTAAATCCGAAGATCAACTAAAAGATCTGATTTTGGAAGTGAAAGCGATTCATCCGAAAGCGAGGCATCATTGTTGGGCTTATCGCCTCACACCAGATCGTGCGGTCTTTCGTGTGAATGATGATGGAGAACCTTCGGGAACTGCAGGACGGCCTATTTTAAACGTTCTGCTGTCTATGGATGTCACCAACGTTATCGTAATTGTCGTTCGTTATTTCGGCGGTACCTTGTTGGGGGTTCCAGGCTTGATCAATGCCTACAAATCAGCAACCCAAGATGCTTTGACCCATGCCGAAATTATCGAGCGTACAGTGAATGACCATTATAGTATTACCTTTGATTACCTGCATATGAATGATATTATGCGGATCATAAAGGAAGAGGGCGTGGAAATTGAAAAGCAGGAATTTGATAATCGGTGTTATTTGGAGTTTGAAGTCCGAAAAATGCAGGTCAATCGAATTGTGGATCGGTTTTCCAAAATAGAAGGCTGTCAGTTAACCTATTTGTATACAATATGATCAACGAATCGGAATTGATTTTAAACGCAGATGGAAGTATATATCATCTGAATTTGCTGCCGGAAGATCTGGCAAGTACAGTAATTACTGTTGGCGATCCAGACCGTGTAGCCAAAGTATCGAAGTACTTTGACCGGATTGAACTCAAAAAAGGGAAGCGTGAGTTTATTACGCATACCGGCTATCTGGGAAATAAACGGTTGACGGTAATCTCAACAGGTATAGGTACTGATAATATTGACATTGTGTTGAATGAACTGGATGCACTAGCAAATATTGATTTTGCCAATAGAACAGTAAAGTCGACGCTCAGCTCATTGCATATTGTACGCATTGGAACATCTGGAGCAGTACAACAAGATGTCGAGATGGGAACTATTTTAGCTTCTGCTTATGGAGTAGGTCTTGATGCCTTGATGAACTATTATCGGGGATCTTACGACGGCGAGGAGCAGGCGCTTCAGGTAGAACTAGCCAAATATTTCTCTGCATTAAACCTAAACCCCTACGTTGCGAAAGCTGGTGCAGGCCTTTTGGATCGAATTGCCTTTGATTTACCGAAGGGAGTTACGTTAACTGCGCCCGGATTTTATGCTCCGCAGGGAAGGACTGTCCGCTCCACGAATACGATTCCTAATTTTATAGATTTGATCAACTCCTTTCAATATAAAGGTCAGCGCTTCACCAACCTGGAAATGGAAACAGCTGGTATTTATGCGTTGGCTAATATGTTTGGACATCAAGCTTTATCCATCAATGCGATCTTGGCAAGTCGGGTAGATGGCCGGTTTTCTTCCGCACCTGAAGAAGTTGTTGATAAGGCCATACAGCTCGTTTTGGAACGCATTTAACAATTTTTCTGCGTCATGCAGAGGCGATGATAGTTTTTCTCAATGATGCGGTAAAAGAGTTGAAAAGAATTAAATATTGATTCAAATAGAAAAGGAGTNNACTCCTTTTCTATTTGAATCAAATTTAAGCATGATGAACAGTAAAATGGTGAAACTCCATAAGGATGAACCACCATAACTGATAAAAGGCAGCGGAATACCGATAACTGGAACAATACCGATGGTCATACCGATATTGATGAATAAGTGAAAAAAGAGAATGGACGCTACACCGTATGCATATATCCTGGCGAAGGCTGAACGCTGTCGTTCGGCTATATGAATAATGCGAAGCAGTAGGGTGAGATAGATAAGTAATAAGGTAACCGATCCAACAAATCCCCATTCTTCTCCAACGGTGCAAAAAATAAAGTCCGTGCTCTGCTCAGGTACAAAGTTGTATTTTGTTTGCGTTCCCTGCAGGTAACCCTTGCCTAGGAGCTGTCCTGATCCAATTGCAATCTTCGATTGATTCAAATTATATCCTTTTCCTTTAGGGTCTTCCATTTTACCCAGGATAATGTCAATACGGTCACGTTGATGAGGTTGTAGCACATGCTCATACACCAGGTCCACACAGAGAATAAATACAGCGCATGCAGCAAAAAGTATACTGAGATTGATAATGTATTTTCTTCTCTTGCGGTAGTTCCACATGACAAGGCCAATAAGCAATGCTAAAATCAAGATAAGTATCCAAGGATTGACCAATAAAGAAAGAACAAAAAGTAAAATGCAGAGCCCGCCAAATATAAGCAGTTCATTATTTACATAGCCTTCACGATAGAATACAAAAATCAACGAAAAGAACGCAAGGGCA
The DNA here is from genome assembly GCF_002421245.1 of Sphingobacterium sp. UBA5639. Lineage (NCBI taxonomy): Bacteria > Pseudomonadati > Bacteroidota > Sphingobacteriia > Sphingobacteriales > Sphingobacteriaceae > Sphingobacterium > Sphingobacterium sp. UBA5639. The sequence continues at coordinate 54,185 of NZ_DIJR01000032.1, forward strand.
GATCCCGTATCGGGCTGCAGCATAACTAAAAATACAGGAAATAAGACAATACCGGCTCCCATGGCCAGTGTCTGCATGGTCGGTGCTTTATTGCTCTGAGCGCTCAAAAAGTTAGCTAAGAGCAGACAGGTCGAAAGTTTGGCAAACTCAGAAGGTTGTAAGCGGAAAAAACCTAGGTCAATCCACGCTTGGTTTCCGCCGACATTTCGCCCTACCACGAGCACGATGACAAGCAATACAGCTGTTATACCATAAAATATCGGTGAGGCGGAACTGAAAAATTTCGCGTCTATGATGAGAATGGATACCCCTAGAATAATTGCGGAAACAAGATATAAAGACTGTTTTCCATAATTGGTTCCTAAGGTAAAGAAATTGGGCATTTCAGGATTAAACACCGCTGCACGGATATTGAATAAGCCGATTAAGCATAGCGCAAGCCAAAGCGTGATGGTTAGCCAGTCTATCTTTCCAAAAAAACTTGTTTTTTGATTATTCATATCTTCTCTTTATCTCGCTATGGTGAACAATTGTTTCCTTTGGTTTTGTTAAAGCTGCCAGCTGGCGTTTTGATTTTAACGTGTCAGTTTTCGATTTGACTGAGTCTGTCTTTTTTACATCTTTAGTCTTTGGATCCACAACTTTTTTGGGTGCAGGAAGAAAATTTGCTTTATAAATGCGGTCCTGAATATATTTTGGCGCAGTTATCGTGTCTTTGAGGTATTTCTCAACCATCATACTTGCGATAGGTCCTGCCCAGGTTCCACCGTAACCCGCGTTTTCAACAAAGACAGCAATAGCAATTTTAGGGTTTTCTCGTGGGGCAAAAGCAAAGAAAACGGCATGGTTTTCACCATGTGGGTTTTGCGCTGTACCTGTTTTTCCGCACATTTCGATGCCCGTGATACGATTGGCCCAAGCGGTACCTTCGGGTGTATTAACAGCATCACTCATCCCTTGGATAACAACAGGATAGTACCGCTCATCCACTCCGGCACTGACTTTTTCGGTAAATTCCTTCTTGGCAATTTTCTGTGCACCAATACCTTTAATCAAATGGGGCCTGTAATAAAAGCCTTTGTTGGCAACGATAGCCATAATGTTGGCCATTTGCAACGGTGTTATTCCCATTTCCCCTTGTCCGATTGATAAGGAGATATTGAAACTTGAACGCCATTTATCGTTACCGTATCTTTTGGTATAAAAATCTGATGTCGGCAGTAAACCCGGCTTTTCACCCGGTAGATCAATGCCTAGTTTATGGCCAATTCCAAACTGTGTCACGGCATTGCGCCATAGATCGTAGGCCTTAGGTCCCGAAAGCCCACGTCCGTCGATCATCTTAGCATAGGTAAAACCATAATAGGTATTACATGATACGGCTACAGAGCGCTGTAATGTGGTTGATCCATGATAGTGCGTACAGCCCATCCAGCCGCGTCCACCACCATAGCTGTATCCATGTGGGCAGAAAAATACGGTATTACGATCAATAACACCAGCCTGCTGCGCAGTCAATGCTGAAACAACTTTAAATACAGAGCCTGGAGGGTAGGAGGCTTGAATAGGGCGGTTAAAAAGTGGTTTGGTTTCGTCTTTCAATAATTTCATATAATTATTGCCAGACTGCCTGCCGACCATCATGTTGGGGTTGTAACTCGGGCTACTGACATAGGCCAAGATTTCACCCGTTGCAGGCTCAATGGCGACAATGGATCCCAATTTATTTTTCATGAGGTTCTCCCCAAGAATCTGAAGGTCTTTATCCAACGAGGAAACCAGTCCTTCCCCTGCAACAGCAAGTGTGTCGTATTTCCCTTCCATAAATACCCCTTTCGGACGGTTCAGCGCATCAACCATTAAGTTGTTGACACCGCGTTTTCCACGAATAAGGTCTTCATAAGAGCGTTCTACTCCACTGCGACCAATGTAGTCACCACTACGATAAAACCCATTGGAGCGTTCAATATCTTTATCATTTACCTCACTTACATATCCTAAAAATTGAGCTGCTATGCTGTCGGGGTAACTTCGGATTGTTCTTTTTTGAACATAGAAACCACGAAATTGATATTGGTATTCCTGATATTGAGCCCATGTCCGTACAGACAGCTGTTTTTCAAAAATAGATGCACGGTAAGGCGAGTGCACTCTTGCCTTTTCCATCCGTTTGATAAAGCCTTCCTTGTCAATGTCTATCAATTTGCAAAACAAAGCGGTGTCGATTTCTTTCACCTCACGTGGAGTAACCATAAGATCATATACCGGTTCGTTCTGAACCAATACCTTTCCCTTTCGGTCCAAAATAACCCCTCTGGCGGGGTACACAATGACCTTGCGCATGACATTGCTGTTTGCGGAATGTATATAGGAATCGTCTATGATCTGTAAATAGAATAAGCGGGCCACCAAGGTCAATGTGATGGCAATAAAGATTCCTGAAACGACGTACTTACGCGCAAAAAAACTGTTCATAGAAATGAATTTCTATCCATCGATTTACTACAACCGATCTTTCTTTTTGTAGAATAATATGCTAAATAATAGCATGATAATTACTGTAAATATACAACTTAAAACGATACTCAATAAGGTGTATTGGATGTGCTGGAAGGAAAAAGATTCCAAGAGATACAAAAATGTATGATGAATCAATGTTCCGAAAAAGATGTAGGAAAAGAACCAGCGAATATTCATGAAGCCCAACATCGGGGTAAAGAAAGATTCGCGTTCTTCAACTTCAAGCGTAATTTTCATGAAGAAAATACGGAAGGCTGCCAATGCAACACAGGCTGCGGTATTGACCCCAAGGGTATCATAAAACGAATCTACGGTAAGTCCCGTGAGAAATGCGATCAAATACACCAGGAAATTAGGTGTTCCTGTAGGAAGTAAAAAAATAAATAAGATATAAGGAAATGCAGCGACCAGATTGTAATAACCGATATTTTGAAATAGGAAAACTTGCATCCCTATCAAAACGATAAATCGAATAATATTAAATATTAAAATCCTAGCCATTGTCCTTTGTCGATTCTTCTAGTGTCTTTAATTCTTTATTTAACAAGTCTTTTACAACGTAGACATGTTGCAAGTTGGAGAAATTGGTACTCAACAATAGTCTAAGATCCAAAAAAGCGTCTCCTGAAGAGATCCCCGTCTGAATGACCGTTCCAACAAAAATTCCTTTTGGAAAATGTCCTGAATATCCTGAGGTGTACACTTTATCTCCTTTGTTGACTTTGATATGGTTTGGAATTTCCTTGACCATTGCCGCGCGGTAATCCATGCTATTGCCCCATACCAACGAGCCGAAAACCTCGGTGTGGCCTAATGTTACGGATATACGCGTATCGGGATGCAATAGGGATTGCACTGTCGAGAAGTTTTGGGAAACATTCAATACGATACCAACTACTCCGTTGGGAGCGATAACACCCATACCTCGCTCTATACCGTCTTTACTGCCTTTATCGAGTGTGATCGTATTTGCCTTTTGGTGAATGCTATTGTTGATGACATTTGCAATAATAAATTCGTAACGCCCAAACTCACTGCTATCGATTGCCGGGACAGGACCGATCTTGATGCTGTCTGTTGATCGATAGGCTTGTAAGTCCTTTCTCAGTTGTGCATTTTCCTTTGCAAGTGCATCGTTGGTCTCCCCGAGGTGCAGGTAGCTTTTCCAGGAATTGACCTTTGCATACAGGCCTCCGATGATACTATTTGAAGAATTTAAAACAGAATTACGTTGGAAAGAATTGTTGGTGATCACCAAAAATAACGAGAATCCAAAAAATAGGATAAACCAGAAGAATGCATTATATCGTCTCAGGAATAACCAAAGGTTTCTCATTTTTTAATGTGGGTATTTAATAAGCAAGCGATATAATAGTTTTGCATATTATATCGCTCTTTAATAAAATATTGTTATTAATTATCGAACGTTATGATTGCATCAAGAATTTAAATCGTCCAATATTTTTAAGTGCAATACCAGTTCCTCTTACAACAGCACGTAATGGATCTTCAGCAATATGCACTGGAAGTTTAGTTTTCGCTTGTATACGACGGTCCAAACCACGCAACAATGCACCACCACCGGTAAGATAAATACCTGTTTGATAAATATCCGCTGATAATTCTGGTGGAGTGATTTCAAGTGCTTTTAAGATCGCTTCCTCAATTTTTGATATGGACTTATCCAGACAATGCGCTATTTCGGTATATGAAACAGTAATTTGCTTAGGAACACCCGTCATCAAATCACGACCTTGAACGGCGAAATCTGCTGGTGGTTCCTGTAACTCAGGAAGAGCCGCACCAACTTCAATTTTTATTTTTTCAGCCGTACGTTCACCGATCATGATATTATGTTGTCTTCTGATGTATTGAACGATGTCTGAGTCGAAGTTATCACCTGCAACACGAATAGATTGGTCACACACAATACCCGATAAAGCGATGACAGCAATTTCAGTGGTACCACCACCGATATCGATAATCATATTACCCATTGGTTCTTCCACATCAATTCCGATGCCGACAGCAGCAGCCATGGGTTCATGAATTAAGTAGACTTCTTTCGCACCAGCAATTTCCGCTGAATCGCGTACAGCTCTTTTCTCTACTTCCGTAATACCGGAAGGAATACAAACAACCATACGTAGGGAAGGGAAAAACCAGCTCTTACCATTGTTTACCAATTTGACCATACCTCTGATCAGGTGTTCAGCTGCCGTAAAATCAGCGATTACTCCATCACGTAAAGGACGTACTGTCTTTATATTATCGTGTGTTTTACCCTCCATTTGCATGGCCTGGCGACCAATGGCGATCACTTTGTTTGTGGTGCGGTCAAATGCAACAATAGAAGGTTCATCCACTACTACTTTGTCATTATGAATTATTAGGGTATTTGCAGTACCCAAGTCAATCGCAACTTCTTGCGTAAACCAATTAAATAAGCCCATCTGCTAATCCTTAAGCTATTTTAAAATAATATGCAAACCTACACAAAAAAAATTAATCTTTTTGAGGTTATACATCAAAAAAAACTATATTCTGAAAGTAAATTCTATCTGGAAAAAACTGTCTTTAAATTTAACGAATATAATCTGTAATTCTTACGTCCCGGCTGAAGTTATTTTTAATCGGACGCCGTGTTAAATTAAGAAATAAGTGGGTGTTTTTTAAATCATGGAGCACAAGGAGCAAGAATCCAAAAGTGAAAAGGTGGTTTTGGAAAACTAGCTAAAGACTCAAATACTATGAAGAGCTGATAAGCGAAGCCGTCACAACGTTTTAGAAGCCTATTCAGTAGGTTAATATGGCGAAGAGAAACAGCTTCAGAAGGTTAATAAAGATAAAAGAAACAGCGGCATTATCGTTTGGGATAATGCCGCTGTCGGGCTACTGAAATATGTTTATTTAGAATTCAATAGGAAGTTAGTGGGCAGTTTCTGCTTGTTTTTCCTCTGGAGTTGGCTCATCATATTTGTGGAAGATCAAACGCACGCCACTGTTTTTGGTGAAAAATTTGATCGACCAGTTGACGAATGTGATCAATTTATTTCTGAATCCATAGATGGACATCAAGTGGACAAACATCCATGTCATCCAGCCAAAGAATCCATTGAAATGGATTTTTCCCATGTCGACGACAGCTTTGTTACGACCTACCGTAGCCATGGATCCTTTATCAAAATAGTTGAATTTCTCTGTTGGTTGATTGGACATGGTTTGGAGAATGTGTTTTGCAACATATGCTCCCTGCTGTTGCGCTACCGGTGCAACACCAGGTAAGCCACGAGGAAGATCATCTGTGATAAATGCCGAAACATCACCAATAGCATAGACCCCTGGCATATCAATAACACGGCATTGATCATCTGTCTGTATACGGTTACCACGTTGGATAATCTCCTTTTTGAAACCATTCGGATACTGCCCAGCTACACCTGCTCCCCAGATAACAGTTTTTGTTTCAATGCTTCTGCCATCGGCGAAAGTAATTGAATTGCCATCATATCCAGTTACCTGAACATTCAATAAGACTTCTACACCCAAATCTTTGAGGTACTTTTCTGAATCTTTAGAAGATTTTTCAGATAAGTTGGCCAATACTTTTGGAAGTCCTTCAACCAGGTAAACCGACATCTCAGATTTTTTCAATTCTGGATAATCTTTCTCAAGAACATTGTTTTTAATTTCTGCGATTGCTCCCGAAAGTTCTACACCTGTTGGACCACCTCCAACAATAACAAAGTTCAAATTAGCTTTACGATCAGCAGGGTTTTCTATTCGCACTGCTTCTTCGAGGTTCTGTAAAACATAGCTTCGAATATTTAATGCTTCTTGTATATTTTTCATCGGCAAAGCATATTTCGTGATTTGCTGATTTCCGAAGAAGTTCGTGGTAGCACCTGTCGCAACAATTAAATAATCGTAGTCAAAATCACCAACATCTGTTCTTACAATCTTAGCTTCATTGTCTACGCTTTTTACGTCAGCAAGTCTAAAATGAAAGTTGTCTTGACCTTTGAACATTTTGCGAACAGGGAAGGAGATGGAGTCCGCTGAAAGAGTACCCGTGGCAACTTGGTACATCAATGGTTGAAAAGTATGAAAGTTATTTCTGTCCAGCAACAGAACTTCAACTTCCTTATTTTTAAGCTTTTTAGCAACTTCAATTCCTCCAAATCCAGCACCAATAATGATTACTCTTGGGAATTTTCTATTTGAACTATTGCTTGGCATATTTTTAATAGTTTGTTGTAAAAATTCGGTACAATCGAATTAAGCTGCAAATATCTTAAATTTTGGCTCAAAAAGCTAAAAAATATTTATTTATTATGCTGATATGTTGTGAATTTTATTGTAAAGAGGCTAATTCTTTCAATAATATGTTTTGTAGTTGTTTGATTTTTAGCTCTTTATAGTGTACATTGTACCCTTTGAAAAAAAACGATGTATAGTATCATCATTGTGTATTTTATACACAATGATGATACTATTGTAGCGCACCTTTGATCTTGATTTTCATGCCGTTGTTGTTATTGTGTAGATACAGCTGACAGGCAAGTCGACTTTGATCATCGGCATCCGGAAGCGTGTCCAGCATGTCGAGTTCTTGATCACTCGCTTGGGGAAGTGTATGCAGTCCTTCGACAACTTCGACATGGCAGGTAGCGCACAGCGCCATACCACCGCAAGTGGCCAATATTTCATAGTCGGATGCCTTTAAAATCTCCATGAGTGAAAGATTGATATCGGTCGGAACTTCCAGGATATTTTCGGTCCCATCCCGATCTATAACAGTGACTTGAATTAAATTATCGTCCATGGCTAGAAAGTATTTATACCGTTTACTGTTGTGTATTTGAATGTCAATTTTTGATCTGGATACACAAATTTGAACGCACTTTGACACATTAGTGCAGCCTCATGGTACCCACAAAGAATGAGTTTCAGTTTACCTGGATAAGTGTTGATGTCTCCAATAGCATAGATTCGTTCGATATTGGTCGAGTAATCGAACGTATCGACCGCTATGGCATTTTTATCGATATTTAATCCCCAATCTGCAATTGGACCAAGCTTCGGTGTAAGACCATATAAAGGAATAAAATAGTCTGCATCTGTAGCAATGACTTCTTTTTCTTTATTGATTGTTTCAACATGGGACAAGTAGCCATTGCCATGGATATTGGTCAGATTGTGAGACAATAATAGGTTGATCTTACCCTGCTGGGCCAATTTGAACACTTTCTCAGCCGAGTCTGGGGCACCCCTGAAGGAGTCACTTCGGTGGATTAAAGTGACCTGTTGCGCAATATCTGCAAGATGGAAAGTCCAGTCGAGCGCGGAGTCACCGCCACCGGCAATGACGATTTTTTTATCACGGTATTTGGCGGGATCTTTTACCATATAATCGACGCCTTTTCCTTCAAAGAGATGAAGGTTTGGGATTTCTGGCTTGCGCGGTTCAAAGCAACCTAAGCCCCCAGCGATGACAATGACCTGTGTATGGACCATCGTATGATCATTGGTTTCTACGATAAAAGAACCGTCGTCCTGTTTTGTGATATGTTCCACACGCTCGCCTAAGGTGAATGTGGGGTCAAAGGGTTTAATCTGTTCAAGCTGTTTATCGATCAACTCCTGCGCAGTGATACTTGGATAACCGGGAATGTCGTAGATAGGTTTATGGGGGTAGATCTCCGAAAGCTGACCGCCCACTTGAGGTAGTACATCGATCAAATGGCAGCGCATTTTTAAAAGTCCAGCTTCAAAAACTGCGAATAGGCCAACAGGTCCTGCTCCGATGATACAGATATCCGTATTTATCATAGCTATTCTATATTTAAGTTGTTATATATTGTATTCAAAATTCTTGTAAAAGCTTCGAAATCTTCGTCTGCTAGATTTTCCCAGGCCTTCATGCGAATCTCCGTAACAATTGGCGTAAGCGATGCTACTTTTAATTTTCCCTCTTCTGTCAAATGGAGGTATAGACTCCGACGGTCCGTTTCGTCAGTGATCCGCTCGGCCAGGTTTTTTTTAAGAAGGATATCAACGATCCGTGTCAGTGTGGGCTGGTCTTTTCCGCAGCGCTTTGCCAATTCTTTTTGTGAAAGTTGATCTGTTTCGTATAAAGCCTTTAAGATGGTCCATTGGTCTACAGTAATATCAAATCCTTTCTCCGCAAAAGAAGATTGGGCGAACTGTTTTACTTTCTTGGCCGTTTGGTCCAAGATGAAAGAGTAGCGGTCAAATTTTTCGTTTAGCATACAAATATTTAGTGTAACAAATATATTTAAAATATTTAGTGTGACAAGTAATTTGAATGCAATAAAAAAAGGGCGTTCATTCGAACGCCCTTCTTTATTTTATTAACATTAGCTATTATGGTCTTACGACTTCAGCTTTTTTAGCTGTATTACCTTCTGCTAAATGCTTTCCTTTACGTAAGTCATATACCGAAGGTGCCGCTAAGATAATCGATGAATATGTACCTACGATAACACCGATTAAGATTGCGAATGAGAATCCACGGATAACTTCACCACCAAAGATAAACAATACAGCAAGCACAAACACGATTGTCAATGATGTGATGATTGTTCTACTTAAAGTAGAGTTTATCGCATGGTTTACTACATCGCCTAGATCTTCATTATGCGCATTTGGTTTCGATACGAATTCACGTAAACGGTCAAATACAACCACTGTATCATTCACCGAGTAGGCAATTACAGTTAATATCGCTGCCACAAAGTGTTGGTCAATATCCAATGAGAATGGTACGATACCATCCAAAATTGAGAATAATCCCAATAAAATAATCGCATCGTGAATTGTTGCAATAGCTGCTCCAACTGAATATTCCCATTTATGGAAACGGATCAGGATGTAAGCTGCAACAATGATGATAGAGAAAACTGCGGAACTGGTTGCTCTAGATTTGATGTCGGTAGCGATACTTGGTCCAACTTTTTGAGACGAAAGAATCTCATGTTTATTGGAAGCATCTACTTTTGATAAACCTTGGTTTAATTTGTCCAATACCTCTTTATCAGCAGTGTCCGAAGTTTCTTCGATATGGTAAGTTGTTGTTATACGCAGTTGGTTGGATGCACCAAAGACTTTTACTTCAGTTGTTTTCTGGAAGATATCATCCAAGTTTGTACGTACAGCTTCCAAGTCCACAGGTTTATCATAACGGACAGTATACGTACGGCCACCTTGGAAGTCTACACCTAAACTGAATCCTTTTGTGAAAATTGATGCCGCAGAAATTAACACGGCAACGATTGAAATCGCATAAAAGATTTTACGTTTCTGAACGAATTTAAAGTTTGCATTATGCAAGGTATTTGCAGACCAAGGGAAAGAGACTTTGATTTTGAAATCTTTCGCCAACATCCATTCGAAAATAACACGAGTAACAAGGATCGCAGTAAACAATGAAGTAATGATACCCACCATTAATGTTGTTGCGAAACCTAAGATTGGACCGCTACCAAATAAGAATAAGATAATACCGATCAAAAACGTTGTGATCTGCGAATCCAGGATGGAAGGTAAAGCGTGTTTGTAACCATCTGCAACAGCCTGACGGATCGATTTTCCTAAGCCCAGTTCTTCACGGATACGTTCATAAATCAAGACGTTCGCATCGACCGCAGTACCCATCGTTAATACGATACCCGCGATACCCGGTAAGGTGAGTACAGCATTTAAGGATGCCAATACCCCCATAATGATAAATACGTTTAACAACACCGCGATGTTTGCCACGATACCTGCAGTATTGTAGTAAGCGATCATAAAGATCATTACTACGATAATACCGATAACAGCAGAGTTAACACCCGCATCGATGGCAGCCTGACCTAGAGTAGGTCCCACAATAGCTTCTTCAACGATTTTAGCAGTTGTCGGAAGACGACCTGCTTTCAATACGTTTGCTAAATCTTTGGTGTCTTCTACCGTAAAGGATCCAGAGATTGATGAACTACCATTTGGGATTTCACCGTTTACAGAAGGAGCAGAATAAACCACATTATCAAGAACGATCGCAATTGCATCTCTGTTTTGAGCCGCTTTTGCAGTAATTTTCTTCCATTCACGTGCACCTTCGCTGTTCATTTGCATACCAACCACAGGTTGATTTTTCTCATCAAAGTTTGCTGTTGCATCCGTAATGACATCTCCTGTCAATACAGCACCGTTGTCTTGTCCAGCCCCCTTAATTGCATATAATGATAGTTGCTCAGGTGTCTTTTGCTCAGGTTTTACAGCCCATAAAAGTTTTAAGTTTCCAGGTAGGATTGATTTTACCTCTGGACGTTGTAAATAAGCATTTACTTTTGCTGTATCTTTTAAAGAAGCAATACCAACCATTGAACCTGGCATAAGCGCCATTTGTTGGTTTTCGCCCATATAAACTGCTGGACGTAATACTTCAAATAATGGATTTTTCTGACCTAGATTTACAGCAGCACTGTCTTTCTTAGCATCTTTCTTACCACCGGTTAGATTAGACAATAAATCATCAGATTTTTTGCTTGTATCTGCAGCAGCATTTGTCGTAGCTGCTGGAGCAGCTTTTAACGTTGAAGCTAAAGTTTTGTCGATATTTTCTAATATTGGATAAACTTCCTGATTCGTATAGGTCTCATAGAATTCCAATTTAGCTGAACCTTGTAATAGGTTACGAACACGGCTTTCATCTTTTACACCAGGTAATTCGATTAAAATACGGTTTGTACCTTGTTGAATTTGAATGTTTGGAGATGCAACGCCAAATTTGTCGATACGCGTACGAAGTACTTTGTAAGAATTTTGGATGGCATTGTCTGCTTCTTTTTGAAGGAATGATTCAACTTTGGAGTCTGAATCACCCGGTTTAATTAAAGAAGCATTGTCTTTTGTTGAGAAGAATGTTGAAAGTGGCGTTGTCGCACCGATGGATTTGTATTCCTCCATAAATAAAGCAACGACTGTTTTTGCACTCGTTTTGCTTTTTGCTACTGCTTGCTCCAACGCTTTGTTGAATTTCTCATCTTTTGGATTGTTCGCCAAATTGCGGATCATTTCGTCCAATGAGATCTCCATGGTTACGTTCATACCGCCTTTCAAATCCAATCCCAAAGCGAGTTCATTTGCTTTAGCTTCCCGATAGGTGTATTTTGCAAAACCTAAATTGTACACTACTTCACCGGCCATTGAGTCGAGGTAGCTTTTCTCTTTCGCCAAGTCTCCTTTGGCAAAATTCTCAGCATCTCGCTCCACATTGCGGGTCACCCAAGTAAATGATAGGGAGTATAGACACGCTAATGACACCACTATCACTAAAAGTTTAATCAGCCCTTTACCTTGCATCGTCTGTTATAATTGTATTAATTTTAATGTTAAATACTGTTTATGTAATTGATAATTAGTTCTCGTTTAATCACATTTTACCAAGAATGGCAAAGGTATAAAATTTTTGTAGAATGAAAAGTTTTATTTATGCCAATTAGGTCAACGGCATAAAAATAGGAGAATTGAAGAAAAAAAGAAATATTAATTGATTTTATTTATAAAAAAAGGCCCTACTCAAGACGAGAAGGACCTTTTTACACTGTTTAGTTGCTTATATTATTTCAATGTGTATTTGATACCAAAAGAAAATGTTGATGCATCAAAATCACTATTGTGGTTCAATCTCCAGTCTGGTTTCCAGTCTGCGTGGAAAGCAATCGGAGCAACTGGAATTTTGAATTCCAAACCTAGTTGAGGACGTAAAGCAACATTTGTAATATTATCTCCTACGTCGATAAATGTCAATTGTGCACCAACGCCGGCATACCATCCCAAACCATTCACGCCTTGGAAGGGTCTTGCATATTGGTAGTCTGCACCTACAGCAACCACGTGGTCGTCAAACATCACCTGTGCTTGTCCCATGTTGGCACCGCCAAAAGATTGCTTATATTGAACACCCCATAAGTCAGTTGTTGTACCATCGAATACAACACCTATCGCTGATCTGAATGGAGACTGAGCTTTCGCTTCCTGTGCGCCAAATGCTAATGCTGCGACGGCAGCTAATGAGAGTAATGTCTTTTTCATAATTATCTTATCTTTATATTTTCATTAATTAAAATAACTTTTCGTGTTACACAAAAGCAAATAGCTTGCCAAAAAATGATATTGCCAACATAGGGGCCGTCATGTAGTCTTAATTCATAACGTTTCTAATTTGTCTTCCGATTGTAATTTGTATCTTTTATTTTTTATTATTGCTTATTTTTCTTAAATTTGCCTGGCAAATAGAAAACCCAATACATATTTGCCATGCAATTAGATCCACAAAAATTCGTAGCAGAAGGTCTCACTTACGACGACGTCTTATTAATTCCAGCTTATTCTGAAATTTTACCCCGTGACGTTGATACGAGCACTTCGCTAACAAAAAAAATCAAATTAAATATTCCATTGGTTTCTGCAGCAATGGATACGGTAACCGGTGCTGATTTGGCGATTGCGATTGCACAAGCTGGCGGTATTGGTATGTTACATAAGAACATGACTATTGCAGAACAAGCTGCTGAAGTACGTAAAGTAAAACGCTCTGAGAGCGGTATGATTCAGGATCCAGTTACGTTATTGGCAACAGCAACGGTGGGTGATGCCTTCAATATTATGAAGGAGCACAAGATTGGTGGAATCCCTGTTGTGAACGAAAAAGGTCAATTGGTCGGTATTGTGACGAATCGTGATCTTCGTTTCCAAAAAGATATGAGCCGTCCCATCAATGAATTGATGACCAAGGAAAATCTTGTGGTTGCTCCCGAAGGAACGGATTTAGTGAAAGCGGAAGAAATTCTTCAAAACGAAAAAATCGAAAAACTTCCAGTAGTCAATGAAGAAGGTATTTTGAAAGGCTTGATTACCTTTAAAGATATACAAAAATATAAGCATTACCCAAATGCTGCCAAAGATAGCCATGGTCGTTTATTGGTTGGTGCGGCAGTAGGCGTTACACCAGATACCCTTGACCGCGTGGAGGCTTTGGTGAAAGCAGGTGTGGATGTGGTTACAATCGATACAGCACATGGGCATTCTAAAGGTGTAATCGATAAGTTGAAATTGGTGAAATCGCAGTTCCCTGACCTACAGGTAATCGTTGGAAATATTGCAACAGGTGCAGCAGCAACAGCTTTGGCTGAAGCAGGTGCAGATGCTGTAAAAGTAGGTATCGGACCGGGCTCTATCTGTACAACCCGTATTATCGCTGGTGTCGGTGTTCCGCAGCTTTATGCCGTATATGAAGTTGCCAAAGCCCTTAAAGGAACTGGCGTGCCATTGATCGCAGACGGAGGTATCAAACAGACTGGTGATATTGCGAAAGCAATCGCAGCTGGAGCAAGCACAATTATGGCTGGTTCTCTATTCGCAGGCGTGGAAGAAGCTCCTGGAGAGACAATTATCTATGAAGGACGTAAGTTTAAATCTTACCGCGGCATGGGCTCAATCGAAGCCATGGAAAAAGGATCGAAAGATCGTTATTTCCAAGACGTAGAAGATGATATCAAAAAATTGGTTCCCGAAGGTATTGTGGGACGTGTTCCCTATAAAGGTACATTGGCTGAGGTTGTTTATCAATACATTGGTGGATTACGCGCTTCTATGGGCTACTGTGGTGCTGCTACAATCGAAAGATTACAGGAAGCACAATTTGTTCGTATTACAGGAGCAGGGCTGAGAGAGTCCCATCCACATAATATTTCCATTACGAAAGAAGCACCAAATTATAACAGCAGAGGCTAGATATTGCTTGGAGCATATAAAAACCGATAATCTTGATTATCGGTTTTTTTTGTGTAAAAATATTAGCAAAATAGCCTGAGTGATCAACAGGAAATTTGTACTTTTATACCCTATTCTCAGGTTTTAAAATTTAAGGAGTTAATTTGGATTATTTAGCGGGTTTAAACCCTTCACAACGAGGAGCCGTAGAGCAAACAGAAGGTCCTGTGATGATTGTTGCGGGAGCTGGTTCAGGAAAAACACGGGTCATTACCTATCGTGTCGCACACTTGATTCGAAAAGGTGTTGATCCATTCAATATCTTGGTATTAACATTTACCAACAAAGCGGCCAAAGAGATGCGCGCGCGTATCGTTTCTGTTGTTGGGAGCGAAGCGAAAAATATTTGGATGGGAACATTCCACTCGGTGTTTGCAAAAATACTCCGTGTAGAAGCTGAATTGATCGGTTATCCCAGAAACTTTACCATCTACGATACGGATGATACCAAAAGTTTGTTGCGTGCCATTTTAAAGGAAATGAATCTCGATGATAAGCTGTATAATGTCAATCATGTGTACGGACGTATCTCACAGGCAAAAAATAACCTGATCTCACCGCAGGAATATAATAAGAATGAAGCCATATTGGCCGAGGATATTTCCAATGGTCGTGGTCAACTGGGACAGATTTATATGACCTATGCACAGCGCTGTTACCGTGCTGGGGCAATGGATTTTGATGATCTGTTGTTTAAAACGAATGTATTGTTAAATAAACATCCAGAGGTACTGCATAAATACCAGCATCAATTTCGTTACTTGATGGTCGATGAGTACCAGGATACCAACTTCTCGCAATACCTTATTGTCAAACGCCTGGCAGCAGTCAACGAAAATATCTGTGTGGTTGGGGATGATGCACAATCAATCTATGCATTTCGTGGCGCAAATATTCAGAATATCCTGAATTTCCAAAAAGATTATCCGGATGTGAAGATCTTTAAACTGGAGCAGAATTATCGATCTACGAAGATGATCGTGAATGCGGCCAATTCGGTGATTGCCAATAATCAGAATCAATTGGAGAAAAATGTTTTCTCGGATAATGAAGAAGGCGAAAAGATCAAGGTTTCACGTGCTTTCTCTGACAATGAGGAAGGTAAGATCGTCGCCGACCAGATCATTGAAGAGAAATCGTTAAAAGGGCTTAATTATAAGGATTTTGCTATTCTGTATCGTACCAATGCCCAATCCAGGGCTATGGAGGAGGCCTTACGCAAAATCAATATCCCTTATAAAATCTATGGTGGTACGTCTTTTTATCAACGGAAAGAAATTAAAGATCTGATCGCGTATTTCAGACTTACCTTCAACCCGAATGATGAGGAAGCACTCAAGCGTGTGATCAATTACCCGCGTAGAGGGATAGGGGATACGACGATAGAAAAGATCATGATCGCTGCAGATCAGAATCAGTATCGTATATGGGATGTTGTTGCAAATGCAGCCCAGTTTCTAGATGGGCGTAGCGCAACGTCTGTCGGTGGTTTTGCACAGATGATTCAGAGTTTTCAGGCCCTGGCCAAAAACAATAACGCATTTGATACCGCAATGCATATTGCGCAGCACTGCGGTATTCTGAAAGAATTGTACGAAGACAAATCGGTAGAGGGGCTGGCGCGTTACGAAAATATCCAGGAACTCCTCAATGGTATCAAGGAATTTTCGGAACGGGAAGATATCGAAGAACGTGGACTTGATGTCTATATGCAGGATATTGCCCTGTTGACAAACGACGATAATGATAAAGATCCAAATGCGGATACTGTATCATTGATGACCATCCACTCTTCCAAAGGCTTGGAATTTCCGATTGTTTTTATTGTAGGCTTAGAAGAAAACCTATTTCCTTCCCAGTTGTCGTTGAATTCCAGGTCGGAACTGGAAGAGGAACGAAGACTTTTTTATGTTGCCGTTACGAGAGCTGAAAAAAAATTACTACTTTCGTATGCTACTTCGCGATATCGTTGGGGAACGCTGAATAACTGCGAACCCAGTCGCTTCTTGGATGAATTGAATCCGGCATGTCTTGCATTGGATTTTAAACCACGACAAACTTCTGCCTCAGCCGGAAGTTTTCAAGGCGAACGAATTGCATGGCAGCAAAAGGACAGTGATGATACGTTTTCTAAACCTAAGCCTAAGCCCATGGTTAAAACGACATCGATACTGCCGAAAGCCCACAAACCTACTGCGGGTTTTGCTCCTTCAGATACATCAAATCTTCAGGTCGGCATGGAAGTTGAACATGAACGCTTTGGATTTGGCAAAGTTGTTAATCTCGAAGGAAACAAAGGAGATATAAAAGCAACTATTTTCTTTAAGGAATTGGGACAGAAACAATTGTTGCTTAAATTTGCAAAACTTAGAATAATTCAATAATAAAATACCAAAACGATATCTTAATCGTTTAATTAGGTACTTATATTAGCTATATGAACTTTGACTACAACAGCACTAGACCAAAATTGATCCTTGCAGAATATGGTCGCAATGTGCAAAATATGGTAGATTACATCTGTACTTTACCCACAAAGGAAGAAAGAAATAAACATGCGCAGATTGTAATCGATATGATGGGGGTATTGAACCCACATTTGAGAGACGTGTCTGATTTTAAACATAAACTGTGGGATCACCTACAGATTATCTCTGATTTTAAATTGGATATCGACTCGCCTTATCCAATTGCCACAGCGAAAAGTGTGAAACACGAAGTTGAGCATTTAGGCTATCCGCAGCATTCCATTAGATTCAAGCACTATGGTTTTACCGTAGAGAAAATGATTGAAAAGGCGTTATTGGCCAATGACGAAGCCAAAAGAGAGCAGATGGTCATCGGTATCGCTAATTTTATGAAAATGGCTTACCTGACCTGGAATAAGGATTCTGTTTCAGACGAGTTGATCATCCAGGATCTCAAAGAGTTGTCAGGTTATCAATTGACCTTACCAGAAGGTACCGTATTGACCAAACTTGACTTTAAAACTCCGCCTCCGGGAAATCGCGTTAAAGGTCCGGCTAACAGTAACTCAGGCGGAAATAATAACAATAACAATAATAATAATTCCGGTCACCAGTCGAAAGGTGGAGGCAAGCCTCGTATGACAAGTAACAACAACAATAATACGAAGCGCAATAACTACGGAAGCAATAACAACAGCTATAGTCGAGACAACAATAACAACAGCTACGGTAGGGACAACAATAACAACAATAACAGAAACAGAAAGCCGCAGGGTAATTATAATAATAAACGAGGCTAGTTCTTAAAGATTTTGTTTAAAGAAGCAGGCAATTGCGAAGTGATTAACAGATTTCTTTACAATTGCCTTCTTTTTTTAAGAATCGCGCTGTTTTATAAAAAAACAAGGTTCTTTGGTCTCCGATCCCGGTATGTTGGGCGGAAGGCTAAATATCCCGAGACAAATACAAGAACAGGGGTATGACACTAAGAAGATATCACTTATATATAAATGAACGCATTTGAAATAATCGGTGGAAAACCGTTAAAGGGAGAGATTATTCCTCAAGGAGCAAAAAATGAGGCCTTACAGATCCTTTCTGCAGTTTTACTGACAGAAGAACCTATGACCATCAGTAATATCCCAGATATTAAGGATGTCAATAAGTTGATCGATCTATTGGCTGCTTTAGGTGTTAAAATTGATCGCATAGATAAGGACACATACGTTTTTGAAGCTAAAGATATAAATATAGACTATTTCCAGTCACCCGAATTTAAAGAAAAAGGCGGTGGGTTGCGTGGCTCTATCATGATTGTCGGTCCTTTGTTGGCTCGATTCGGAAAAGCCGCTATTCCGAAACCGGGGGGTGATAAAATCGGACGTAGACGATTAGATACCCACTTTTTGGGTTTTGAAAAATTGGGTGCTAAGTTTGTGTACGATGCGACTACCCATTTTTTTAACGTTGATGCAACGGAGTTAAAAGGAAGTTATATCCTTTTGGACGAAGCTTCTGTAACGGGTACGGCAAATATCGTGATGGCTGCTGTATTGGCAAAAGGGACAACAACGATATACAACGCTGCTTGTGAGCCTTATTTACAACAACTATGTAAGATGTTGAATCGCATGGGGGCTAAAATATCCGGTATTGGATCTAATTTGTTGACCATCGAAGGCGTAGAGCGTCTGGGGGGAACTTCACACCGCATGTTGCCTGATATGATTGAAATAGGTTCTTTCATCGGCCTTGCAGCAATGACAGGTTCAGAAATCACCATTAAAGATGTCTGTTTTGAAGAACTGGGTGTTATTCCATCTGTATTTTCGCGCTTAGGCATCAAGTTTGAATTACGCGGTGATGATATTTTTATTCCAGCGCAAGAATCGTATGAAATCGATACATTTATCGATGGATCTATCCTGACGATTTCAGATGCACCTTGGCCAGGTTTTACGCCCGATTTATTAAGTATCGTACTTGTTGTGGCGACTCAGGCAAAAGGAAACGTATTGATCCACCAAAAAATGTTCGAGAGCCGTTTGTTCTTCGTGGACAAATTGATCGATATGGGGGCTCAGATTATCTTGTGCGATCCGCACCGCGCAACCGTTATTGGACTGAATAAATCACATCATCTGAGAGGTATTGAGATGACTTCGCCAGATATTCGTGCCGGGGTTTCTTTATTGATTGCAGCCCTATCTGCTAAAGGAAAATCTGTGATCCACAATATCGAACAGATTGAACGTGGCTATCAAGATATCGAAGAACGCTTGCGTAAATTAGGAGCAGATATTAAACGTATCGATGCCGAACCAAAAGGTCATTAATTAAAGCGAATAGCCTATGTGCTAGTGTAAGATAAAAGAAGCTCCGGATATAAATTCTGGGGCTTTTTTTGTGATATCTGCGTCAAATAAGGTAAATTTGTCTATACTACATTTAAACAGCTATAGATATGAAAAAATATCTAAAAAAGTACGCCTTAGTTTTCCCATTATTAGGCATAGTGCTTCTTTTTCACAATTGTCAATCCTCTACACCTAAAGAGGTTAAGCTACATGAAGAATCAAATACAACAACGGATATCCGCTCTTCTAAACGGATCAATGCTGCGGTAATCGTACAAAAAGTTACTTTTCCTAATATGCCTTTTGCTGAACTGATCAAGTTGATGAATCTGACCAATGATAGTTCACCTGCTGCATTGTGGAAAGCGATATCCGCACTACCTCAGGCGGAACAGATAAAGAAAGATAGCTTTGATATTGAAAATCCCCTGCAGCGCATGGAGCTGATGCTTGTTCCTTTACGCAAGATGGAAATTAAATTTGATCAACAGCAAGCAAAATCGAATGCTGAAGGCCTGACTTACCGCCTGGAAAATTATGTGAATTATAACAAAGGCTTAGGCGAGGTTTTTCTAGCAAATAGCGAAAATGAGGCTATCCATGTAGGGCTGAACTATCCTGAAGGGAGACTTAATGGATTGGCGAAAGTGCAGATACGCATAAATCCCAAAGAGTATATGATCGATAAGACCGGAAAAACAAAAGTAATTGCCGGAATTACCTGTCAGCAGGCTATTTACAATAAAATTGATGCAAGCGATAAGACGCTCCCTAAATTTGTTGTCTGGAAAAGTCCACGTATTCCGAAAGGAATCAATGTGTTGCATCCTTATGTGTTTGACGAAAACGAAGGCATACTTGAAATTGATGCCTATCTCAATGCGGATGAAAATTCCCTTTTGCGCTTTACGACCACTGCCGTTGTCGAAAAGAAATTTGAACCCAAAGAATTTGAGGTAACAAAAGCACATGTTAAGCTTGATGGGGCCAAGGATCAAAAGAACATCGAAAAAAATGTACTTTATGTAGTGTTTCATTAGGAAACAACACATCAAGGAAACATCATTGAAAAGAAAACACCATAAAAAAGGAGTTGATCATTTGATCAACTCCTTTTTTATTTGGGCTATATGTAAAAGTTTACATTAAAGGAGCTGGTGCTTCTTCTTCAAATAAAGGGAATTCCTTGATAATGTTATACCATGTGATAACCTTTTTAATATCCGAAGAATAAACACGTGATTCATCATGGCCAGGAGCTACTTCACGGAAGAAATTTCTTAAAGTAGCGCCATCAGATTTTGTATCTGGTAGAGCGATGCCTTTCTCTTTGATTGTTTCAAAAATATTCAATAGACGAATTTCTTCTTCTTCACCATAGATTGTGATATCTTCCAAAGTCGCCATTTTTGTAGAAGATAAACTTACTACAGTTTTAATTTTTGCTTGATCAAGGGTTTCTAGAATAAAACCACCTTTATTTTGTCCAACCAATTTGAACAATCCTGGTTTACCAGTTACGGATACTAATGCTCTTAAATTCATTTTAATATTATTTAAATCTCCAAGAATTAATCTTCGATAACTTCAATTGATAAAATACGGTCACCTTGTCTGATATCGTCAACGATGTCTACGTTTTCGATTACTTTTCCAAAACAAGTATGGTTACGATCTAAGTGCGCAGTGTTGTTACGGCTATGACAGATGAAAAATTGCGAACCACCTGTATTACGACCTGCATGAGCCATAGACAATACACCTCTATCGTGGTATTGGTTTTCGCCTGTTAGTTCACAGTCAATTTTATAACCAGGTCCACCTGTTCCAGGGATTCCAGCAGCACCTTCACGTGAATTTGGACATCCACCTTGGATAACGAAATCAGGGATCACACGGTGAAACGCTAATCCATCATAATATCCTGATTTAGCAAGTTTGATAAAATTGGCTACTGTATTTGGAGCATCAGCTGTGTAGAACTCCACAGTCATGTCGCCTTTTTCTGTTTTAATAATCGCTTTACTCATATTCAAAAATTTTTATGAAATACAAAGATAACGTTTCAGAGTGAAATGTGAAGTAAATCGCGATTGCCAATTTTTTTTAATTGATAGATTGTGTATTTCTCAGGATATTAATTAGCTATTTTTTGTATATTTATGTACGCTAGCCAATTATAATTAACTTTAGATGTCAAATCCGTACAAACTAGTCATTCGGGAGTGGGCAGAGGCCGACCGCCCGAGAGAGAAGCTATTGAGCCAGGGGCGTAGGGCGCTTACAGATGCCGAATTATTGGCTATCCTGATCGGCTCTGGTTCCAAAAATGAAAGTGCTGTCGAATTATGTCGACGCATATTGGCTGATGTCAAAAATAACCTGCACACCCTTTCGATGATGGAGGTCTCGGAACTGAGCCTATATAAAGGGATAGGTGAAGCAAAAGCCATCGCCATTATTGCGGCATTGGAGCTCGCCCGCCGCAAAAACGACCTGCCTGCAGAAGAACGAAAGCTGGTAAATAGCAGCCGCTTCGTTTACAACTTGATGAAACCCATCCTGCAGGATCTGCCTCATGAAGAGTTTTGGACTCTGTATTTGAATACGGGGTATAAAATATTGGACAAACAGCTCATCGGCCGTGGTGGTAATGATTTTACGCCGGTCGATGTCCGGATAATTTTACGCTCCGCACTCAGCCTTAAAGCACATGCCATTATTTTAGTTCATAACCACCCATCGGGCACCTTGTATCCCAGCAATGCTGACAAAATTCTGACGCAAAAAATTGTTGAAGCCTCTAAAATTATGGATATTAGAGTTGCCGATCATTTAATCTTTACCGATAACGGCTATTATAGTTTTAAAGACGAAGGTATAATCGACTAGTTACAGTAATTCTTAGTATGAACAAAAACAGTATTGATAGATTCACAGACCGGGTTGTCGATTACCAGAAATTTAGACCTTGTTATCCAAAAGAGATTATTCAAGTACTTAAAGAACAGATAGGGCTGGATAAAAAATGGTTGGTTGCCGATATTGGTAGTGGCACTGGGCTATCTACGCAACTTTTTCTCGAAAATGGAAATGACGTTTTTGCTGTTGAACCCAATCGGAAAATGCGTGAATCTTTATTGCATCATTTTAAAACCTATCGGAATTTAATCGCGCTGAATGCCACCGGCGAAAGTACATCCATTGAGTCTGGCTGTGTCGATCTTATTTTTGCGGGTCAATCGTTTCATTGGTTTGATCGGGATGCATGTAAAAGGGAGTTCGCCCGCATCCTCACCGAAAATGGACATATTGTGTTGGTTTGGAACCAGCGTGATCCGGACGACGCTTTTCAACAGGAATACGAAGATTTTCTGCTCAGCCATATACCAAGCTATCAATCTGTCAGTCACAAAAATATCAGTGACGATGATCTCAAACAATTTTTTTCACCACGTCCAATGATCAAAATAACCTTGCCAAACCAACAGATATTGGATCTTCGGTCGTTCTTGGGAAGAGTACGTTCATCATCCTATTTTCCAAAAGAGCAGGCTGAAAACAAAACGCTCTATGACGATCTCCGTACACTTTTCGATAAGTACGCAATCGCTGAGCGTATCGTATTCAAGTATATTACTGAAATTTATAACAGTTAACTAAGAAATAGGAATTTGCAAAGCTTCTTTCGTTGCATTTTTTCTCTTCCAGTCGAAAACTCTTCGTATAGGCGAAGAATGAAAAGGGAAGATTAAGATGAATAACGTTAGGATTACCCCGATAATAAATAGCCCGGAGTAGGCGTCGCGTATGGATAGTAGCGAGGCTTGGACTTGGACCGATTTCATTATATTTCCTCTTTGTAGCACCAAGCTATTTGTTCGATCGATTATACCAGCAAGATTATTGGCATTAAGGATCTGTAGGTGGTAATACCAATTGGCAATGATGTTTGACCAGACTACAGGCACCAAAAATGAACGTGTAAGAATCAAAAATACTAAGCCAGAGAGGTAATATTTACTGGGAATATTGCCGGCCATATATACGCCTATTCCAATGTAGGAAGTGATCACGCCCATTCCTCTTAATGTCAAAGGGAGATAGAACAAAGCCGAGTTTGTATGTTGGTCAATAATCCTTGCAAAGAAAAAGCAAGATAGGGCATAACACGCTGCGGAGAATGCCAAAATGAACTTGCATTTCTTTGTTATTTTGAAATATATATAAACGATTACTGCGCCGATCATATAACCAGGAATTACATAGGTATTTATTTCGGCGACTTCCAAGGGGTTTGTACCAAGCGTAATTCCCAAAAGGGAGGAGTACAGCGAGGTCGAGCTATAAAAAATGCCGAAAATAAAAATTGTTCCAATGGAGATAGGCAGAATCCGTGTTGAAAAGGCTTCAAAATTTAAGAGTGATTTTCGGATTAGTACACTTCTATTTATAAAAAGTATAAAAAAACAGAGCGATGCGATTCCGGTGACCAAAATAAACCTGGAATGAAACCAATTTTGTGTCAGACCATATGTGCTGAAATAGGCAAAATTCAATAATGAAATACAAAGTAAAATACTTCCAAACCAGTCATATTGATACAGCGGTACCTTTTTAAAATCTGACGATTTCATAAAGATGATGCAGATTAACAACGCTACTGCAAGTAGTATATTTTGAAATAAAAAGACAGTTTCCCAATAGAAACGTGTTGCAAATAGAACAGATACATAACTTGCCAAGGCAGGAATGATCATTGTCATGGGGTAGTAGACTGCATATAATTGATACCGTTCTCCACGTGGCATGAGAAAAGGGATCATTTCCCCAATGATAGCCATCGTGACAATAATCTTGGCACTCCCGATAAAAAATGTGGCCATACAGATGTTAACACCATTATTAGCATGTTCCAAAACCGCATTGGAAGC
This sequence comes from Sphingobacterium sp. UBA5639, assembly GCF_002421245.1. NCBI lineage: Bacteria > Pseudomonadati > Bacteroidota > Sphingobacteriia > Sphingobacteriales > Sphingobacteriaceae > Sphingobacterium > Sphingobacterium sp. UBA5639. The sequence continues at coordinate 78,305 of NZ_DIJR01000032.1, forward strand.
GAGGATAATGAAGATAGATACAATTAATATCGTCTTTTTGGAAAATAATTTCAACAACCTAAATACCAGTGGTATGGCACATACCATTCCTGCATAATAACAATATGTAGCCATACTCAGATCTGCAGTGATACCGGCGTATCCATTCATGACATACGTGTTAATGGATGTTGGGATTCCATTATTGAACGAAAATAAAATATTGAGTACAAACAGAAAGAACAATTCCCAACCTGAACTCAACCAATCTCTGAATATACGATCTTTCATGATTATTTAATACGTATGATAGCATTCATACCTACGCGAAGCATGGCGAGATCTTTTGGGGTATTGGATGCTGTAAAATTAATTCTAACCGGAATGCGCTGTTGTACCTTAACAAAGTTTCCCGTAGAATTGTCAACCGGAACAGCAGAATACTTAGATCCTGTTGCTTCGGATATGGCGGCTACTTCACCTTCAAATGTCTTCCCGGCCAATGCATCAATTTCAATGTTGACTTTTGCCCCGAGGGCAATATTTTTTAGTTGACTTTCGGTATAATTTGCGGTAATCCATTTCTGCTCATCACGTACAATATTGACCAATGGCGTACCGTTTTGCACCAATTGACCCTCTTCAATCGTCCGCCGTCCCAATACACCGTCGTACGGTGCCGTGATAACCGTATACGAAAGGTTTAACTTGGCTAGATCAATCGCAGATTCGGCCTTTAGTAATGAGGCATCATTGACCGACAGCTTCTGTTCAGACTCATGTGTGTTAAGTTTCGATACACGCTCTTGCGCCAAAAGTGCCTTATATTTGGCTAACATGGCCTCATAATCTGCTTTTACCTGATCGAATTGATATTGCGCTACTGCTTCATCTTTCACCAGACTCTCGTAACGCCTATAATTCAATTCCATATTATCTAGCCGGGCTCTCATCTCATCGATATTGGCATTTGCTATCGCAGTACTATTGCTGGCAATGGCAATTCCAGATTGCGATATAGTTTTACTTGCTTTGGCATCGGCAAGAGTGGCTTGTGCATTTTGTAATAAAATTCTGTACTCCGCATCATCAATAATGACGAGTGTATCGCCTTTGTGAACTTTTTGATGCTCATCAAATCGAATTGCTTTGATATAACCGCTGATACGCGAATTTATAGGGGTAATATGGGCATCTACCTGGGCATCATCTGTATAAACAGATTCGTTGATGTGGAAAAACACTAAGATACCCCAGATAATGGTAAACACAATGACGACTGCAGATAGGATGTTGATGATCCATATCTTCCGCCTTCGTTTTATTTCTTTCTCACTTAATGTTGAATTGCTCATGACTCAATTATTTATCTTCTTTTTTTCTGAAAATCAAGGCTCCCGATACTATTGCTTATCAATAATTGCGGTCAATTTTTCGAGAGTTTCTGTAATTTCCAATACTTTTTTTTCTGATATCTCCTGCAGGATCACACGGTAGAGGTCTTGTTGGACAGGGTCTAATAATGTCCTATATTCGTTTCCCTTTACCGTTAATTCGATTAAATTATTTCGCCTGTCATTGGGATCGCTGACGCGTCTAACCAGATCCCGTTTACAAAGATTATCGATCAGCGGAGTGACACTTGCTTTGTTCTTCTGTATTGCTGTGGCTATATCTTGCTGATTCATTTGCTCCTTTTTCCACAGTGCTGCCAATACTTGCAACATTTCATAGGTGATATCCAATTGCTGTTCCTTTATTTTCTGGATATAGTATTGTTTTAAGCTCGTTCGCAAAGCAATGATACTATCCACTAAGGGTTTTACTGGATTCATGGATTCGTTTTTCATAGTACAAAGTTAAATATAAAATAGTTAAATATCAAACTAAATTGCTTTAGTTAAAAATGTGTTAAAGATGGATGCTTTAGAGAGAGATGGCATTTTATTTGGGAGCACCTAAACGAAAGGAAAAAAAGATATGTTAAGAGTTGAATTAATCTTCTTTAGACGTTGCCTACTGCCACTGCTGATTTTAGGAGGTGGGATAAGTGTTGTAAGGGCGCAGCAAATGCACGCTTTTAATAACTTGGAAACCGATTATCATTTTGTATATCAGTGGGTAGATCCATTCTTCCCTTTAAGCCCACAGGTCGATGTGATGACCTTGGACGCGCCGATTGATAAGGAGCCCGAGCAACAGGAGAAAATAAAAACGTCAACGGGAAAACAGCGTTTTACGGGCAGGGTGAGTGAGCGCGTATATGAAGGTTCGGAAGTAATCGTGAGCCCTGGAGAATCGGTTGGAAATATAACCTACAGCTCCACTAGTTCACCCACCCGGTATCGTGTTGCCATTGATCGAAGGAGCAATGAGCACTACCATGGAAAGCCCGTATTTATAGATGCAAAGGGGATAAAATATATAATTGATTCGAAATTTAGAAAACAAGTTGTCGAATAATTCCTTGGCTAAGTTAAAAATTTGTAAAAAATATTTTTTCAGGTAATTAAATCGAAATATGGCATTTGTATTGTGCTTTTATTTACAATTATTTAAATAACAATTGGGTTATGAAAGCAATAAATCGTTTCAAAAAAATCACAGCTGCATTAGCTTTGATCGCTGCAGTCGGATTGGGACAATCCTATGCACAAACGGCTCCTAAAAAAATGGAAAAAGAAGCCAAAAAGTCTGAACAAAAAGCAAAAGAAGTAAAGACTAAAGCCAACGAGACCGAAACGAAAACGAAGGCAGCGCCGGTGAAAGCTACAGCGAAGAAGGAAGTTGCGGTCAAGGAAAAGTCAACGCAGACGAAAAAGATGGCTGATACAAAAACAGCGCCAGCAGCACCAATGGAAGCGAAGGAAAAAGCCGTGAAAAAAGAAAGTGCTAAAGCTGAAAAACAAGCCACTGCTGTTAAAAAGGATGCCGTAGCAACAACTGATAAAGCAACAAGTGAAAAATACAACGGCCATACAATATATCTCGGTCCAAAAGGTGGCAAATATTATATCAACGGAAATGGTAACAAAACGTACATTTCTGACAAAAAATAAAGAGCAGCTGAAAACGAATTATATCAAAAAAGGGGACATCGATCGATGTCCCCTTTTTTGATTTCAATAGTTTAGCGTAGCAAATTCATTAAATAGCTTTTGTCGAGATAAAAGGCATCTAAACTTCCGCCCTCATCCAGAATACTGTTGCTAATTTCCTTTTTATTTTGCTGTAAGGTCTGAATTTTATCTTCGACCGTGTTAGGGCTGATTAATCGAACAGCGGTAACCGTCTTTTGTTGCCCCATGCGATAGATCCTGTCGATCGCCTGTTGTTCAACAGCAGGATTCCACCAGGGGTCTACCAGGTACACTACATCGGCTGCGGTAAGATTAAGTCCGGTACCACCGGCTTTTAGACTAACCAGAAAAACGGGGATATCCTTGTCGGATTGAAAGTCACTAACCAATTTACCTCGATTTTTGGACTGGCCCGTGAGCATCAACGCGCGAATCCCCTGTTTATCCAAAGCCTCTTTAATCAGGTTGAGCATACTGACAAACTGTGAAAACACGATCATTTTGTGCTGGTCTTTTTTATGCTGAATCTGCTCGATAAGCATTTCGATTTTGGCAGAGTCCGCAGCGGTAGTCAGATCTTCGTTTTGGAGAAGTTTGCTTGAATTACATATCTGACGCAATTTTGTTAGACCTTTTAGGACATGCATGGGGCTTTTCTTGATTTCATCGCCATCTTTGGCTGAGATAAAATCCCGAAACTCTTTTTCATAAAGATCATAAATTCGCCGTTGGGCGGTTTTCATCTCACAGTAAAGGATCAGTTCATTTTTTGCAGGAAGATCACGTAATACATCCTGTTTTGTTCTACGGAGAATGAAAGGCTTTATTTTCTCTTTCAGCATTTTTTTTCTCTTGCGGTCATGGAAAGCATCAATAGGAGTCGTATAGACATCTTTGAAATATTTTTTGCTTCCTAGTAGCCCCGGCACAATAAAGGAAAGCTGGGCATAAAGATCCATCGTATTATTCTCGATAGGAGTTCCTGTTAAAATAATGCGATTTCTTGATTTTAATAAATTTACCGTTTTGTATCGCTGGGAATCCGGGTTTTTGATTTGCTGCGATTCGTCCAATATGACATAATTGAAGGTTATTTTTTTCAGCATATTGATATCCGTCAGCAGGTTGTGATAAGAAATTAAAACAAGGTCATATTGTTCAAACTGCATCCCTTTTTCCATTCTATTTGGACCATCTAAAACCAACGTCTGGAAAGATGGAAGGAATTGCTGGATTTCATGCCGCCAATTAAAAATTAAGGTCGTGGGAAGTACAAGTAATGTTGGTGCAGATTGTCCCTTTGCTTTTTGAGTAGCCAGAAAGGCTAATATTTGGATCGTTTTGCCAAGTCCCATGTCATCGGCAAGACAGCCGCCAAAGTTAAGCCCATCCAAGAAATGCAGCCATTGTAGTCCTTGTTGCTGATAAGGGCGTAAGTTTCCGACAAAAGTTGGAGGTAGCTGGACCTCGGATAGCGAAGAAAAATTAGCGAGCTGCTTTCTCAACGTGCTGAGCTCCGCCAACACGATGGGGTCTAGCTCCGCCTGATCAAATAGTTGATCGATTTCATTGAATTTGTATTTTGGAATTTCAATGAAATCATCAGCTATCGATTCTGCTGCATTAAAATAGGCTTCAAATTTATCGAGCCACTGTTGCGGTAAAATGCCCTGGGTGCCGTCATCCAAGGTGATGAATTGCGAGCGGTTCCGTACTGCCTTTTCAAGTTTTTTTAGGGAGACACTTTTGGGGCCAAATTTGACCTGTATATTGGCGTTGAACCAATTTTGTCCACTGAGGACCTCCACATGTATTTTTCCCTTAAAACGGCTTAATTTATTTCCACGTAACGTATTAAATCCGATGATCTGTATACCCTGATGTTGCCACTCCTCAAAAGCATCCAGAAACCAGTTACTGTCCAGAAAGTATTTGCGATGCAAATAAAAATGCTGAAAGCTTCCTTCATCCATTTGCTCCTGAAAATAGGGATGCTGCTTCAGTAACAGGGAAATAACTTTTGTTTCAGCTTCACGTTTCCGATCGACCAAAAATTGTGTACCCTTGCTGTCTGTACCAAATATATTCCGCTTACTTAAAATAGGAATTTCGACCTCACCATAACGCATGACAGGAATAAGGTTGACAAAATCTTCCGATTCTTCCAGAAACAAAAATGGCTGCATGTCCTGATAATACAGATTTTCCTTCAACTGTGGCTTGCTTGCTTTGGGAATATCTTTAAAATTTAACTCCACGGAATGTGCTATCTGTTCCAAAAACAACCTGTTGAATTCTTCGAACTTACGCTGATGGATCAACAATTGCTCACCTTTGTTGCCAAACAAACGGATCAACTTGAGGTGAAATCTATTTTCAATCAGAAAAAGCTGATTTTTGATGAGAATGAAATGGTCCAAAAGAACGACTAAATCCTGTAAATTGTAGGCTATCGTATGAATATGAATTTCTCCTTGAATGGTATAAAACGCACCTTTTTTTGTAATGAAGAGCTTAATTTCACCTTTGTTTAGGTTAAATTGAACCGGCGATAAGGTGGAGGCTGTTATATTGTCGGATTTTTCATAGTCATGCAGATAAAAATCGAGGTGTAACGGATTTTTTGCAACCGCCTTCAGACTGGAGCTGATTTCGATATCCTGTTGTACAGCTTGAGAAAATTGGTAAACAGCGGTGTAAAATTGCATTTCCTCAATCGAGCTGCTTTGCCAGATACGGGACTGGCTCTCACTGGCGGAAATCGGATTTTTAGGTAGGCCGGATTTCGTCATTGGAGCTTGACACAGGAGTATTTGTAGATTTTTGTAGTACCGGTTGCGCGTTAACACCACAAAATAATGCTGCTGTTCGGCCGTCGTCTTGACCTTTTTTGGGATAAGAGATTCCTCCACTAGATCAAAGTCATCAATGGAGGTTAGCTGTTTGTCTTTTAATAGAAACTCAAGCTTCCCTGCTTTGATCTGGGCTGAAAAATAGTTTTCTAAAGACGATTCCTTTTCCAGTCCATATTGTGCCGCAACCTTCTTGAGGAGATGCTGATAGCGGTTGTGATCAAAAAATGCCAGCCAATTCTCCTGTGTAAATAGTTTACCTAAAGCCGCCTTTTGATGACGGCAGAATCCTGTTTGTGGACAATTGCAAAAGACGGCTGTTGTGGGCAACGTATGGATGATCATCACTTCAAAATCGGTATAATTCTCCAGTACCCGAAAAGTTGCCTGATTGACCTCCATTTCCATCGCATTGACCTGAAAATGGGCCAGTGTCAGGTCCATCCAAGGAAAATAAGAATAACGGCTCACCTTGGTGAAATCGATATCGGTCAATGTATACTGATGGAATTCCATGATGCTTGGTTAAAAATTAAAACTCATTCCGCCATAATAATTACGTAAAGGGGCAGGATTAAAATACCGTCCTCCAAAAGCATTGATATCGTTTCCAAGACTATATTTTTCATTGAGCAGATTGTCGGCCCCAACAAAAAGCCTGATTTTATGCCGTGAACAGACAGATTTGCTCCAAGATAATTTGGCTTGCAAAAGATGATACCGTTTGGCATAAACAGTGTTTGCATCATCCAGTGGTATGGCTGCTGTTAAATTGGAAAGAAGATCCAGTTGGAATTCATTCGGGAAAAGTATATTCAACGAATTTACCCATACTGTTTTAGGAACTGCAGGGAGTTTATTGTTCTTATAGTTTTTGTCGCCTACCTGATAGGTTTTGAAACTGTAGTCATTGAAGGAAAAATTGCTGGTCAGCTGTAGGCTACGGACCATACCGGTTGTTTGAGGCCTAATCAAATACATGAATAGCGAGGCTTCCAATCCCTTTTGGTTTATTTTACCCGCATTTTGAAAATATTCAGCACCATTATCCCGTACCTGTCGGATGATGGCATTGTTCATTTGATACGTGTAGGCCGCTGCATCTAAAATAATCCGGCGATTCCACAAATGCCAACGAAGCCCAAATTCATGGTTTGTACCTGTTTCTGGTTTCAGCATCGTATTAATTGTATTGTCTGACGAGCGGACTTCAGCAACAGTTGGTGCAGAGAAACCTTTAGAAATCGATGCTCTAAGTGCAAGCATTGGAGTGATCAAATAGGATAGTGCTGCTCGTGGCATCCATGTACTCCCGAAATCAATATTTTCTTTGTTTTCTTGTGCGACAGGATAACGTTGCTGGTAGCCAATTTTATTCTCATTTAATCCGAGCGACAGCTCTACCTGGAGACGCTCTAGCCATTCCAGTTGGGTGCGTGCAAAAAATGATTGCTGACTGTTTTCCAATTTGTCCTTGGCCTGAGGATCGGTAGCGACACCTTGGGCGTTGTCATAATTGTCAATAGCATACCATCCCTTTTGCGCTTCCAAGCCCAGTTGTACTTCATATTTTAAATCTCTGCTCAACAGATCGGCATACGATAAATACAGGCGCGTTCCTATGTTCTTTTCATCTCTTTTCTCGTAATTGGTGATGAAGGGATTTTTGATCTGATTGGATGAACCAAATACACTCGCGAATAAGGTCATCTTAGAACTGAGATGCGTCTGGTTGCTCAGTCCACCAAAGAATGTCTTATCGTAGATTGCTGCTTTTTGTTCAGCAGCACCAGGGTTTGGTCCGCCCTTTGGCCGGGCTTGCCTGCGGTCGCTTTCCATTTGTGCTGCGGTGAGCCCTCCCGGAGTTTGGTAACCGAGATCCGAATAGAGCCCCGTGAATTTTAATTCGGATGTTTTTGCATATTGCCAATTGTAATTGAGCTGGATATTCTTTTTGTTTAAGGCTGAATTTTGGCGATAACCGTCACTTCTCGTCCAACTCTGATTGACGGCAAGTTGTTGCGTCTTGCTGACGGGTAATATTGCATTGAGCTGCTCCTGGAAAAGACCATAGGAGCCTCCCGTTAATTGGAGATTGACTTCAGGTTTTGCAGATTGATCAAATCCTTTACTATATAAGGAGAGTATACCGCCTGAATTGGCCCCGTAGATCGATCCGTCCGGACCTTTCAAGATATTGATTTGCTCGATTGCATAGGGATCGAGCAAGTTAAGATAGGTGTTCCCGCCGGCGTCAGTAAGCGGAAAGTCGTCCAGATAGATTTTAACATTGCGAACACCAAAAGGTGAACGGATCATACTCCCGCGGAGTGCAAGCCGGTAACTTCCAGGAGAACGTTCTTCCATCCGTAAACCCGGTACCCTGTTCATTGCCGAAACAAAAGAGGGCGACTGTTGGGATTGGATAGCTTGGTTGCTTAACACAGCTGCAGAAGAAGTCAATCGCAAGAGCGGTTGTTTATTGAAGTAGGCTTTAACTTCGACTTGCTCTAGCCGATTAGTTGTAGTATCCACTTCTTGCGCATATAATTTGCTACATAAACCAAGGGTAGCAAGTAGGTAATATCTTTTCATTGTTCGGGTTAGTTCGGCTTAGTCTGCAAATTCCTGACTGAAATAAATTTCAAAAATCTGCTTTTTCTTATTGTATTTTAAGCATTGAAAATTCGCGTATACGGAGCTGGTCGGTACACAAAGACTGTTGGCCATGGCATCTTTTGCGATGTTTTTGTTCAGACAGCCCTGCTGCAAATCGAAGTTTTTGTTCGTAGAAATATCGGTCACCTCAAAGGAGTTGTCGTCAATCAGGTAATTTGAATTGTTTAGGCGAATATAATCCTCTTGGTAAATCAGTTCGGAAGCAACAAGATAATCGAGCGATCCAAAGCTGGATGAACAATCCAAATTTTGAAGGGTATTGACAACTTTTAATTCTTTATACAGTGTGTTGAATGTATTGTTCTTACGATCCAATAGGATGATTTCGATGCGATGATTATCTTTATTGTACACAATATACCCAAGGTCATCGGCACCATTTTCAAAGATATTCCCTTTGGTGATCGCTAAAACAGCTAAGGTAGGATGCCTAAGAAAATAATCCTTCTGGTCCGCCGGTAGTGTTGTCGTTAACTTCTGATGAAGTTTATCGAAGAGGCCGGCATCATTCATTTCCATTAACTGCTGCGCTTGTTCTTTTACCCTGCCTTCAAAACGCGGGCTATCGTAGCTCGACGTATCCGATGGGAGCGACGCGGAGGCAGGAAGGGCTACTTGTTCTTTCTTTTGGTCTTCACTTTTCGTTGATGTTGGTGTTGGCGTCTTTGCCTGATGACAGGAAACGAGACCTAAACATAATGGAATGTATAGAAAAAAGGTTTTTAAATTCATGATGAAGTATCGTCAATGCTTATGCAGTCACTCTTCATGCAGCGAAAGAGCAATAACATCGGCTAATTTAGTTATTTTATGGCAAAGAAAGCTGCCGCAGCCTGGAATTAGAAAGCTTCATTCAGCCCCAAAAAGAAACCACGGGAACCATATTTTCCAAAGGCATAGTCCAGACATAGATTTGTGCGTGTTGCTTTGTTAAAGAGAACTCGCAACCCGGCACCACCCCCAGGTTGCCACCTTTCAAAAAGTTTGGTGCCCAGTTCGTCGCTGGCAGTCTGTAGGTTAAAAAAAGCAGCTCCGCTCAAAAAGCGATTCTTTAAAATTGGGAAGCGGTATTCTGTTTCGGCATAACCGAAAGAAATTCCTTTGAAATAACCGATGGTATAACCGCGGCCGCTTCTGACGGCTACGTCCCTTCCTGTTCCTGGAAGATCAAAATAGGGCAGAGTACCACCAAGTTTATAGGAACCCCAATACCAGAAGGCGAGTACATGAGCTGGGTCGGACTGGGATAGACTAAAGTATTTGCGAAAGTCGGTGGTAAGCTGTACTGCACTTTTGCTGCTACCCAGCAGCGTTGTGTTCCATCGCACACCGATATCTGAATATATACCCTTGTAAGGCCTGTTGGGATTGTCTCTGGTCATATATTGCATATTGAGCAATAGGCCGTTGGAATTGTAACTGTCGGGCTCGAAGCCATGTTTTTCGGTGTAGATGGTGTTGGGCGTAACGTTGCCATTCGGGCCGCTGCTGGTTATTTTCCGTCGTAAGTCAAACGCCAGTCCGGCCCCAACAAATAGCCCGTCGGCGATGCGTTTATAGACTTTTTCATTAAATGTAAATGCATTATATTTTGCGCCGTATTTCTTATGGTCGGGGTTGGCAAGAATCTCTTCATCGGCATTGTTCCATTTTCCATGGGGAGTCATGCCCAGCCCTGCGTCTAAAGCCACCATTTTGACAAGTGCAAAAGCACCCTGAAAATTTAGTTTATTGTTCGGAGTAAATACATTGTGGCTGATATAGAAGACCATAATATTTTTCGTGGTGATCGAGGCGGATGTCGCTGCGATCGACATGGTGGTTGTTTTGGGATCACCTAGTACTTTCCCGGCGACAGCCTTGATTCCAATCTGGCCACCAATGGTTGGGTTGTAGGCAATGTTGGGCATTAAGGTGATGGGAGAACGTTTACTTGCATGTTCCTTTTTTCGTTTGGGATGTATTATTCTTCCGATGAGATCCGATATATCGTATTGACTAGCCAAGGCAGAGTCACGCTGCTGTTTGTACTGTGCAACAGAGTCTGCTTTCACATCATTTTGAGCTGCAAGGAGTGTAGGGATTGAAATTAAAAGTATTCCTAAAAAAGCGTATCGGAAGAAATCGTTATAACGTAAAAGTTGATGCATACATTCGGGCTTATCTTAAAACTAAACGTAAAAAAAAATAAAATGTTTTCTCCGGCACTTGGAGCCTGTCTTTTTGATGGTTGAACAAATGCGAATAGGGTATTGTGTTGGAGAAGTTTATTTTTCTTGCGAAGCTGGAGAATTAAACTTGCAAATCACAGCAAATTTATCTTAGTTTGATTATTTAAACTAGGATATGATAGGACGCACTATATTGAATTACGGATTGACGTTGCTTTTATTGACAGGGGCTGCTCATGCACAAGAACTGTATACCCCAAGGAATATTCAGCAAGCGATCGCAAAGGGGACCCGTACTACAACGGGCATACCGGGAAAAAACTATTGGCAGAATTTTGGAAAGTATGATGTGCGGGTGCAATTGGATCCGGCTACAAAGATGGTGAGTGGAACAGAGACTATTCTGTACACAAACCATAGTCCTGATACATTGAAACGCTTGGCTATCCGATTTGTGAACAATGTGCACAGACCTAATGCGGTACGTGCGGCATACGCTTCGGACGATTACCTGACTTCGGGCCTAAAGATTAAATCGTTTAAATTGAATGGTCAAGTTTACGACGTAAACAGCAAGGACTGGGGAACGGTGAAGTTAGGTGATTTTGGGCAGAAAATCCTTCCGGGAAGCACTGCAACATTGGACATTAGCTGGGAATATCCGTTATCTGTCGAAAGCGACCGTGAAGGGCTATTGAATGCTTCGACCTTTTATTGTGCTTACTCTTATCCGCGTGTGTCTGTATACGACGATTACAATGGCTGGGATCTTCTGGAACATAATGGCCGACAAGAATTCTACAATGGTTTCAACGATTATCAATTTGAGATATCCGTTCCGAAGAACTTTGTTGTTTGGGCGACAGGCGAATTGACCAATGCGGCTGATGTACTGCAGAAACCTATTCTGGACCGTTTCGAAAAATCAAAAGTCAGCGATACCCCAATACATATCGCGACAGATGCCGAAATGAAATCGGGCAAAGTGACAGCACAAGAAGCCTGGAATACGTGGAAATTCAAAGCAAGCTACGTACCTGATTTTTGTTTCAGCGTGAGTGACAATTATATCTGGGACGGGGGGAGTGTAGATTTGGGAAGCAAGCGCGTGAGTGTGCAATCTAGTTATGTCGCCGGAACGCCAGATTTTGAACAATACATTGTCTGGCAACAATACTGCATTGACTGGTTTTCTAAAAATTGGCCTGGTGTCACCTATCCATACCCAACAATGACAGCCGTTCAGGGATTTGCAGATATGGAATATCCGATGATGATCAACGATTCGAGTGTTCCAGATAATCTTGTGGATGCACGGCAAACAGCAGACCATGAAATTGCACATACTTATTTTCCTTTTTACATGGGTATCAATGAGACGCGATACGGTTATATGGATGAAGGTTGGGCTACTGCATTGGAATTCTGGATCGGAAATGCGGAGATTGGTGCCGAAAAAAATAAAGAACTTTTCAAAGATGCCCGTGTAAAGCGTTATATCTTTGACCCCTCTACAGAAGAAGACCAACCCCTGATTACGATGACCTCTCAGTTAAGTGGTTTAGGTTATGGTAACAATGCTTACATCAAGGCCGCGTTGTCTTATATTGCATTGCGGGATTATCTGGGCGATCAACTGTTTAAAAAAGCACTACATCATTATATGGAGCTATGGCATGGAAAGCATCCGACGCCTTGGGACTTCTTTTACAGCATCAACGCCGGAGCTGGGCAAAATTTAAATTGGTATTGGAAAAATTGGTATTTTACCAATAATTACATCGACCTTAAAGTGAATGGTTTTAAACAGCTTGCCGGTAAAAATACACTTACGATCACTAATGTTGGGGGATTTGCAATTCCGTTTGATGTGTTGATTACCTATACGGATGGATCGGTGGAGACAAAACATCAAACTCCGTCAATTTGGCAACACAATGAAATACAGGTAATCCTGACGTGGACTTCGACTAAAAAAGTGAAAAATATTACCTTGGACGGAGGGATTTTTATGGATTACACAGCCAAGGACAACAGCTGGGACGTTATTAAATAACCCGATCGATCGTGTCAGCCTTTATGTTTGAAAAGGTTGACACGATTAATGACTGAATGCTGTTGTGAAGTTTACCTACAAATAGGTGTCCATTCCTGTAAGCCGTACCTTGGGCCTGTAAGACTACAGCTGATCAATGCTTCGAAATGTCAGATTAATTCGTGCACTGAACGCTTTTTTTGTCGGTGGAAGCCGATGCAACCAATACGTTTGTGTAAGACCTTTCATCACCAATAAACTTCCATGGCCCAAGATGAGGTCTATTTTTTCTTTGCTCGTTTTGTGTTTAAAGGCAAACTTTCGTTCAGCACCAAAGCTTAAAGAAGCAATTGCTCCATTTTTTTTAAGGTCTTTTTCACCGTCACTGTGCCAGGCCATTCCTTCGTCGCCATTGTGATAAAGATTCAACAGGCAGGAATTATACGTCTCCTGTGTTTGTTCTTCGGCAATCTTTTTCAGCTCAAGAAGCTCTTTTGTCCAGGGAAGCGCCCTTTTAGTGGTGTTGGAATAGCTATATTCGAAAGCCTGGTCGCCATACCAAGCCACTTTTCGTTTGGTGACGATTTCGTTTCCAAAAATAATAGCACGGTCATTTACCCATTCGATCGAGTCCATGAGTCTATCAAAATAGTGGTTTGCTTTCTGTGGAGGCAGTATTTTACCATAATAATTGACAGTCCCATCGTAAGGGAGTAGATTTCTATTGCCATCGAAGAGATTGTCGAAAAGTTCCATTTTATCGTATTGTGTGTGTTTATTAAATAGCCGTATGCAAAGTCTCCCATCCGATCATCGCTGTTTTCCGCATTGGATCCCATCGGTAACCACCAAATATACCGCTGTTTTGTATAACACGATGACAGGGGATAAGGTAAGCTATCGGATTGCTACCGACAGCTGTGCCGACAGCACGGGAAGCTTTGGGGTTTCCGATTTGAGAAGCGATAGCACCGTAGGTACTTAAGTTACCCATAGGGATTTTTAATAAAGCTTCCCAGACTTTCAATTGAAAATCAGTGCCTTTTAAATGTAATTTTACCTGGCGGATATCTTTGTCTTGGGGATTTAATGCGCTGAGTGCATTCTCGTGCATGCTATCTCCCTGTTGTCGATATGTTGCGTTCGGAAAGCGTTGTTGAAGGGTGTCAAAAGCTGTTAAGTTGTCATCGGCATAGGCAATATGACAAATACCTTTTGAAGTGGATGCAATTAGCATTGTGCCGAATAAGCTCTGATAATAGGCGTAGGAAATCAATAGATTGGAGCCTTCATTTTTATATTCAGCGGGAGTCATTCCCTCAATATTGATAAATAGCTCATGAAGTCTACTGCTGCTGGAAAGACCAAGTTGATAGGTGGTTTCGGCGATATTACTTTCCTTGAGCAATGATTTTGCATGATTTATACTTACGTACTGTAAGAATTTCTTGGGGCTTGTACCAGCCCATGCGGTAAACATGCGTTGAAAATGAGCTTCACTCATGTAAACATGAGAAGCGATCTGACCCAATGTAGGTTGCGTCTTAAAGTTTTCCTGTAAGAAATGTATGGCCTTGGCGATACGTTGAAAATCTACTTCTTGTTGAGTAGTCATGATTGTTCATTTAATTTATACAAAATTGCTAATAAGAAGAAGTCTTTAAAATCCGATTTATGCTAAATTAAATGTTGGATGAAGGAGATTTGTCCGAATGACCCAAGGATTTATCTGGTGCAATTAGATCTCGGATGAGCTGTTTGAGTTCTTTTATTTCGGGGAATCGACCCGCTCTTTTTCGATCGAAAATCTCCTGATCCGCTACCCGTACGGTATAACGGCCTGCAATTTCGCTGGGAACCAGCATCACTCCATGGATCTCATCCGTGAACGAACTCAGTACCTCCTGCGCCATATAGGCGGCGCGCAGCATCCAATTGCATTTTGGACAATATTCAATTTCAATAACAGGTTTTGTTGCCATGAGTTAAGTTCAAGTACGTTGTTTTGTTTCAAACAAATTTATCAATCCTAGCGCTGCAATCCTAACGCTTTTTGTCATGGAAATTTCGAGATTATTTCCAACTCAGCGGAGTCCTGTATACAACAAGACCATTCCATTGGCCTTTTTCTCAGTTAATGGAATGGGCTGGCATTGTTGGATATTCCTGACAGGTATGCTGGAGGCTTAACCGATTTTCAAAGAAGTCATGGTCAGCGATCCAGCCACTGAATTGTCGTTGAAGAGAAACAACTCATCATTTTTCTCCTGTAAACCCAAGGTATAGATTAAAGGGAGGTAATGTTCAGGAGTTGGAATTGCCAAGTCGAACTCTTTGCCCTGTTTTCTGAAATCGATGAGCGCTTGATGGTTGCCGTTCTGAATAAATTTCTTCATTTTTTCATTGGCTATCGTAGCCCACTCATAGACATAGCCTGCCGTATCGAGCTTGTCCCAGGCGACCATCCGTAAGTTGTGCACCATATTGCCGCTACCGATAATGAGTACCCCCTTTTTTCTTAGCGTGTTTAATTGCTGTGCAATTTCATAATGGTATGCTGCAGATTGTGTGTAATCGATGCTCATTTGAATAATAGGCACGTCTGCATCAGGGTATAGGTGTTTGACTACAGACCATGATCCATGGTCCAGCCCCCATTTGTCGTCGAGATGAACGTCTGTTTTGCTTACGATACGCTGTGTTTCTAAAGCGAGAGCCGGGCTGCCTGGAGCTGGGTATTGGACATCAAATAACGCCTGGGGAAAACCGCCAAAGTCATGAATGGTGGCGGGATGCTCCATCGCTGTGACAAATGTTCCACGTGTTTCCCAGTGTGCCGAGACAACAAGAATCGCCTTCGGTTTTTCGAAAGTTTGGCCAATTTTTTTGAATCCCCGGACAAATTCGTTGTCCTCTATGGCGTTCATGGGACTTCCATGTCCTAAAAATAAGACCGGAAATTTGTCCGTTGCCTCCAGTTCCTCGGAAAATTTATATAAAGAGTTTGCTTTATGAGCTACTCCAGCTAATGCTAATGTTGCCATAATTTTAATAAAATCCTTTCTACGCATTTGATATGATGTGACTGCGTCAATTTTTATTACAAAGGTAGGGGATGGGCTTGGCTAGGCGGTATCATTATCCTGTCAATCTGTTGTACTATTCGGAAATCTGTTGTACGCTATTCGGAAATAAGTTTTTGGATTTCATTTCTAAATTCCGAAGGCGTCATGCCTGCTTTCTTTTTGAAGACATTGGTAAAGTAGGCTTTATCTTGGTAACCGAGTTCAAAACCAATTTCCGAGATCGTTTTAGTCGTTGTCAACAAGAGGTTTTTTGCTTCAATAAGTTTCCGTGTTTCGATAATCTCAGAAACGCTTTGTTGTAATATGCTCTGACAAATTAAATTTAGGTTTCGTGTCGACATAAAAAGCTTCTCCGCGTAAAAATTAACGCCTTCAGGACGGCGGTAGTTCTCTTCCAGTATAGATAGAAAGCTTGTGAACGTTGTACTCTGATTTTTCAATTGCTGTTGGCTGTCTGGAAATTGCCTTTTTCGTTCAGATTCAATCATGGTAAAGATGGTGCTCAATAGCTGCTTGATAACCGCATAGTCTACGCTATGTTGTAAGCATTCCTGCTGCATTAGCTCACACAAGACTATCAATCTCCCGAAGCAGTTGGGGCTGGCGAAGGTCAATGTCGCATTTTCATGAAAGTGGGTATAAAGTTGGAAAGTTGTTTCGGGGATAAATTCACTTTTAAATCGAATGACCCAAAATTCAATGCTATTGTTGTGCAAAAGAGGTTTCACACGGTGCGTTTTGCCCTGAGTGACAAAACTTATAAATGGAGCGGTGTAGGTTTTTGTTTTAAAATCGATAAAATGTTCGAGTTTTCCTGCCACACCAATAATCAGTTCCTCGAAATCATGTTGGTGTATTTCGTTTTTGGATTGTTGTATGCGCAGTGCCTCATCGGCGTCAACTTTGTAAATTTTGAAAAGTCCGTTCAAAATAAGGGAAATTTTAATTTGCTATTTACGAATATACGGTTTCGTTTGCATATTGGCTATTCGCAGTGTCCTACCGGCAGTTTACAGTTATTGACTTTTGAATCTATGTTATTTTCCAATACTGTGCCCAAATGAGGCTTTGATGGTTGGCGGTACATTTTTTATGTTGGCTAGTTTATAATATAGATCCTTATATGTTTATCCGTTTCTATGCTAGTTTTTCATTTGAGTTGGTATTCCGAAGCAAGGGCTGCTCCGCTTCATCGTTAAATTGAGGTATTCCCCAGTCTGATGTGAACCCTTGAATCGTTATTTTGTCTGTCTTTATAGCGTGTTTTTCCGAGTTATTTTCGTGTTGCAGCGTCGCTGCGGAATTTTTCGGCTGCGGTTCGGATTGGCGTTGGCCTTTTTTAGGGGCATCCAGGGAATATGGTCGCGTTCGGAGCGTCATTTGCCCGTGTTGGCAGCGGGGTGAGTGCGGGCTTAGACTCGGACTCAACACGGACTCAACACGGACAGAACACGGTTGCAGGGCAAATCTGCCCCGACCATGGTACGAAGCAGGGCTGGGAGGGTAGTCGGAGGTTCCTGCAGACCTTTGTCAGCAGCCGGAGCGTTGTCCCCGAGCGGAACCACCTTTCCCTAAATAACGAAGAGTTAAGGATGCCTTATTACTTAGGTTAGCTTTTGTCTATATTTAGCTTAGTATTAAGTTAGGTTTTATTTAGCTATAACCTATACTATACCTAAACAAAACCTAAATAAAACCTAAACTAAACCTAAGTAAACAGGTAGGAAAGTATAGCTGCAAAAGAAGGTATCCGGAGTGCTGAGTTCTGCGATCTTCCCGTTCCCGTCCATCTGCTGCGCCGGTGCGCACCATCTTCAATTGGGCATTGAGCCGAGCGGGCTACAAAGTGATCCCGGGCTTAGGAAGATCGAACAATACAATGTCCATCCATGTTTCCGCTGCGGAGCTGCACCAAGTTCCGGTTCCGTGGATGTCCGCGGTACGATCCAATTTCCAGGCCCCCCATGTTTCCCCTGCAGAGCCTGTATCAAGTCCCGGTTCCCACGAAGTCCACGCCAAAACCACTTTTCGGCCCCATTCTGTCCCGGAGCCGACGTTCCCAGCCTTCCGACCACCTGTTTTACAAAAAGAATCTTGCACCGTTACAGGTAGTTAAGGATAAAATGAAATAAATAAGAACAAAAGGCTTGGAAGTTTGTTTATAAACTCCCTATCTTTGCACCACTCCGCAAGGGAGGGACGGTTACTTCGAAAGAAGGAACCCTGAAAAAAAGAAGGGTTTAA